>CAYWBK010000333.1:0-7112 GCA_964455745.1 uncultured Armatimonadia bacterium
CGGGGTCCCCGTCACGGCCTCGTTCCATCCCGCTTCGCGGGCCGGAACGAGGCCGCGACACCCCGCGCCTTGACCGTTGAAAGTGCCACATCCAAAAACGATGCTCCTGGAGCCTTTCGCCGCTCAACTTGACACTACCCCTCCCCGGACGTAGAATCCAAGAGTAGTATCGTTCGCCGAGATTTGCCAACCTTGTTCATACCTGGAGCCACGCGATGATGCCGAACCCCGGCGACCATTCCGCGACCGCTCGACGTTCCCTCAGGTCTCCCCGGCTCTTGCTGGCGGCGTGTGCGGCGCTGACCGTTCTTTGTAGCGGTGCGCACGCGGCCCCTCTTGCCGATCATAAACTGGGCTCGGGTGACTTGCTTGTCATCCAGGTGTTTGGGGAGACGGACCTCAGCGGCAAGTTCATGGTTGGACCGACCGGCAACATCACGCTGCCGGTGGTCGGCGGGCTGCAGGTCTCGGGCCTTACACTCACGCAAGCGCGGGATGCGGTCGAGAAAGCCTGTAAGGACCTCGTCAAGCGCCCCTTCGTCACGGTCTCGCTGGATGAAATGGGCTCGGAGCGAAAGGTGTACGCATCGGGGTATGTTATGAAACCCGGTCCGCTGGTCTTGCCGTTCGGGTCGTCGATCGCCGATGCCCTCGCGGCGGCCGGGCCGACCGAGATCGGCGACTTGCGCCGCGTCCGGCTGACGCACTCCGGCGGCCAGCCGATGATCTTCGATATGAGCGGCTTCCGCGCCGGCACGGCGATGAACATCAACGAGGGCGTCCAGTGGGGCGATGTGCTGTACGTCCCGAAGCTGGAGGATGAGATCACGGTCCTCGGGCAGGTCCAAAAGCCCGGCAGCGCCACGCTTCCCATCGACCAGGAAATCCGCATCGTCGACGCACTCGGCCGGATCGCGGGGGGACTGACGGCCTCGGCGAACCGCACCCAGGCGGTGCTTCTGCGCAAGGACGAGAAACCGATCGTCATAGACCTCAGGAAGCTGCTCTTGAAAGGTGACCTCGAGCAGAACATCGTGATGAAGGCCGGGGATACCCTGGTCGTTCAGGATGCGGAGAAGATCTCGGTACTGGGGGAGGTCGCCTCGCCACGGACCTTCGAGGCCCCCGAGCCGCTCAGCGTGCTGGAAGTCCTGGCGAACGCCGGCGGCCTGAAGCCGGAGTCCGGGCCGGAGAATGCGAAAATCATCCGCGCCGGAGGCACTGAGGAGAAAGTTGACCTGCGCGCGCTGCTTCGGGAGGGCAAGGTCGCCAACAACGTCACGCTCGCGGCGGGCGACACGCTGGTCGTGCCGGAAGCCGACCCCGAGACGGTGCTGTTCGTCGGCGCCGTGCAAAAGGGCGGCACCTTCAGCATCCGCGATGCCCAGCAGAAGGATATACTGCGCCTGCTCACAGTGGTCGGCACTACCGCCGACGCCGACATCGCGCGGGTCTCGATTCTCAGACATGACCAGCGCGTCCCGGTCAATCTCTACAAGATGCTGCACGACGGCGATCTGAGGGGCAACTGCGACCTGGAAATCGGCGACGTCGTCCTCGTGCCGACGCTGGACCGCATGTATGTCCTCGGGGCTGTCGGGCGACAGGGCGCGTTCCCCGTCGAACCGGACATGAAGATCATCGACGCCCTCACCAGCGCCGGCGGCCTTGCCTCGAACGCCAGCGCGAACGATTCGGTACTGGTGCGCACGAACGCCGACGGCACCTCGGAGTTCATCAAGGTCAAGCTTGCGGACCTGCGGCGCGGGGTTGCGCCCGAGCCGACGAAACTCAAGGCCGGGGACATCCTCTACGTGCCTGAAGAGGGCAGCCACTTCTTCAGTTGGAACACGTTGTACAATGCAGTGATATATCTGGGTGGAGTGCTGGGCGTGGTCAACGCCTTCAGGTAGTCGGGCGGGGCTACTGCGGGGCGGGGCGAATCGCGAGGGTGGCCCGCGTGATGGTCGTTGAGAAGTCCAGGCTCCCGGCAGCATCGGCCACCACGGTCGATGCTGTCAGTTTCCCCGTCTCCCCGACCGTGGTCACAACATGCCGCGAGCCCGGCAAGACGCGGTAGGTTCCATCCCCCAGCGTGAAGCGAATCGTGGTCTCGCCGGCGCGGGTGAATATCTGCCCGTGACCGGGATGCGGGGCGATGTCCGCTCCGTCGCCGGCCACGCGGAACACAACTTGTTGCGCGGAATACTCATCCAGCCACACCCGCGCATCCCCCTCGTAAGGCCTCACCATCAGCGGCGTCGGCTCGCAGAGCGCCATCCCCTTGGGTTCGATGCTCGCCGTCAGCACCACCGCACCCGACCGCAGCCCGGCGGCATCCCGCCACGCCGTCGAGAATTGGCTGTAGGCGTTCGCGTACACTCGGTGCTCGGCGCGGAAGCAGGCAACCGGCGCAGACAGCGCGCGCTGTGTGGTGTTCAGCAGGCTCACGCCGCGGTCGCCGAACGATATCCGCACCGGATTCGCCCAAAAAGGCAGCTCCCCCAGTTGCCCCGCCGCCCGGTTCGCACATAGGTCCCGGTGGAAAGCCATGAACATCGGGTCGTCCGGCAGCCAGTACGGCCACAGACGGTGAGTGGCGAATACCGATAGGCCGGCGTCGCAACTGATGGCGATGATCCCGGTGAACAGGGGCCGCTTCTGCTTGTCAAAGACGCGGTCCGTCAGCGCCACAACTCCCGCGCCCTCCGGAAGAAGCGTCCGCCCCCCCCAACTGCTGACCGCATATCTGTGCTTCTCAGTAGCCGCGCCTGTCTTCTTCGGCAGACTGAACATCCCAATGCTTCTCATCCCGATCTGCAGGGAGGGGAAGAAACGGCTCGTGGCTCCCACTGAAAGATCTCCGAATCGGGCCTTCAGGTCCGTCAGCGCGACGCCGGGGTAGATGTGTGCGAGGCTGTCGGGAATCGCCTGCCAGGACCCGCTCTCGTACATCCCCAGGCCGAAGTCGGCGAGGAACGCTCCCCCGTTGACCACGAACTCGGTGATTTGCCGCCCGACGGTATCGGGGATGTGCAAGGCCAGTGGCGCGATCACCGCCCCGTATTGAGAAAGGCTTTGCTGGGGCAAGTCCTGAACTGCGATGTAATCGGCGATCCCGAAGATCGTGCCGGTGCGGAAGGCGTAGTAAGGGTTCTCCGGCTCTCCCTCGGAGAAGCGAGGCAGGTATCCGTAAATGGGCACGTTGAGCACCTGGCAACTGCCGGCGTAGGGCTCGTACAGGAAAGCGATCGTGGGCTTCGGCTCGGAGGCGAAGACAGGTCCGTAGGCGCTGGCGCTGACTTCCTGTTGGACGTGCGCCACCGCGTCGTCGAACTGCTCGTGCAGCGCGGTCATTCGGTCGAAATCCTCGAGCGCAACCCCCACCGCGCCGTGAAGCCCGGCCTCGCGGATCCAGTCGGACAGCGTTCGGTCGAGGTAATGCGGGTCGGGCGGGACCGGGATACGCAGGCTGGGCACGACGTGGAACTTGCCCGCTCGCCGAGCCATGTCCACGGCCTGCACGTTCCCCGTCGGAACATCGTTTTCCAAGATGTCGGTGGGCATGGAGGGGCACACGACGTCGTACCCGTCGGGGATGGCCATGAGACTTCGGTAAAGCGTTACGCGGCCGGTGAAGATCAGGTGAGCCGGGTCCGGGTCGGCGGCGCGGATCGCTTTGGCCCAGATCGCCATGATGTCCGAATAAGCCTGGCGCTTGTAGTCGGCGAGGTCCACCGACGCCCGCCCGACGCTGAAAGGCAGCCCCTCATCCGCCTTGGCGGCGCCCTCCTGAGTGACGCTCGTCCAGGTGGGAAACTGGGTGCCCCACGACGCATTCAGCAGGTCGACCGAAGGATACCAACGCTTCAGATAAGTGCGGAAGTCCGCGTCATCGTAGGAGATGCACTTCTCGAGGAAATGCCCGGTCGCCCAGCCTACGAGGCCCGGCTGGCCCTTCAGAGCTTTCACCATCGCGGTGATCCACTCCGTAACCGCGCGGACATACGAGGCGTTCAGCGGGCTTCGGTGGTAGTCGTCGGTGAGCGTGGTGGGTAGCCCAAAGATGATGGCCAAGCCGGCTTTGTGAGCCTGGTGAGCCTCGGAGACGAACTCGGAGGCGCGGCCCGGGGCATCGATGGGCAGGTCGATGTAGACGGTGTTCATGCCCAGGGACTTGGCGACCTGCGGGGTGTCCGGGAAGTCCTGGACCCCGTACATGAACACAAACGGGCCGGGCCTTGCGGTCCAGCCGGGCGCACACAGCAATAGTAGAAGCGCTCCCAGAAGCGCGACGCCGTGTCTTCGCATCAAACCCTCAGTACATGCCTCACATCGCCGTCTCTTCTTGTAACGCCTGCCGCGTCGAAATGCTCCAGGATGGCGACGACATACTTGCGACTGGCGCCCAGAATCTCGCGCGCTTCGGAGGTTGTGAACGCGCCGGAAGCCCGGTAATGCGCCGCGATGGCCTCTCGCGCCGCCGCCAGCGCGTCCGCGTGCATCATGAACTCGCCCACCGGCACGAGCGCGCTTTCGCGGGACAGTAGCGACAGCAGCTCCTCCGCCGGGCCGATGGCCGCCAGCTCCGTCAGCACCTCCGCGCGCGTGAGCGGCGAGCTTCCCGCCTGGCGCGCTCTCTCCGCGATGGCGGCGAGCTTCGCCTGCATCTCGCCGCCGATCTGCACCGAGTGGCTGCCGAGCCGTCGTCCCCCGGGCTGCTCCACCACGAGGCCCTGCTCCTGCAGCATCGCCAGCGCCGCGGCAAGCAGCGGCTGTGGCGGCCGATCCAGTGCGGCCTGCAGGCGGTTCAGCGGCATGGCGCTTTGCAGCGGGAACTGATCGTGGTACTCGCGCAAGGCATCCTGGATCGCCGTCATCAGCGCATCCAAGACCTCCGCCGAGGCGTAAAGCTCGCCGGTTAGCGGCACCACCAGCCCGCCGTCCACAAGCGTCGCGATGATCTCCCCGCCCGTCTGCGCCGGGAGTTGCAGCGCCCCCGACAGGTCGGCTGCGCGGAAGGCCGCCCGCCCCTGGTCGCCGATCCAGCGCAGCGCTAGCTCCTCCGGCGAACCGGCCTCCATCCCGTGGAGCCGCTCCAGCACGGCCTGCTGCCCGCGCCGGTGCTTCGTCGGCACGGGGTCTATGACGAATCCGCCGCCGATGGTGTGCGCCGGAGAGTACCGCCGGATCACGAAACTATCGCCCCGTGAGGCGGCCACAGGCGCTTCGAGCCGAAGCTGCGCGAGGGCCTCCTCGCCCGGCACCAGCGCCTCGTTGTCGAGCAGCACGACGCGCCCGAGCAGCTCCGCCGTCCCGTGATGCAGCCGGATGCGCTCACGATACTGCAACGGGCGGTCCGCCCCCGGGATAACGCGCAGGCGCACATCCAGCATCCAGGAATTCTTCATGCTCCCCGGTGCGACAAGCTGCGAGCCGCGCTCCAGGTCGGCTTTGTCCACCCCCGCGACGTTCACCCCGACCCGGCAAGGCGCCGCGATCTCTTGCACGAACCCTCCGTGCACTTCGACGCTGCGGACCCGCGCCTTCTTGCCCTGCGGGAGGACTTCCAGTTCCTGCTCGACCTTCAGCGCCCCGCGCAACAGCGAGCCGGTGACGACCGTTCCGTGGCCCTTAATCGTAAACACGCGGTCGATCTGCACGCGCGTCGGGCCTGCGACATCCTGTGGCTTGTACTGTCGTGCGAGGTCGTCCAGCCGCCCGATCAACTCGTCATACCCCTGCCCCGTTTTCGCCGAGGTCACCACCACCGGCGCGGCGGCGAACACGGTGCCCTCCATCGCGGCGGCGATGTCCTCGCGCACCATCGCCAGCCACTCGTCATCGACCATGTCGGCCTTGGTGATGACGATCATCCCGGTCTCGATGCCCAGGATGTCGATGATCGCAAGGTGTTCGCGCGTCTGGGGCATGACCCCTTCATCTGCGGCGATGACGAGAAGCACGATGTCGAAGCCGGTCACCCCGGCGAGCATGTTCTTGATGAACCGCTCGTGCCCGGGCACATCGACGATGCACCCGTGCGCGCCGGAGGGCAAGTCGAAGTACGCAAAGCCGAGATCGATCGACAGCCCGCGTTCCTGCTCCTCGCGCAGCCGGTCGGTCTCGATCCCGGTCAGCCGCCGGATGAGCGCGGTCTTACCGTGATCGACATGGCCAGCGGTTCCGATGATGAGGTTGGGAGTGGACATTGGAAGCGATGAGTGATGAGCGATGAATGATGAGCGGAACGGCAACGACGACGGCAGCGAACGATCAACGGCAGGACGTTTCGAGGCGGATCACGCCGCCGGGGAAGGGCAGGCACTTCGACAACATGCCCGCCCTTCTTGCACGGCGTCAGGACTACCATGTACTCCAGGCGCATTCTGCTTACCCCGCCAGCGCCTTCACTGCCGCCTCGGTCGCCGCGACCGCGCAATCACCCGAGCAGGTCCCGGAACCTGGTGGCGCTGATGCCTGCCTGTTTGAGGATGACTTCCACCAGATAGGGGTCTATCTTCCCCGGGTGTTGCGGGACGACTGTTCGTCGCTGGGTGACGGGGTGCCGCAAACCGAGATGACTGCCTTTCCCGCGACACACCTCGAAGCCCGCCCGTTTGAGTGCGGCGGTAAGCTCGCGCGCGTCCACCTGAGGCAGCCTACGCGACATTGGCAAGCTCCTCTGGCAGCACGACTGTGACCTGGCGCACAAGCACCTCGCGTCTTCGACCGACGTTGACCGTGACCTCCTCGCCCTCCTGTGGGATCGGGTCGCCATCATCCCGCAGCATCTCCAGGTACAGCGAGATCGCCTCTTCGGCATTGAGCAAGGCCTCTGTCAGAGTTTCCCCGAAGGTAGCGCAGCCAGGGAGTGTGGGCACCTCCACGACAAAGCCTCTCTCATCCCCGGGTGACAGCACAATCGAGTACGTATAGCGCATTCTCATCACTCCCATCGCCCTAAGGTCCTACGAGACCATCGTCAGCCGCCGTGTATGTCAGCCAGCGTCTTCACCGCCGCCTGTGTTGCCGCTCTTCCTCAATGTGTGTGGGAAGCTTGACAGTGGCTGAACAGACCATCTCAGACACATGGTCGTTATCCGTGCCGT
>CAYWBK010000334.1:0-3981 GCA_964455745.1 uncultured Armatimonadia bacterium
AACTCTTTCGGCCCTTCGGGCCTTTTGGGGCAACGGCCCGTGATTCGCACGCTAGATGTGGGTATAGCCACGCGTGGAGAGGGGCCGGGGGTGAGGTTGCCGTGAAGCCAGGGACGAGGTTACGACTTCACAATCTCGAACGGAATAGCCGGCAGCACGCCGACGGGGACCCTCTGCTTGGCCTTCGCCGGGTTGTTGGCCGGCCGCGCGGGCTGGACGTCGGCCGACATCTCGACGATCAGGTTATCCGCATATCCGACCTTCGCCTTGTCCGCCTTCAGGGCGAGCATCAGACCGCCTGGCACGGGGTTCACGCTCTGGAGGGTGACGCCGTCAGGCGGCTCGCTGAGCTGCAGGTGGAGCCGGTCGATCACCATCGGAAGGCCCGGAGCGTTGACCCGCACCTGGACCATGCCGCTGGCTGGGATGCGTACTGGGCCGTTTGCGGCCAGCGAGATCACCGGCGCAAAGCGACCCGCTCCCTTGACCGCCACCATCAACTCTCGCGAGGGAACGAGGTGCCGGTAGGCGAAGGCCTGCATCATGTCCTCTGCGGGCACGACGGGACGGACGACGGTGGCTCCGCGAAGCTGGGCATATCCCTCGAACTGCAAGACAACCGGCGGGCTGCCGGGCCGCATCCGCGGCGCCGTGAGCGTCATGCGCACGTGGTCGAGACCGGCGGGGATTCTGCCGCCGCTGATCGCGAACCCGGCGGGCGCATTCTTCAACGCCACCTCGATGTCGCCGTCGAACCCGTCCTGCCGCAGCGCATACACGCAGATCGGGGCTGCGCGTCCGGCGGGCACATTGACGCTGGAGGGCGTCAGGCGGAGCGCGAAGTCCGGCCGCTTGGGCGCGATGCGCAACCGATACGCGTATTCATCGCCCCCGTGATGCTGCGTGTCGGATAGCTGCACATAATAGGCGCCGGTCTCTGGCAGCTTCGCGCAAAGATACGAATCGGCCTGATGGGTGACGAGGCCGGCCCCCTTGTCATCGAAGTCGTCGTTCCACGCCAGAACGCGCCCCGCCGCGTTGCTCAATCGCAACAACGAATCCAGCGGCGAGCCCAGCCGGCGCGCGCAGACCTCGGCCACCACCTCGTCTCCGGCGCGCCCCTCAAAGCGGAACACGTTCACATCGCCGGGGTGCGAGATACGGCCGTTGACGATCACCGGCAGCGTCACCCGCTGCGCGTTCTTCGGGGTGTTGTTCGGCTCGACGGCCAGGACTTCGGGCAGCGTATCGACCGCGCACAAGAGCCAGTTCGTCAGCCCCTGAGGACTGCGCCAGCCCACTTCCCGGATATGGCCCAGACCGGGCTGGGTATCCAACTGCACGCGGTCCCATGGCAAGTTCCAACCGGCGACCGAAGCAGTCGTCGGTTTGCCCTCGGTGCCGCCCAGGGGGAAGATTTGCGTGACGAACGGCAACTCCCCCACACTGATGCGGTAGACGAAGTCGTCCCGCCCCCGGTAGAGGGTGTCGTTGATCTTCAGTGTGTAATCGCCGTCCTGGGGGACTTCGTAGAGGATGACCGGATCGAGATCGGCGCGGTAGTGATCCGCATAGGCCACCTCCTCGCCCTTGGGATCGCACAGCGTCAGCGCGGCCTCGAACCACCCGGGCACGGCATCGGCCAGGTACGGAACCAACCGCCGGGCTTCCGCCTGGATCACCAGCTTCTGGCCTCGCTTCGCCCGCAGGCGAAAGCGATCCACGGCCCCCGGCAGTATCTGACCGTTCAGCACCACGGGCAGGTCCAGCGGCGTCAGGAGGGCGGTCGCCGATTCGTTGGCCTCCTGCTTCTTGACCTCCGGTAACAGGCCCACCTGGAAGCGCAGGGGGTTGGTCAAGCCGAGGGGCGTTGCGAGCCTGAGTTCGCGGTCTCCGGGGTCGGCGTTGGCGTCGAGGGTGACCTGCACGATCACCGTCTCGGCAATGGCCGTCTTGGCCTGGGCTTTCTTCTTCGCGGCGCCGAGAAAATCGTTGGCGATCTTCCTCAGTTGCGCGGGAGTAAGCTGGTCGAGATTGCGCAACTGTGGGATGTCGGGGAGGGCTACCGCCGGCTTGGCCGCGGCGGCTTGGTCCTTGCCCTGGGCTGCCGGCGCTGCGGCCTGGGTTGGCCGGCCCAGACGCTTGTTGCGAATCTCCTCCAGGCGTCTGGCCAGCTCATCGAGCTGCTCCTTGTTCAGGGGGCCGAGCGGTCCGATGTACTGGACCACCGAGGCGCGCACACCCGTGCCGGTGACATAGACTGCGCTGGCCCCGTTGAGGAATTGGCCTCCCACCGAGACCTGGAAGGCGGTGCCCTGCTTCCCCCCTGCGGGGTAGGCGTAGCCGATGTAGGGCTCGCGCGCAGTCTGCGCCCACAGCGCACCTGCCGCGCAGAGGGTCGCCATCGCGACAAACAGCGCTCGCCTGGATGATCTCATGGCCACGCTCCACGGTCTACATGATCTCAGTGAGCCGGCCCTTCCCGGGCCCCTGCTCGGCGGGCGGCAGCATGGGAACGGACAGCCCGCGGGCATTGGGCATCGGGCCGTCGGGGTCGATGCCCATCAGCTCGTACATGCTGCCGATCAAGTCCTCCGGGTGCACCGGGCGCTCCGCGACCGTCTCGCCTTTGGCGTCCGAGGCCCCCACGACGCGACCGCCCTTGAACCCGCCGCCAGCAACGACGACAGAGAAGCAGCGGCCATAGTGCCCGCGCCCGCCGTTCCAGGGCTCCTCCCACATGACCTTGGGGGTGCGCCCGAACTCGCCGCCCCACCACACGATCGTGCTGTCGAGCAGGCCGTGGTCGGAAAGGTCTTGCAGCAGCGTCGCCATGCCCCGGTCCATCTCCGGCAGCTTCTGGCGCATGGTCTCGAAGTGCCGCTTGTGGGTATCCCACCCCCCGTAGTTGATCGCCACGTAGGGCACGCCGCGCTCGACCAGCCGACGGGCCACCAGGCAGCTTTGGCCGAACGTGCTGTGGCCGTACTGGGTTCGCAGGTCGTCCTTCTCCTGCGTCAAATCGAAGACCTTGCCCGCGTCGCCGAGGATCAGGTCGTAGGCCTTATCCCCGCAGTGGTCGAACTGCTGGAAGCTGGCGTCCGTAGGCATGGCCTTGCCCAACGTGTCGGTCTCATGCACCAGGTCGCGTCGGCTCATCTGCCGCTGCTCGGTCATGCCTGGCGCGATGATCCCCTCCACCGCGAAGACCTTCTGATTGGGGTCGCCCCCGGTGGCAAACGGTTTGTACATTGGGCCGAGGAAGCCGGCCTCGGAGAATCGGCCCAGGGGCTGGGTCACCACGATATAGGGCGGGATAAGCCCTTTGTACCCGTGGTCGTACCCCTTGAACAACGACACCACGGCTCCGACGCATGGAAAGACGACCCCGCCGCCAGGCTCATGCCCCGTCTGCACGATATAGGAGGCTGTCTCGTGAGAGTTTGAGTCGTGGGTCATGCTGCGAATGATCGCGTACTTGTCGGCCTGCTTGGCCAACAGCGGCAGGAGCTGACAGATGCGGATGCCCGGCACATTGGTCTCAATCGGCTTGTCGAGCGGTCCGCAGTAGTCGCGCCCGGCTTCCGGCTTGGGGTCGAAGGTATCCAGTTGGCACGGCCCGCCCCACATCCAGATCTGGATGATCGCCTTGGCTTTGGCCGCCTTGGCGGCAGACGGTGCAGCGGCCGCAGACGCCGCTGGCGCAGGCCCCTGCGCCGCCCAGGCGACGCGCCAGTCTGAGAGCACCAGTGCGCCCGCTCCAAGCACCCCAAGCTTCAGAGCGGTCCGTCGGTCGATAGCTCGTGTGGTTTCCGGAGTCTCCATTTCCATCGCCTCGACAGGTCCGTCGCATGGGGCCGATGGCCTCGCCCCGCGTAGTGCGGGCATCTCGCCCGCAAGTCGTTCGCCGTTGCCGTCGCCGTTTCCCCCCTCTCCACCCCGTGGAGAGGGGGGCAGGGGGGTGAGGTTGCCGTTCTCCCC
>CAYWBK010000334.1:4081-7080 GCA_964455745.1 uncultured Armatimonadia bacterium
TCCCTACGAGGGAGGGGTGCCCGCGAAGCGGGCGGGGTAGGAAGCCCTTGCCGTTTCCCCCCTCTCCACCTCGTGAAGAGGGGGGCAGGGGGGTGAGGTTGCCGTTCTCCCCTCCCTACGAGGGAGGGGTGCCCGCGAAGCGGGCGGGGTAGGAAGCCCTTGCCGTTCCCAGCTCCCCACCAGTGGAGAGCCACCGTGGCCGCGACAATCCTGTCGCGGATTCCCCAAAGTAGCATCGGTCCCCGACAAGATTGTCGGGCCACTGCCCAAAGAGAGCGGCAGGGGCGTAAGATCAATGCCGGTACGAGAACTCCTTGCTGTTGATAAGCGCCCACGCCAGATCGCCCTCGGCCTGGGACAACTGCAGCTTGGCGGTGTGGAAGTAAGCCTCCGCGGCCTTCTCCTCGTCCGGCGTCGGGTAACGCGACAGCACGGTCAGGTAGATCTCCCCGATTAGCGCGGGCCAGTCTCGCCACAACATCGCGTGTATGCTTCGCAGACGCGGGCTGCGGTCGATCTTGCGCTGCACGTCCGCCGAGCTGAGCAGGTACAGCCGCTGCGCATCCGTGGGCTGCGTGCCGCGCTCGGACGCCAGGCCGGTATCGCGAGCCGGGCGGCCGAACATCTCCAGGAACTGGCTGGTGATGCTGCCGTCGGGCAAGGAGATCGTCCGCTGGTCCGTCGGGATGAAGGTGAAAGGCTCTGGGATGGCGCTGGTGTAGCTCTCGCCCTCGCCGCCGATCCAGCACAGGGCGTCGATCAAAACCTCCGCATCGAGACGCCGCACCGGGTAGTAGGCGAACAGGGCGTCCGCCTTCGGGCCGGCGCTGCGGGGGATCGAGGACTGTTGGTAGGTGCGGGAATTGAGAATCAGGCGGTAGATGTGCTTCAGGTCGTAGTGGGCGCTGACCAGTTCCTTCTCCAGGTAGGCCAGAAGCTCCGGGTTCGACGGGGGATTGTCCGGCCGGATGTCGTCAGGTTCCTGGACGATGCCGCGACCGAGGAGCCAATACCACACCCGGTTTACGACAGCGCGCGCAAGCCAGGGATTGTTCGGGCCGGTCAGCCAGTCGGCGAAGGCCTGTCGCGGGTCATCGTCCGGCCCGATCTGCACCGAAGCGCCATCGGGCAGTGTCGCCTTCATGGCGTCGGCAGACTTCGGGTCCAGGCAGATGATCTCTTCCTTCCACTCGCCCGTGTGCTTATAGGCGATCCGCGAGAAGAATGCCGCCATGTCGGAACGGCGCTTCTCCGGCCAGTTCTCGATCCGCGTCCCCATGAAGGTGAGGGCCACGGCCTTCGCGATAGTGGCAGGCTCCCGGCCCTGTATTGCGCGGTAGAAGTTCACCGGCGGTGTGCGAAAGTTGCTGCCGCTCGAGGTCAGAAGCTCGCGGACGAACTGGTCGTAAGGCTTGTTATCGCGGATGGAATCGCGCACCCAGCGGTGGTAGGCCTGCGCCGCGTTCGGCCACAGGTTGATGGGGAACTCCGCCTTGACCCGCAGAACATCGCACCACTTCATCGCCCAGTATTCGGCGAATTCATCGCGCCCCAGGAGGGCGTCGATCAGGGCGGCGCGCTTGCCCGGACTGTGGTCCTCCAAGAACGCCTTCGTTTCCTTGGGCTCGGGCAGCGTACCGATGACGTCCAGGTATACACGTCTGACGAAGACTTCGTCGGAGCACAAATCCGCGGGTTTGATGCCCTGGCCCTGCAGCCTGACGAACACTCGCGTATCGACCGCATTCAGGGGCTTCGCCCCGTCATCAGTCTCGAACAGCCGCGCCGTCTGCGATTCAGCGACCTGTCCGACAAGGGCTGTGACGAACACCACGATTGCCAGTGAGAATGGTTTCATGGGTTGAGGGCACGACCGAAAGTGGTGTGCAATGCAGGAAGTACCCCCGAAGCCTGTGATTGAGCATAGGACGAGATTCGTGCGCACAATGTTCAGCCCACAGCAAGGCGAGCGGTTGCCATCGCCCATCTGCCGCTCTCCACAGGTGGTGAGGAAGCCGGAAAGACGACGCTATTTTCCTCCCCGCTCCATTTTTATGGCAAAAGGATGTCCGCATCCTTCTCCAGCACCCGCGCAATCGCCTTACTACAAGCTGCCGTCAACGGGTAATCGGGGAAATTGCGCCACGTGCTAAATAAACCCATCTCCACCAGCAGTTTCTTCTCGCCCGAGAGCCAGCAAGCGATCTGCTCTCCGCCATACACGGCGTACATGATCGCGTTCATGCGCTGCTGCAGCTCCTCCGCCAGCGCGAGGTCGCCCTTACCAACAGCGCTCACGATCTGTCCCGCCAGATAGCCGTTGAACACCCCGCCGCCCAGCAGAAGCCCATCATATCCCGCCAACAGATACTCGACACAGTTGAACTCATCCCCGTTCAGCAAGCGCAGCTCCGGCCGCTTCTTACGCGCCGCGAGGGCGATGTCCCGCCGGGCCGGGTCCTGGGAGCTGTCCTTAACCAGGACGACCTTCGGGTGCGCATACAGCGCCTGCAGCACTTCCTCCGGCACGGCGACCGAACTGTGCTTTCCACGGTCATAGATCCCGACCGGAAGCGGGCAGCCCTCAATCGCATCCATATACAGCTTCAGGACCTTGTCCGATTCCGCGTTCACGAGGAAGTACGGCGGGGCGATGACGGCGATGTGCGCGCCCGCATCCGCCGCCGCCCACGCATTGTCCAGGATACGCGCCGCCGAGTTGTCCGACACCTGCACCGCAATCAGCAGCCTCCCTCGCGCGCTCTTCACGGCAGCCCGCACGAGCGCGTGCTTCTCCCGGTCCGGCATCCACGGGCCTTCGCCGTTGGTCCCGCACAGGAACAGCCCCTTGACGCCGAGCCGCAAGTGATGCTCGACCATGCGTCTCACAGATGACACGTCAACGGTCATGTCATCGCTAAATGGCGTAGGAGCGGCAGACCACACGCCGCAAAACTGATCCGGATTGAAGATGGTAGGCATAGGTCGATGTCCTCTGT
>CAYWBK010000335.1:0-7058 GCA_964455745.1 uncultured Armatimonadia bacterium
TCAGATCAACCACTCGATCTTGACATACTTGCGCACGAAGTGGTCCAGCCCGAAGTAGCGCCCCGCGCGAAGCGCCCACATCAGCAGGAATCCGAAGCTGCACAGCATCGTTATGCCGCTCGTTGCAGCGGACATGTGCTGGCTGGCGCAGTAGTAATTCGCGCTCATCACCAGGCCGAAGAAGCAGGCGATCCCCGTCGCAAGGCCCAGAATCATGCAAGCGCCCACGGCGGTCTCGCCGTATGGCACCAGGAACGCGAATACGTCGGAGTGGGGGAGAGCGACTGTGGCGATGAAGGCTTTGTACCAGGGGAACGGGTTGCTCTGCAGCCACCCGGCGAACATCTTCGGGAGTTGTTCCGAGAAGGGGATCGTGGCCATGATCTTGCCCAGGCCCGCCTTCAGGAAGAAGTAGCCCAGCACGATACGGAACGCGGCAACATACGGGCCACGGGCAGTCAGGAATGCGTCGACCACCGACTCGCCACGCGCCGCGGATTCATCAGCCATTCAGGTCACCTCGTTCGACGGCTGTGCCCCCCCGCCAACTGTGTCCGGCCCCAGCCGTCGTGCGGGGGCAAACGGCAGGGGCCGGATACTTCGCTGCGCTCGTAGTCCGGCCTCTCCGAACGGCCCATGCCGCCTAAGTTAGCGCCGTGCGGCGTTGTCGGAGATCATCCCCCGGCCAGGTGGTGTGCCGTCTTCTGGGCGATGATGATGATCGCCAAGGCCCAGGTACATGTGAGCGCCGCCACTACCACCATCCACATCCACCTGCTCTCGCCGCGTGACAGCCAGTACCGCCAGAACACCACGCCGAGAAACAGGCCCGACAGCGCCGCCCCGGTCACGGGCCAGAACATGCCCAAAGGTTCGGGGCGCGGCAGCTCGGGTCCTTCTTCGACGCTCTCATCGACGTACTTATTGCCGATGGCGAAGACCGGCTTGAAGATGGCAACCGGAACCGCGACCTCCATCACCCAAAGGCCGATGAGGGCGACGACGGCGACTATCCACCAGGGGTCTTCGAGGTCAAGCATGATGACCAACGGAGGCAGGGTCGCTTGATGGCAACAGCAGCCCAAGGTGCTGAAGGGCCTCGCGTACCGTGCTGTCGTCAGCATTCGGGTTTGCGCAGTAGGCGACAGCCCACGGTGGGTCTGTGTTGATCGCAAACTGGTATGCCACGAACAGAGAAACCTCGGGCGGCAAGTGCCACTTCGCCCAATCCATCCAGGAGTCTGCAACATGCGCAGAGTGCAAGAAGTTGCTTGCCATGCTGACCCGACCGAATTCCGCAGCCAGTATGCAGAACTCGCCCTCTGGGAACTGGCCCTTCTTCGACTTGTCGCAGGCGCGCCCAGACACCAAGTGAACGGGCGCGCCACCATAGTGCAGCCTGTGTCCAAGCCGGTGCATGATGTTTAGCCCGCCACGAATGCCCCCCGGTGAAGGAGCGGCAGACACATGGACCGATGCGTCTAGTTGCCAGATCAGGGTCTCTTCGCCCACCGCCATCCGTCCCTTCTCCAGCCACTGGAGAACTGTCCCAATGCAGTCGTCGAGCTGCTCCTCCGTGATCTGCGCCGTTTCCGAACATGTCGCGACGAGGTGGTACCCGAATTCGGCAGCAGGGCGCTCGATCTCGAACGCGTGTGCAGCGCATACGAGGCATTCGCTGAAATCCCACCTCGTCTGCGCCTCGTGTGGAGCGATCACCTCGATCCAGTACCTGCACCCGTCGGGGAAGCGCACGTGCAAGTCTCCCCTCTGGCCCGATAGTGACTCGGGGACCGGTGGGTCGAGTTCGATGCTTGCGTCCCGGTGGGCTGAGAGGTAAGCGGCCAGGCGCAACTCAGCATGGTGGCTCGCGAAGTTCAGGCTGTCACGAAGGTCGACGAGTTTGCCGGGGAGCCTCTGCACGCCAGCATCTGCAAGATGCTGGACGCTTCTCTCCAAGGAACCCAACAGATTGGCGCGTGTTTGATGGCAGGGGTGACTTGCCCACCGTAGGACAGGATGCGCCTTCCATATAGGAACGTTCGCCTGCTTCCTCCGCCACCGTCTTTCGTTGAACGTCGTGGACAGGTTGGGGAAGTCACGCAGCCCGGCGATAGCTCGGTCAAGCCCGTGCCGGCTCATATCATCGACAATCAGCATGGCTGCTTCGTCCATCATTCGCCTTCAGTCCGACCAAGCCTGAGTGCCTACTTCTCGTGCCCGAAGCCTCACCGCTTCCCGCCTTTCATCTTCAGGAAGTTGCGCAGCAGGTCCATCCCGCACTTGGTCATGATCGATTCGGGATGGAACTGCACGCCCTCCACCATCAGTTCCTTGTGTCTCACGCCCATGACCTCGCCCTCATCAGTCCAGGCGGTGATCTCCAGGCAGTCGGGCACGGTGTCGCGCAGGATGACGAGCGAGTGGTACCGGATCGCCTCGAACGGGTTCGGCAGGCCCGCGAAGACCCCTTTGCCGTCGTGGCGAATCTGCGAGGTCTTGCCGTGCATCGGGCGGATGGCGCGGTCTACGGTGCCGCCGTAGACGTGCCCGATGGCCTGATGCCCCAGGCACACCCCCAGGATCGGCATCATGCCCGCCATCGCCTCGATCAGCTCGCACGATACCCCCGCTTCCTTCGGGGTGCACGGTCCCGGCGAGATCACGATGCGCTCGGGCTTGAGTTCCTCGACCTCGGCGACGCTGATCTTGTCATTGCGGTAGACACGCACGTCCTCGCCAAGTTCCGCCAGGTACTGCACCAGGTTGTAGGTGAATGAGTCGTAGTTGTCTATGAGAAGAAGCATGGGGGGACTCCAGGTTTCAGGTTTCAGGGTACAGGTTTTAGGTTTTGGGGACGGCAGGGACGGCAGGGACGGCAGGGACGGCAGGGACGGCAGGGACGGCAGGGACGGCGGGGACGGCAGGAACGGCACGGCAACGAGAACGGCGGATGCGGCTTAGCGCCTGATCTTCAGCGCTCGGGCTATGGCTTCGAGCCAGGCTCTCGCGGCGCGGGCTATGACGGCGCCGAGGATCGCGCGCTCGAAACGGCTCGTTAGCGATGACGCGCTCTCGTAGTCGATCACGAACGCTTCGCGGTCGCTGTCGAAGCTGACGCTGGTGACTTCGGGCAGTTTGCGCAGCGCCACGGTCGGCCTGGTGACGCACACCGTCTCGCACAATATGCCCGAGACGTGAAGCTCCGCCCGCCGCTTCCCCTTCGCCACCTCGACGTCGCTTAAGACCGTCACCTTCGGGTTCTCCAGCAGCCGGTTCAGGTGCACCTCATCGTCTCCACACTCGCGCCGTTGCCGTTATTCCGTGCCGTTGCTGCCGTTTCGCTGTGCCTTTGCCGTCCTTGCCGTTCCTGCCGTTCCTGCCGTTCCTGCCGTCCGCTCATCATTCATCATTCATCATTCATCGTTTCCCTCTCAAACAAGCCCGTCCTCGGCCATGTGCAGGGCGTCGAGCAGCGCTCCGGCTTTCATCATCGTCTCGCGGTACTCCCCGTCGGGGTCGCTGTCGGCGACGATGCCTCCGCCAGCCTGGATGTAACACGTGTTGCCCTTCATAATGATCGTCCGCAGAGTGATGCACGTGTCCATGCTGCCGGAGAAGCCGAAGTACCCGACCGCGCCGCCGTAAGGCCCGCGCCGCACCGGCTCAAGCTCCTCGATGATCTCCATCGCCCGGATTTTCGGCGCGCCGGATAGCGTCCCGGCGGGGAAGGTTGCCCGCAGCAAGTCGAACTGGTCCTTGCCATCGGCCAATTCGCCGACGACGTTGCTGACGATGTGCATCACGTGCGAGTACCGCTCCACAACCATCAACTCGTCAACCTTGACCGTGCCGGGCACGCACACGCGCCCGATGTCATTGCGGTGCAGGTCCACGAGCATGATATGCTCGGCGCGCTCCTTGGTGTCGCTGAGCAGTTCCTCCTCGAGCGCCTTATCCTCGGCGGCGCTCTTCCCGCGTCGCCGCGTCCCGGCGATCGGGCGCGTTACCACCTTGCCCGCGTCCTCGGTGACCAGGATCTCAGGCGAAGCCCCGATGACCTTGAGGTCCTCGAAGCTCAGGTAGAACATGTACGGCGACGGGTTGATCGCCCGCAGCGCCCGGTACAGATCGAACGGATCGCTGTCGACCTGGACGCTCATCCGGTGCGAGAGCACGGTCTGGATGATGTCGCCGGCGGCGATGTACTCCTTCGCTTTTCGGACGGCCTCGCGATGTTGCGCGCGGGTCATCGTGGAGGGCAGCGCCGAGGGGTCCGCGGGCATCGCGTGATGCTTCGGCGAGGGGACCGGGGCGTCCAGTGGCTTGTGGAGGGCCTCGATAACCGCCTCGATCCGGGTGATGGCGTCCCAGTAAGCCGCCTGTGGGTCGTCGCCGACATGCGCATTCGCCAGCACCCGCGCCCGGTGCATCACGTGGTCGAAGATCACGATCGTGTCGGCGATCATGAATTGGCAGTCGGGGAGATTGAGATCGTCGGGGTTCTCAGCGGGCAGGTCCTCAAAGAACCGCACCAGGTCGTACCCCATGTACCCGACCGCGCCGCCGGGAAATCGCTCCCAGCCCGGCAGGGGTACGAAACGGTACTCATTGAGGATGTCCCTGAGAGCGTGCAGCGGGTCGCGGCCCTCGGGAAGCTTTTCTTCGACCACGCTGCCGTCCTTGTCTTCGATCCGCACCGTCCGTCCCTTGCTTGTGAAGACCCGGTGAGGATTGCACGCGAGGTACGAGTAGCGCGCGATGCTCTCGCCCCCGGCAACGCTCTCGAGCAGGAACGCATAGCCGTTTCCGGCGGCGCGCAGCTTCAGGAATGCCGACACGGGGGTCTCGAGGTCCGCGAGGATCTCGCGGTAGACGGGCACGAGATTGCCCTGCTCGGCCCGTCGGAGGAACTCGTCCAGAGTGGGAGTGTATTCGGTCATGGTAGATCGTGGCTCGTTTCAAATCGGCCGGTGGGCCGGGTGTTACCCGGCACTCTCGACCTGGATTGTTGGCACTATGAACACTTGGTTGGATTGAGCGATGACGCGCGTGCCCATCACCCTGCCCGTGATCTTCGCCTTCCCGCCTCGCGAGGCGAACTGCGCCAGCGCGCCGGGATTGATGGAGAAGTCGAGCACCAGTTCGGTCGATCCCATCTGCGAGGCGTCCGAGTAGATCGCCGATGCGCCGACGCGGAAGTTTTGGTCAATCGGGATCGTCACCCAGCCGCCGCTGAAATCTCCGGCGGAGTCGAACTCCACTTTCGCGCCGTAGAAGGCCATCGCCGGTGAGTAGCGTACCGTGTCGATCGACAGCACGGGTGAAGAGCGAACCATCATCGAAACGACGATGAACGCAAGCAGCATGTAAACGTACCAGAGCTGCCGGACATCTTGCGTCGTCAGCCACCACCCGACCAGGCCGATCACGACGGCGATGATGATCTCGAGCGCGAGCTGCCCCCCGATCTTGAAGCGGACGTTCGTGGAGTCCATGTTGAGGCCGTAGACTTCCGACTTGTCGAGGATCGTGGGCGCCGCGGACCAGCTTGGCCCCATGTTGACGATGCCGATCACGATGTAGATCGCCGCGATCAGGATCATGACCATGCCCGTTGCCTTTGTCAGACTCATCTCGCACGCTCCCCGGCTCGGATTATGTGAACGGGTGGTGTCTAGCCCTGCGTCCGCAACTCCTTGACGAAACTCAGGCACCGATCCACCTGGATGAGGCCCGCCCCTCGGTACAGCTCGATGAAGTCCTCCTGCTCCAGAGGCACGCGAGCGGACAGGTGGCTGAGGTTCTGCCTGCGCATCAACTCGGCCGCCCATAGCAGAAGCGTTCGCAGGCTGTCCGTGCCGTGCGGCGCGTGCTCGACTCTCATTTCGGTCAGATGCGCCCAACCGACGGCGCGGGGGTCCGACACCACCGCCGAATGCGGGTACCACCAGCAGGTGGCGACGGGTTTCGCGCCTGCGAAGAGCTGACAGCCCGACTGGGTGAGGCCGCCGTGCGCCCGCTGGCTCTCACGCACCTGCAGGCCCGAGCCTACCGGCGGCGCGGACGGCGCGCCGTGCAGCGGGGCCTCCATGAGGGCCTCGCTCGGCCCTTCGGTGTAGCCCGCTTCCACCATCAGCACGCGCGCGTGGATCGCTCGCTGCGACAACCCGCCCGCGCAGCCGGTCGTGAAGCGGTATCCGCAGTGCGGCCCCCCGAAGGCGTGGACGCGGTCGCAACCCTGTCGCCGCAGGTACTCCTCCGCCGCCGTGATGAGCCGCCAACCCACATCGCCCCGATCCGCCGGGAAGCCGATGGCCCTGATGTGGCCGGCCCTCGCGCGCCCCTCGCTCCCCGTAGGGACGAGATCGACCGGAAGCTGCGCCGCATGGACGAACCCCAGCAGCGTGCGCTCCTCCGACACGAGGATCACCTCGCTGTGGTCCTCCTCCACATGCGTGCCATGCCCCCAGCGCTGTGGTCCGAGCACCGCGTGCCGAAGTTCCGCAGGAGTCACTCGCCAGGCATGGGGGATGCCCTCATTGGCCTGGTTGTACAGGCCGGTAAGATCGTCCAGGCGGTCACCGGTATAGCTCTCAACTCGCACGCCCATCGACTCCTTGCGGCTCGCCTTCGGCGGGCGCTATGGACTTGGTTCACGAGGCCCGCCGCCCCTCTTTGGGGGGTAAAGGCTCAACTATCTGACCTCTTGCGCACTTCTCCGTTCGCTCGTCGGTCCGCGAATCCTTCCCGCGTGGGGCTCTTCCTCAATGTGTGTGGGTAGCTTGACGGTGGCTGAACAGGCCACATCAGGCATGGTCGTTATCCGCGCCGTTGCGTCCGCAGGACGCCTGGCCCCGCCGCAGGCGGGGACCCTCAGCCGGATGCTTCAGCGTCCGGGATCAGTCGTGCCCCACCTCATCCCGTCCGCAGGACGGGTGGCCGAAGGCCCGATCAGTCCGCGTACCCAACGGCTCCGGGCGGCTTACGCCGCCATGCGTCTGCGGACGCAGAGAGAGCGAGGACCTTGCTATCCGGGCGCTGAAGCGCCCGGCTGA
>CAYWBK010000336.1:0-7046 GCA_964455745.1 uncultured Armatimonadia bacterium
CGGCGACGGCAACGACGACGGCAACGACGACGGCAACGACGACGACAACGACGACGGCAACGGCTTCCTACCCCCCTCCCCCCCTCCCTCGTAGGGAGGGGGGGAACGACGACGGCAACGGCGACGGCAACGACGACGACAACGGCAACGACGACGGCTTCCTACCCCATCGGCCGCCTGCGGCGGCCATGTCCCCCTCCCTTGTAGGGACGGGGAAACGACAACGGCCACAGCAACCTCACCCCCGACCCCTCTCCGCAAGTGGAGAGGGGGGAACGGCGGACGGCAACGGCCCAGCGCAACCAGGAGACCCGTAGCACATGGAGATGCTCTATCGCCCCGACTGGCCCGAAGTTGCCGCCCGCTATGAGGCGTGGTGGGCGGGCGAATCACTTGGCCGCCCGGCAATGTCGATCGAGATGCCGCGCGAGAGGGTCGAGCGGCGGCCTGTGCCGGTCCCGGACACCCTCTACCAGCGCTGGACCGGCCCGGAGTACCTCGTAGCAATGTGGGAGGAGAACTTCCGCACCACGACTTACCTTGGCGAAGCTTACCCGTGCTTCGTGCTGAATGTGGGGCCGTGCTGCGCGGCGGGGTACATCGGCTGCCCGGTCCGTGTCGCCGAGACTACTGTCTGGTTTGAGCGCATTCTCGATAGCCTCGAGGGCTACCACGTCGAATTCGACGAGAACGACCCGTGGTGGCAGATCACGAAGGCGATCACCCAGGCGGCGGTCGATGCGGGGGAGGGCAAGTGGTTCGTGGACATCGCCGACATCGGCGCGGCGTGTGATGTCATGCCGTATCTGCGCGGAGCCGACGGACTGTGCCTGGATATCCTCGATTGCCCCGAGCAGGTCGTGCGCGTCCGCGACGAGCTGACCGCGCTGATCTTCCGACTCTATGACGAGCTGTACGACATCGTCAATGCGAAGATGACAGGCTCGTCCTCGTGGCTGCGCGTCTGGGGGCCGGGGAAAGTCTACACGCTGCAGAATGACTTCTCGTGCGTAATCTCGAAGCAAACCTACGACACGATCTTCCTGCCGGAGCTGATCGAGGAGATCGAATTTCTCGATTACAACCTGTATCACCTCGACGGGCCGAACGCGATCCAGCATCTCGACACGCTGTTGGAGTTGCCGCAACTCGGCGGCATCCAGTGGGTGCCAGGCGCGGGCTGGCCCAACCCGGCGGACCCCTGCTGGCGGCCGATGCTCAAACGCATCCAGGCGGCGGGGAAGAGGCTGCACGTCAACGGGTCACCGGAAGAAGCGCTGGCGCTGGCGCGTGACCTGTCGCCCGAGGGCCTGTTCATCCAGACTTGGGCATCTTCGGAGGCCGAGGGGCGCGAGCTTCTGGAGGCGGTCAGTCGAGGGTGAGAGAGGCTGGCCACGAAGACACGAAAGCACTAAACGGCCAAACCACTCTCGTTAGGATCGCTGTCATCGGAGGTGATTGCAAAAGTCGCTGCGTCGTCTGTAGGAGCGGTCTCCAGACCGCGATTGCCGTTAATATGCCGCCATAATGACATACATTAGTCATTATCTATTTCATTATAGCGGGAATAACGGCTTGTTCGCACTCTGGAGAGTGCTCCTACAGACTTTTGCAATCGTCTCATCGTTTAGTGGCTTCGTGTTCTCGTGGTCGGAATCACTGCCCCGTTCCACGATCCTGTGTGTACCGAACGCAGACCGATTTCCAGGACACTACCCCCCAAACGCCTCCCTCGGATAGTAGCACACCAGCCCGTAGGCTTCCGTGCCGACCAGGATGCCTGACCGTTGGCCCGGCTGAAGGGCTGCGGCGGTGCAACTGTATAGCGGCGGGAGGATCGTGGTCGGCGGTGTACCGGGCGGGACATCGAGGTAGAAGTACGGGTAGCCGACGCGCTCCGTGTGGCTTTCGAAGATCATGGCTCCCGCGACGGTCATGACCAGGCACTGCTTCTGGGGCGTGCCGCGCCAGTCGATCGCGTCGAGGCTTTGCGGCAACAGGTAGCCGGCATCGTGCGCGGGCGAGCCGCCGTTCGGCTTCGATAGGAAGATGTCCAGCACCGCCCCCTTCGTGTATACCGGCTTGCTCCCCACACCTACCGCTGCATTCTCATAATAGACGATCGGCGATGACGGCAGCTCCAATGGCTTGCGCGCAGTGTCGACCCGCCCCGGGATCGGCCTGCTGCCGACGATGATGTCCATGGCGCCGGAGCCGTTCATGTCCAGCGGCGTGGGCGTCGGGATGCCGGCGACGTGGATCGGCGTGCCGCCGGTGCGGACCGGCCCCTCGGCGTGCAGCCGGCCGTCGTTCAGGTACAGGTCGATCTCCTCGCTCGCGCCTCCGAGCAGCAGGTCCAGGCGGCCGTCCCGGTTCATGTCCGCGACGCGGGGCCAGGAATACCGCGGCGCGTCCGCGTCGCCGGCGCCGGGACGCGCCACGAGCGGCGCGCCGTCGACCACCACGCGTTTCCCGGCGGCGAAGAGCGTCCCGGCCCCCCGTCCGGTGTTCTCAAACACGGTCACATCCCCGTCCTCGCTGCCACAGACGATGTCCGGCCTGCCGTCGCCGTTCCAGTCTACCATCGTCGGGGCGGCGCAACGCCCGACTGTGACCGGCGCGGACTCCTGCTGGAGATACCCCTGCAAGCTGAACCGCCCGCGCCCATCGTTCCTCAGCGCTGCGATGAAGCCCCTGGCGTCGCTCAGCAGCAGTTCGGGTTTGCCGTCACCATTGATGTCGGCGAAACGAGGACTGAGGTCGCGGACAGGCGACACGCAGTCGAGCACGGAGGAGACCGGGCGGTCGAGCAGGGGAACCATCGGGCTGAGGCCGGTCGCGGTGCCCCGAACGAACCACAGATTGCCGTGGGCGTCGCCGATGATGATGTCCAGAATCTTGTCGCCGTTGACATCGCCGACAGTGACGCGCGCGCGACCGTTGACCTGGATCGCCCTGCCGCCGGCGGCCAACGGACGCGGTGTCGCTAGCGACGGCTGTCCGGGGCGACCCGAGTTCTTCACCCACCACACGCAGCCTGCGTCGTCGCCGATCAGGATGTCGGGAAGGCCATCGCCGTCGAAGTCGGCCACGCAGGGCGCGAGGTGGTGGGCGGTGGGGGAGAGGCGGCGGATTGCGGAACCGAGGGTCTCGCCGCCGGCCGTGCGTAGCGGCACGCCCGGCGCAAGCCCCGATCCCTCGCGCGCGTATAGGTAGATCTCCTCGCCGACGCCGAGCAACAGATCGACTCGCCCGTGGCCGGTCCAGTCGCACAGCTCAGGGCTGGCGGGGTTGTACGGGTATGTGTAGGGGCCCGCGACATCGGGGACCGGAAGCATCGCACTCGGCGGGGCGAAGACGGCTGTTGTCCGGCGCGCGAAGTACATCAGGTCGCCGTAGCAGCTTCCGGCCATGATGTCCGCGCGGCCGTCACCGTTCCAGTCGGCTATCGCGAAATCGACGCTGTCGCCGGCCTTCAGCTTGCCCACCGCCTGGCGCAGTACGATGCCCTTCAGATAGGGGACAGGCCCGTCTGCGAGGATGCGCGTGAAATACTGGGCTTGAGCGGCAGGGCAGCAGGCGAGCGCGAGCAACAGAATGGCAACGGCACTGAACGGCTTTGACACCTTGGGGACCTGCGGCCCCCAACCCCTCGCGATGCTTAACGTCAAAGGCCTTTGGGGATGCGGGGGTCTGGGGGCCGCAGGCCCCCTGGACGTAAAGGCCGTTGTACTACTCAACAGAATACTACTCACTTCCGAACCTTTCGACGAAACGCTCATAGACCTGCGCGGGCGAGGCGGTGCCGGTGGTGCCTAACTGTTGCACGGTGATCGAGGCCACGAGATTGCCGACGAGACCCGCTTCCTGATAGTCCGCGCCGGCACACAGGGCGGACACGACGCCGGCGGTGCATGAATCGCCTGCGCCGACGATGTCGATCTCGCCCTCGACTCTTACCGCCGGGACGCGGAATAACCCGTCACGGGTGAATACGGCGAGGCCATCTTCGCTGAGGGTGAGATAGACGGGCTTGCCGGTCTTTGCGAAGAGCGCCGCGCCCGATTCGAGGCCGACTTCCGCCGTCACTTCACCGGCGAAATCGGGCTTGACCGCCGCTGTGGCCTCGTGCTTGTTGGGCTTGAGGATCGCGTTGCGGAAGCGTCCGATGCGCAGGCGTGAGTCGGCGAAGAAGACGACGTCGGGGTGCGTTTCCGCGAGCGCCGCGAGTTCGCCGCGCACCGCGCCGGTGACGACGCCGAAGTCCTCTTCCTGCACCTGGTCGGCGATGATGACGGCATCGACCTCGGGCGTCACGGCCCGCAGTTCGGCGATCACCGCCTGCTCCAACTCCGGCAGCAGGCGCTTGCGGTTCTTGATGTCCACCCGGTTCATCTCGGCCTCGCCGCCGCCGGACAGAATCCGCATCGGCTTCGTGTATGTCGGGGTGAAGATGTCGGGGCTTGGCAGCAGATGAGCGGAATCCACGCCGGTTCGGCTGAGGCCCTGCTTGAGTTCGTAACCCTCGCCGTCGTCGCCGATGACGCCCACGGCGAGGACCGTGCCGACGCCCAGCGCCCGCAAATTTGAGGTGACCGTGCCGGCGGCTCCCGGGCTGATGCGCTTGCCCACGACCTGGAAGGCTTCCAGGCCCGTCTCGATCGAGACCTCGGCCAGGTAGGGGTCGATGACGAGGTACTTGTCGAGGAAGAAGTCCCCGACGACGGCGATGCGAGCGGCGGGGAATGCGTCGAGCAGTTGCTTCATGCGGTCAGCGTTCAATGAAAACCACCTTCATGCGAGCCTGTCGGTGAAGTCGCAACGCGACTTTGGGAGCGGTCTCCAGCGCGATTGCTGTTTCTTTGGCGCCAGGAACGCGCCATTAGTATTATTACGCGGTTGTGCTGCCCTGCTCGGCAATGAGATGCGATGCGGAGAAAGGGACGGCGATGGACCACGGAGACACAGAGAGCACAGAGAACGGCAGCGTCCCTTAACGCCTATCGCGGGGCGGGCCGCTTCCCAGTCGTTCTCTGTGTCTCTGTGGTTCAACGCCGTTCGCCCTTCATCTTGACGGTCAGCATCTGACAGGATTCCGAGCGCTTCGTCTGCCGGTTGTCAAAGCGGCGTAATAATGCTAGGCGATGAAAGAAGCAACAAAGACACGATTCGACGGGCCGGTCGCACTCTGGAGAGTGCTCCTACACACTTTACCGACGGCCTTCATGCGTGAGTGATACGCCGTGGCAGGCGCGAATCGGTCTCGACCAGCCGCTCCATGAGCTGCAGCAACAGGTCGCGCTTTGTGTCCGCGCACTCGAGCGCGTCCCACAGGTTGCGCAGTTGCTGCGGGTCGGTCTGGAGGTCGAACAACTCGCCATACGGCTGTCCGGGGTAGGCGGTGATATGGTAGCGCTCGGTGATGAGCGTGCGCAAGCGCAGCCCCAGGTAATCCTCGTCATTTTCGACGATCACCGAGTCCTGCACCGCATCGCACTCGCCTCGCAGCACGGGCGATGCCGACACGCCCGGCCACGGCGGCAGCATTTCGGGGCACTCCGGCGTCGCGGGGACTTCGCCCTCCGGGACCGGCACGCCGGCGAGATCGAGGATCGTCGGCGCGAAGTCCAGCAGGCTGAACAGCGCGTCCGAAGTCCGGCCCGGCTCGAAACGCGACGGGCAGCTCCAGATCATCGGCACTTTCAGCAGGCCGTCGAAATGGAACGGGCCCTTGTTGATGATCCCGTGGTCGCCCATCATGTCGCCGTGGTCGGCGAGGAACACGACGATGGTGTTCTCGCTGAGGCCGGTGCTGTGGAGAGCGGCCATGATCCGGCCGATCTGGCTATCGACGAAGCTCACCATGCCATACGTCAGCGCGAGGATGTCGCGAAGCTGATTGTCCGGCAGGTTCGTCGCGCCGAGGCGTCCGCTCGTCTGCATGCCCTCGGCGAACATCCGCATATAGTGTGGCGGAAGGTCGTCGAGTTCCCCGGCGCGGCGCGTCGGCATGACCACATCCTCGGGGCGGTACATGTCGGACCAGGGATGCGGCGGGCAGTACGGGTGGTGCGGATCGGGGAACGAACACCACAGGAAGAAGGGCTGATCGGCCTGGGCTGTGTTGAAGAAGTCGATGGCGCGGTCGGCGATCCAGGTGTTCGCGTGAAGCTCCGCCGGAAGCGACATCTTCCACGCCTGCTCGGCCCCGGAGGGCAGCGGCTCGCCCGCCTCAGGCTGAGTGAGCCGCAGACCGCCCGGCAGGCGCTCCTCCAGCCACGGGTTGTAGTCGCCCCAAAAGTACGACCCGTGCCCGCCGGTGAAGTCGGCGCTCTGCAGGCCGAAGTACCCCGGCGGCAGCGAGGTGATCCGGCCATTGTCCCACATCCACCGCGCCTCGGGGAAGCGCAGCGGATCGCATGTGGCCGGGTCGATGCCGCGCGGGGTGTCGTAGGTGGACAGGTGAATCTTGCCGATGGAGTGCGTGCGGTACCCCGCGTCGCGCAAAGCGGCGGGCATAGTCGGGGTGGCCTGATCGAGGTTGATGCCGTTCGTGCGAACGCGGTGCCCGCGTGGCGTCTGGCCGGTGAATAGCGTCGCGCGACCGGGCATGCACAAGGGGTTATTCACATAGGCCCGCGAGAACCGCACGCCGGAGGCGGCGAGGGCATCGAGGTTGGGCGTCCGGATGACCGGATTGCCGGCGCAGCCTATATGGTCAGCGCGCATCTGGTCGCAGAGGACGACGAGGAAATTTGGTCGTGTTGGCATGTTGTGGTCGCAGGCGTGGAACGGCGCCGAACAGGATAGGCGGGATGGTTAGGATGACGGCTTGAAGGCACGGCGCCGGCAACCACCCCTATTCGCCGTGTGCGTGTACCATTCCCTCCCCGGCCGTCGGTCGATTGCGGAACTCATCCGATGACGGGGTTCTTCCTCAATGTGTGTGGGTAGATGCCATGAACTGGTCCTGGCGAGGGCGGTGGCCGATTGCTCCGGGTAAGCCGTTGCCGTTGCGTCCGCAGGACGCCCGGCGCGAAGCGCCC
>CAYWBK010000337.1:0-7034 GCA_964455745.1 uncultured Armatimonadia bacterium
GCTCGCGGACACGCGCGAGCTTACCAGACTGTCAAGCGCGGCCAGATCGTCGCCATCTGCGATTTCGATGACAAGCGCCGGAACGATTTTGGCGATGAATTCGGCGTCGCGACGCGCTACACCGACGTACACGAGATGCTGGACACGCAGAAGCCGGATGTGCTGCACATCGTCACTTTGCCGTCTCTGCGGGTCGAGCTGATGTCTCTCGCAGCGGCTCACAACGTGCCCGCCGTGATCGTCGAGAAGCCCATCGCTCTGCAAGGCGAGGACTTCCGCCAGCTTCAGGAACTCGATGCCACCTCGAAGACCCTGTTCTGCGTCAACACGCAGTTGCATTTCCACGCCCGCAACCTGGAGTTGAAGCGCGATGTCGAGGAAGGGCGGATCGGCGAGGTCAGGTTCGTCGACGTTAGCGCCCGCTCGACACCGCTGGACCAGGGAGTGCATGTGCTGGAACTGGCGCACAGTTACAACGGCTTCGATGCTTTCACACGCGTGTTCGGGCAGGTCGCCGACGGCGCGGAACTCGCTTCCGGGCAGCCTGCGCCGGGCATGGCGGTGGCGTCGCTCAACTTCGCCAACGGGGTCCACGGGATGCTCGTGTGCGGCACCTGCGCGCCGATGGCGACGGCCAGCGTCGAGAACCGATACGCGCACAAGCGCATCGCGGCCTACGGCACCGACGGGTTCGTGCAGTGGACGATGGGCGGATGGGAGCGCCGGACCCTGGCGGGCGGGTATGAGAGCGGCTCGCACGACTACGGCATCGAGGACGATCTGGCGCAGGGCCGGTTGACCGAGGCGGTGTTCGACTGGCTGCTCGACGACCGGAAGCCGCACCCGACCCGATTGGAGCGCTCGCTCGCCCAGTTCAACGTGATCCTGGGCGTCTACGTCAGCGCGCTGCGCGCCGAGCCGGTTGACCTGCCCTTCGATCCGCCGGACGGCCTGCTGGCATCGCTTCGAGCGCGGCTGACGGCATGAGCCTGCCGCGTAGGCGCCGTCGCCCTTGACCTGGAATTGGCGTATACCGGCCTATCGGCCCCGTCCGTAGGGGCGAGTTCCAGAGCGCGACAGGGCCGCCTGATGTGTCGCGTTTCTGCGGCGCAATGAGGGCATCGCGGTCTTGGACCGCTCCTACAGCACCGGCCGCGACTTTGCCTGCAAGCTTATGGGGAGAGAAGCAAGGAGCATTATGGCCATCGCAATCATCGGGGGAACCGGGTTCCTGCAGTTCGACAGCGGCAGCCGCATGACGGTGCGGGACATCGAGACCCCCTATGGCTGGGCCGAAGCGTTGACCACCATCGTCGACGACCGGCATGTGGTCTTCATGCCCCGCCACGGGCAGCATTACCGGACACCCCCGCATCGGATCAACTTCCGGGCCAACATCGACGCCCTGCGACGGCTGGGCTGCGAGTGGGTGGTTGCGACGAACGCAGTCGGGTCTCTGAACCCGGACATGAAGCCCGGTGACTTCGTACTGCCCGACCAATTCCTCGACTTTACGAAGGGCCGCCCGAGCACTTTTTACGACGGTGGAAACGAAGGGGTGCGATTTGTCGATATGACGACGCCGTACTGCCCGATGCTGCAGGCGCTCATCAATGAGCGGATGGAAGTCAGGGGGGAGACGGCGCATCTGGCCGGCGCCTACGCTTGCACCGAGGGGCCCCGGTTCGAGACACCTGCGGAGATACGGATGCTCAAGACGCTCGGAGCCGATCTCGTGGGGATGACGGGGGTGCCTGAGGTGGTTTTGGCCCGCGAGGCCGGGATGTGCTACGCCAGCGTGTGCATTGTCACCAACTGGGCGGCGGGGATTGCCGACAAGCCGCTGACCAGCGACGAGGTCTACGATATGATGGCCGCCCGGGGACCTGCCCTGCAGGCGGCCCTTCTGGAGGTCGTCTCGCGGATCGACGTCGAAGCGGGCTGCAACAACTGCCGCGCTGAAGAGCCGAAGGAAGCCGAGTAACCGGCGAGCCCGCCCCTACCGTGTGCTCCTGCCTGTCACTACTACGCCACTTCGAGAATCGCCGTTTGCCGGGCGAACGGCGACCTCACCCCCTCGGTCGCCCACGGCGGCCACGTCCTCTCCACTCGTGGAGAGGGGAGAACGGCAGTAATTCCTTACTGCGCGAAAATCGTCGTTTGCCTCTCCCCTCCCGGAACGGGAGGGGTGGCCCCGCGCAGCGGGGACGGGGTAGGGCCGTTTTCATCGTTCCAGAGTGCCGGGAACCGGCATGACGACTGTGGTTAGGCGTCGTGTATCCCTCCACATAGCATCTGACTACCGCACAAGCCCGCGCAACCGGCGCAACAATACTACCCGCCGGGCCTCGCCGCCGGCCTCCACGCCACACTCAAGTCCTCGACCACGCCGTGGCTCACCTCGATAGCGCTTGCCGGGTCGAACCGGCCTGTCGCGTCCTGGTGCATGACGTACAGCCGGGTCTCGCCCTCCTTGTCCGACAGGAACGCAATCTGGTGTCCGTCCGGCGACCAACGCGCTCCCCAGCAGTTCGGCGGCCCGCTCGTCAGTTTCGTCAGTCCGGTCCCGTCAACATTGATCAGGTACAACTCGCGGTACGGTCCCGGCGAGGAGGCGAAACATAGCGTCTTGCCGTCCGGCGACCACGACGGCTCCTCATTCCAGCACGTGTTGTTCGTCAGCCTGTGGAGAGTCAGCGTGGTCAAGTCTGCGATATAGATCGAAATGTTGCCGTCGCGGTGAGTGCGGAACGCCATGCGGGCGCCGTCGGGTGAGAAGGAGGGGTCGAGGTTCATCGCCTCGTGCCGGGTGACGTTCACCGGGTTCGCCCCGTCCGGCGCGCAGACCATGATCTCCTGGCTGTGCGTGCGGTCGGTGAGAAACGCGATCAGGTTGCCGGTCGGTGACCAGTGAGCCTGACTGTTCCAGGATGCGTTCGGGGTGAGATTGCGGGCCTGCAAGTTCCTGAACTGCGCGGGCGGCGCGCCGGCCGGCGGCACGGCGATGGCGAAGATGTTTTGGTTGCCGGTACGGTCGCTGTCGAAGGCAATGAAGCGGCCGTCCGGCGACCAGGCGGGGTAGTCCTCAAAGCTTGGCGAGCGGGTGAGATTGATCGGCTGCGAGCCGTCGGCGTTGGCGAGGTAGATCTCCTGGTCGCCGTCGTGGTCCGAAACGAAGGCGATGCGCTTGCCGTCAGGAGACCAGGCGGGGCGGAAATCGGAGGCGGGGCTCTTCGTGATCCGCCGCAGGGCAGAGCCGTCGGAGTCGACGGTGTAGATCTCCCGGTTGCCGTCTCGATCGGAGACGAACACCAGGCACCCTTGCGCTCCGGCCAGCGCGGGGATGAAAAGTGCGAGCGAGAGCACGGTTAAGAGACGCCGGTGCATGGGTTCGTTCTCCCTCCCCAGCGATGCCCGTTCAGACGCGGGGACGGCACTGGGGGCGCCCGCCCCACGCGGCACAATCGAACTGGTCTTACTCGTCTGCGGGCATCACATAAAGCTCGTGGATCGACCACCACCAGTATGGCGTGGAGCCCTGTTGAATCAGCTTGACGTACCGCGCGGCAGTTGCGGGGAAGCGAAACGTATACAGGCCGTGCCGCCCGCAGTGCCACACCGCCCGCTCGTCCGCGCTCAGCGCCTGCGCCCACCGGCTCCCGTCGGTCGACACGTCGATCACCAGGCCTCGCGGCCAGTCGTGCGGCGACTCCCTCGTATCAATAGTGACACCACAGATCCGCTGAAGTTTCCCCAGGTCGAGGGTGTACCAGTCGCCTGGCAGCATCGGTCGATTGGTTGCCCAGCGCGTCCCCGGAGCATCGTCGAAGGCGTACCCCTCGGTTCCGCCTGCGGGGTCGCTGCTGGCGATCACGCTCGTCGCCGACCAGCCGTCGGTGGGGAGGCCCGCGCGCGGCCGGCGCTTCGGCACGAACTTCAGCGGCACCTGGCGCGACAGCGGCTCCAGATTCAACTCGTCGTACCGCGAAGATAAGTCGAGCACCGCGCCTTGCGCGATCACAAACGGCTGGGTCAGCGCGATGGCCGGCTTGTCGATGTCCGTGATGACCCGCGAAATGGTCCCGTGGCTGTCGCCGATGAGTCGCGTCACCGTCAGCTTCAGCGTCTTGGACGCGGGCTGGAAGTCAAGCTGCGCCCAGAAGGTGGGGAAGAAGAGCGGGATATGCAGCTCGTTCATCTCTGTCGGCACTCGCGGGTTGAGCCACAGGGTCTGTGCGGGGAGGTCGAGTGTCGTGCCTGACAGCGCGTTAAGAACATGCCACGTGGTCGGGCAGGTCATGTAGCGCTGCAGCCCGCCCTGTGCGCCGTCAGGGGCCGAGTAGCACAGGGATTCGCTCCAAGGGCTTCTGTTCTGTTCCCAGGCGACCTGATACACCCGCCTTATCGCGTCCAGGCCGTCGTCCGCGTAGCCCTCATAGATCGACTCACATCCCAGATACGGCTCCTCCTGGAGCAAATAGCAGGTCGAGGTGGTGCACTCGATGTCCGGGGTTACTTCCATCGGCGGCACCGGGCGGAACGGGCGCAGGTGCCGGGCGATCAGGCTCTCGTCGGCCATCCGGGTAACGGTGGGGGGAAGCGTTCGGCCTGCGCCGCTCAGCCGCGACAGCCAGTCGCCCGCCAAAGACGCCACGAAAGTGTCGGGGATGCTCTTGCCGCTGTTAGGGTCCTTCCACTTGATGAAGTGGCTCCCGGCCCAAAGCTCCCGCAGGACGCTCTTTTGGGCGGCTGAGAACCGCCCGGTCCAGGCCGAGGCGAGGGCTTCCGCTTGCGCCTTGGTCGGCGCGTCCACCGTGCCGTCGGGCGGCTCGGCGACAATCCTGGCGATGTCTCCGGCGGCTCGCAAAGCACCCAGATAGCAGCTTGCGTTGTAGACGAACGCGCCGGGGGGCATCTGCTCGTAGTCGTAGGTGCTGCCGCCCTCCGGGATGAGATCGCCGTCCTGATCCGCCGACTTCAGCCACGCCATCGCGCTTTGCACGTGCGGCCACATGCGCAGCAAAAACGCCCGGTCGCCGGTCCAGCGGTACAGCTTCAGCACCTGCATAACCCACGCGCACGAGAGGTCCGGCCAGTCCGTGACCCCATAGCCGACATCCGCGTCGCCGATGGCCTCGTGCACATTGCCGACGAAGTGCGTGATGCGCCCGTCCGTCTGCTGGCACTTGGCGAACAGTTCGATTTCACTGCGGTCGAGATCGGTGAACATCTGGGTGTAGAAGCCGTGCGCGGCCATGCGCTGATCCATTGTGCCCAGCGCTCCGCCCATGTCCACAGGGCTTTCCAGGACCGAGAAGATGCCGTCGCGCGTCAGGACGGTGCAGTCGGTCATGCTGAAGGCGCAGTTGATGAGCTTTAGTTTCAGCCACCAGGGCAGGTTCGAGTTCAGGACCGGCGTCTGCCAGGCGAGCACGCCCTCATGCAAGCGGTCCCAGTTCTTCATCACATATTGCGCGATGGCCCCGGCATCGGGGAATGAGGCGGCGTAGAGATGCCCGTAGTCCCGCGAGACCCTCTGCCTCTGGCTGAGACGCAGGCCGGATTTCAGGAGCGCCGGGTCGAGCTTGATCGGCCCGCCCGGTCCGGAGACGCGCAGCTCGTGGATTGACCACCAGTAGAAGCTGTCCGAGCCGGTCTCGGTGATCCGCAGGAACCGGCAGCGAACCGCCGGGAAGGAGATCTTCAGCAGGCCCTTGTCCTGTTGCTGCGCCGCCTTCGTGGCGTCGGCTTCGGTCACCGCGTTCCACGTCGTGCCGTCCGCCGAGGCCTCCAGCCGGTAGGCTCGCGGCCAGTCGTTCGGCGACGGGCGGCTGTCCAGCGTGACGTTGGTGACCTCCTCCTCGCGCGCGAAGCCGATGGTGAAGAAATCGCCCGGCGCCTGCTCGCGCCCGGTGCCCCAGCGGGTCGTCTCTTTCCCGTCCACCGCGAGTTCGACTCCCGTGCTGCTTTCGTCGATTTGGTCCGAGATCACCCGCTCCTCGCGCTCAGTGATGAGGGATGGCAGGCGCCAGACGAGGATGAACCGCACCGTCCTCGCGGAGTTCGCGGGGATCGTCACTTTTGCGGCGACTGCCCCGGCGCGCTCGTCGAAGGGCATATCGGCTCTCTCGCCGACAGGCTGAAGCGTCCCGCCGCGCGCGAAGTCGCCCCAGAGGGGCGCGTCCTTTCCGCTGCTGTACCACGAGTCGCAGGTGGTGACCTCGGCCCCGTCGTCCGATGTGGCCAGCAGGTACTGCCCGACAACGTTCTGGTGCGGTCCGGAATACGACTGCGTTGTGCCGAACAGCAGCCCCGCCTGGCCGTTCGCGTGGTACGGCTGCTGGAAGTTGCCCTGATAGCTCTCCCACCAGTTGCTCCGGTCGCCGCCCCAGCCGAGGATATTCGGCCAGGAGAACAGCACCGACGCCTGGACCTCCCGTGGCAGCGGGTTGGTGAGGGTGAACGCCATGAGCGCCACCGGAAGGGACGAGTCGGCGGTGTTCTGCGGGATGATCGGGCAGAAGGCCTCGAGGTGGACGCCCAGAGGCACAGCGGGATCCTTGTAGGTCAGCTCGGCGCGGGGGTACAGGCCGAGGTACTCGGTTGCGGCAACGTTCTGGACGCCCTGGTACTCGTCCCGGCTCGCTCCGCGCAGCATCCGGGCGACGGTCTTGTCGCCGTCGCCGACCCAGATGGCAGCAAAGGCCCCGCGCAGCAGTCCGGTGGGGCGGTCCCAGTTGTTGTTGATCGTGGCGCTGCCGAATGCGCCGTCGGTGTAAAGCTCTACGTTTCCGCAGCCGATTCCCCCCAGCGGGACGCCGCTCTTCCAGCGCTCGGAGGTGATGATCCCGGTTGAAGGGTCGAACTTGGCATGAGCGCAATTCGCGGCGAAACCAACGACCAGCGCGGCGATGCAAAGAAACGATACGTCCCTGCGCAACAGGGCACCTCCGAGTGCGAAACGTAGTAACACAACGTCGAGTTTCGCCGTCTCGCGGGGTGCAACCTGCTGGAAAGGGGCGGCGGTGTGTGGG
>CAYWBK010000338.1:0-7028 GCA_964455745.1 uncultured Armatimonadia bacterium
GGTCGTTATCCGTGCCGTCGCGTCCGCAGGACGCCCGGCCCCGCCGCAGGCGGGGTCCCTCAGCCGGATGCTTCAGCGTCCGGGGCACCGCGCCGCCCATACCGAGTCGTCCGCAGGCCCCATTGCCGCCTGCGCCGGCAGGACACGGCTTCGGGCGGCTGCGCCGCCACCCGTCCTGCGGACGGAAACGGCCCTAACTGCCGGCCCTGAACCGGACGCTGAAGCATCCGGCTGAGGGGCGCTTTGCGCCGGGCGTCCTGCGGACGCAGAGAGGACCGAGGCCCTGCTGTCCGGGCGCTGAAGCACCCGGCTGAGGTTCCCCGCCTGCAGGCGGGGCGAGGCGTCTTGCGGACGCAACGGCAACGGCCCTGATCCACAACGGTCGCCTACCGCCCTCGCCAAGACCAGTTCATGGCATCTACCCACACATTGAGGAGGAGCCTCGTGGGCAGGTGTCACTACAGGTCTTCGGGAATATCCGCGCGTCATCTGCCCGCTTTATCACTATCCGGTATACAGGTCCTTCACGGGAGACACCGATGAACATCATCTGCGCTTCGATCTGCTATCGCGGCTACGCCGAGGACGAGATCGCCGCTACCCTTGAATTCGCGCCTGCCATCGGCTACAAGCACTTCGAGATCCACGGGCCGATGGCCTGGAGCGTCGAAGCGGTCGAGACTTTCCCGGTCGATACCATCAAGGCGAAGATCGCCGCATCAGGCATCCGCTGCGCCGGGATCTACCCGCCGAACTGGGGCGGCACGGATGCCGCCGACGTGACCGCTCGCGCCCGCGCCATCGCACGGTGCGTCGAGCTGACCGAGGAGCTGGGCGGGGATCACATCTCGACCTCCGGCGCGTCGTCGCGCGGCGAGGACGGGGGGCTTGACCGGGTCATCGACTGCGTGGGTCAGGTGCTCGATCTCGTGCGCCCTGATTGCCCGATGAAGATGACCCTCGAGCCGCATTTCGGGAACATCCTCCAAGAGCCGGAAGACTTCGAGACCGTGCTGGGCGCGATCTCCGACCCGCGCGTCGGTCTGTGTGTGGACACAGGGCACTTCCATTCCGCGCACGCGGACACGGTGGCGATCATCCGGCATTTCGCGCACCGACTCTATGCGGTGCACTTCAAGGATCACATCGGCACGGTTTCCGTCGGAATCGGGCGCGGAGAGATCGACCTCGCCTCGGAGGTTGCGGCGCTGCAGGAAGTCGGGTATGCAGGCGACCTGACCGTCGAGCTTGAGGTCGAAGACCTCCAGAACCTGCCGAAGTACACGGAAGAGGCGTATGTCTACGTCAGCGGGCTTCTGGGGACGAAGCTGTGAGAGAGGGACGGCACCTCACCCCCGGCCCCTCTCCACTCGTGGAGAGGGGAGAACAGCAACGGCGGACGGCAACGGCTTTGGCGGGCGGGACGCCCGCTCCACGCGCGACAGGATTGTCGCGCCCACCGGCCTTGGAGGCGGCGGATAACTGGGAGGAGCAATGATGGGCAGCATTCGGGTCGCTTGTCAGACATACACTTGGGAGATGCTCGGTGATGCGTGGCAGGGGAAGGTCACGGACATCCTCGACTGGGTCGCCGAGGCGGGATACGAAGGCATTGAGATCACGAACACGATGATCCGGGAGTTCGCAGATCGCCCGGAGGATTTCGCGGCTGAGCTGAAGGCCCGCGGCCTGGAACTGGCCGCGTTCGCATACGCGAGGCCGAGCGGGTTCACCGATCCAGACGTCGAGGCTGAGGACATGGAGGGCGCGAAGCAGGCGGTTGAGTTCATCTACCACTTCCCCCAGGCGCAACTTGCCCTCGCCGGAGCCGCAAGCCCCTCGCGCGAGGATGCGCACGCGAAGCTCGACCGCGCCATCAACTTCTACAACCAGGTCGGATACTACGCCAACGCGCAACTTGTGCGCGTGAACGTGCATCCGCACTCACACTACGGATCGCTGCTCGAGACCGCCGATGAGTACCAGCGGCTGGTGGACGGCCTCGCGCGCTGCTGCGTGAACTTCGGGCCGGACACGGGCCACATCGTGCGCGGCGGCCAGGACCTGTTGACCTGCCTGCGAACCCACATCGGCCGCATCACGCACCTTCACCTCAAGGACGCGAACGCCGGGCGCGAGTGGGTGCCGCTCGGCGAGGGCCTGTGCGACTTCCCCGGCGTGTTCCGCATCCTGGAGGAGGCTGACTACAGCGGCTGGGTGGTCGCCGAGGAGGAGTCGCCATTCGCGCGACAGGACGGCAGGGCCGCGATCCGGCGCAATCGGGAGTATCTGAAGTCGATCGGGTATTGAGCGAACTGCCTTGCGGAGAATAACAGCTTTGCGCTGAAGGCCGATTGGCCTGCGTTTCAGTACGGGCTTGAGACGATAGACCCAAGACAGATTGGCATTCGCAAGACGCTGTAGTATAGGCGCGTCCGTCTGGTTGGCGAGGGGTCTGCGGTTCGGCCAGGGAACTGACACTCTTAGCGCCAATCTGAAGCGACTGATATTCCCATTGAGGTCAACGTCATGCCGAAAGTGCAGGGATTCTACAAACTGCTGGCACAGAAGTTCCAGGCCGAAGCTGCAATGGCAACGCAGTGGATCCAGGACAAGCACTGGGGAGCAGTAGGCGTCTCCCGCGAAGCCGTGCTGCGTCGCTATCTCGTGTCTTACCTTCCGCAGCGCTTTGCGTGTGGTACCGGCTTCATTGTGGGGCAGAGAGACGACGTGAGCCGCCAGTGCGACCTCTTGATCTATGATAGACACGAGTACGAGCCACTGTTTGTCGATGACGACTTCGTCATCGTTCGAGCCGATGCCGTGAAGCTGGTCATCGAGGCCAAGTCCGAAATCGACGAGACGGCTTTTGGGGTCGCGCTCAACAACATCCGGTGCGCCAAAAAGCTGCACACGGGCATACGGGGTGCCGTCTTTGGCCTGTCCGGCTGCAAGAAAGCCGCGACGGCCAAGAGATGGCTCGAGTCGATCTCGAAGTTGGGAGTCCCAGAGTCCGACGCCAAGAACCCCAAACGTGCTAGACTGCCGCCGTCACAACTCGCGGACTTCGTCCACCTCGCAAATGGACTACAGCTCTATGTGCCGCCTGACGCGAGGCAGACAGACAGTGCCATGGTTCTGCATAGAGCTTTCGACTCGCAGGAGGGAACCGGTCTGTTATACTTCTGGGACTGGATTCTGAAGCAGTGCCGGACGAGGGAGCGAGGCGATGAGGCTCAATACCTGGCCAGTTACATGGGGGTGCAGGAGCCTCAGTGGAAGGAACTGCTGAACTACCAGTAGTAGGAGAGGAGGTCGTGCCATGCAGCAGGCTCAGTTCGAGGGCGAAGAGCAACTGGATAACTTCGCCAAAAAGATCGAGGGCGTCACGGAAGTAGCGCTGTCCGTATTGGGTGATACTCGTACCACGAAGGTTAGTGAGCATTCGTTTGTCGCGCAGCCCATCGTGCGGATCCGATGTGAGGCCGACGTCAGGGACGAAAACTCGCGCGACCCTCTGGCTACGAAGACACTCGTATGGGAGGTCGTCAAGGAGCCGCGAACCGGCCGGGAGGAGGACGACGCCGTGGAGAGGGTCAAGCGGGCGCTACGTGCGCGGGGCTTTGTGGTCACTGTCCCTGCCCGCGCGATGTAGCAGTGACGCCGTTCGCAGAATCGGACCGCCACGGCGGCACAGGAGGATGCTCAATGGTTGCAAATGCTCGTGGTCTCACCCTTTCCTGGCGCATCGGGGTGGCGCACTATGACTCCGATCCTGCCTTCGCGGCGCTGCTGGAGCAGGTTCGCGCCAATCTGGACACTCTCGACGAGATCGCGTTCTTCGAGACCGTCACGCACCACCTGTACATCCCCCTCGATGAGTTCGCGCAGCGAACGGCGCTCCTGGCGCGGCGGGTGGCGGAGATGAAGGAGGCCGGCGTGCGCAGCGTCGGCATCAACGTGCTCACCACCATCGGCCACATCAACGAGGCCTGGGACTACATGCCGAAGCTGCCGTTCCAGCCGATGGTCGGACATGACGGGGCGATCTCCAACGGCTGCGCCTGCCCGAGCACGCCGGAGTTCCGCGAGTACGTGCGGGCGAAGTACACGCTCGTCGCCGAGGCCAAACCGGACTTCGTGTGGGTCGATGACGACATCCGCATGAACAACCACGGCGTCGCCTTCGGATGTTTCTGTCCGACGTGTCTGGCCATCCTCGCCGAGGCTACCGGCATTGCCTGGCACCGTGAGGCGCTCGTCGCCGCCCTGAACGCCCCGGAGAGAGGGGACATTCGGAAGACCTGGGTCGAGCAGAACTCGCGTACCATCGAATCGCTCATGGCCGGTGTCGCCTCGGCGATCCATGCCGTCGATCCGAACATCGCGACCGGGCTGATGACCGCCGGGCCGGGCGACTTGTACTGCGGCGCAGACCTGCAGAGCTGGCTCGCCGCGCTCAAGGCGACGAAGCTTCGCCCTGGCGGCGGCTTCTACGCGGACGCGACCCCGATCCAGATGGTCGGCAAGGCGCTGGACGTGGGTTACGGCGCGCGGCTGGCCGCCCGAACCTGCGGGATCGCCGACTGCCAGTACGAGCTTGAGAACTTCCCGTACCAAAAGCTCAAGAAGTCCGTGACCGCGTTCCTCGATGAATGCACGCTGTCGCTCGCGACGGGCTGCACGGGCATCGCGTTCAACATGCTGCCGATGTGGACCGCCCCGTACAGCGATTGCGCGGCTTTCCTGCCGGGCATCCGCAAGATGCGCCCGGTCTGGGAGCGGCTCGTCGCGCACGCGGGCGCTCTGCCGACCGTGGGCCTGTGGCCGGCGTGGCATCCGAAGCTGGCGGAGCGGCGCGATCTGCGCGCGGGCGAGGCCTGGCTGGGCAGCTTCAACCACAACACCGCGCCGTATACCCTCGCCGAAATCGGCATTCCCCTAAGCATCGACGGGCCGGAGTTGGCGACCGTGCTGGCGGGGCGCGAGGTCGAAGCCTTCGACGAGGCCGACCTGCGTAGTATCCTCTCGCGCGGCGTGCTGATGGACACGAGCACACTCGACATCCTGACCCGGCGCGGCCTGGGCGACCTGACCGGAGTTCGCATCGCCCGGCGCATCGACAACGGCGCGATGGAGCGCTTCACCGACGAACTCCTCAATGGCGAGCACGCCGGGCAGATTCGCGACGCGCGCATCGAGTTCTGGGGCGATGCCCGCGGGATGGCCGACATCCTGGAGCCTGTCACCGATGGAGTGCAGATGCTCGCCACCCTCGAGGACTACTTCCGCCGCGAACAGGGCCCGTGCCTGAGCCTGTTCGAAAACGAGCTGGGCGGACGGGTGGCGGTGCTCGGCTACGCGCAGTGGATATTCCTGCAATCGGTGGCCAAGCGCGGGCAGCTTCAAAACATCGCCGACTGGATCACCCGGGGGACGCTGCCGGCGCGCATCGAGGAGCCGACGCCGGTGATCCCGTTCGTGCGGCTGGACGATGACCGCTCGCGCGGGGCGATTGTCCTGCTCAACGCAGGTCTGGACCCGGTCGAGAAGCTAACGGTGAATGTCCGCGCGGCGGATGTGCCCGCCTACCGGCTCACCCCGGACGGGCCGGCGGAGATTGCGCAAGAGACAAGCTACGGCGGCTGGTCGGTGGAACTGGCTGACCTTGCCCCGTGGGAAGTGGCAATACTGCTGATCGGCGAAAGCGAGGCTGTAAGATGAGCGCTCAGAAAGCCGCCCGGATTGCCTTCATCGGCGCCGGCGGACACTCGACCACATCGCTGTACCCTAACATCCCCCAGATTCCCGAGTTCGAGCTAGTCGCCGTGTGTGATCTGTCGGAGGAGAGGGCGGCGTATGTCGCGCGGCAGTACGGCGCTCCCGCCTGGTTCACGGATGTCGAGAAGATGATCGCCGAGGTGCAGCCGGAGGGCATCTGCGTCTGCGGCCCCGGCGAGATGCACCACCAGGTCGGCGTGCAGGTGCTGCGCCACGGGATTCCGCTGTTCACCGAGAAGCCGCCGGGGCTGTCCCTCGCGGACGCCCGCGAGCTTGCCGACACGGCGGCGGATAACGGCACCTGGGGCATGGTCGCTTTCATGAAACGCTTCGCGCCCGCGAACGTCGTCGCGAAGGAGTACATGGGGACGGAAGCCTTCGGGGAACTGTCCACGATCACGGTCATCCATACTTCTGGCCCATACAACGACATGCGGCAGATGCTGTTCTTCAACGGCATTCACATGCTCGATCTCGCCCGGTTCCTTGGCGGCGACGTGGTCGAGGTCTTCGCGCACGGGCATAGTGGGCGCGCGCAGGCCGTGTCGGCCACGATGCGTTTCGCGAACGGCGGCGTCGGGCAGCTCAACATGAACTCCGCGTTCCCGTCGTGGGCCGATTGCTTCGAGCAAACGTACATCAGCGGCAGCGGAGCCGCGATCCTCATCGACGCCTCGCGCGCCACCGAAGTCATGTCCCCCGGCGGCCGGTTTGCGGAGGGCGGGGGGCTTGAGCTGTACGGATGGAGCAATCGCTACTACGTCTCCGGCAACATGGCCGGCTGGACCTCGGGGGGCCACTACACCCGCGGCTATTGGGGCGAATTGAACCAGTTCGCAAAGGCGGTCCTCGGCCAGGTCGAGCCGGGGCCAACCTTGCGCGAAGGCGTCGAAACCGTAGCGCTGATCGAGGCGATTCTTGAGAGCATCGGGAGCGGCGCGCCGGTGGCGCTGTAGGGCGGGGTGCCCCAGGGCCCGCCTACCCCGCCCCGCTTCGCGGGGCACGCCTCCCGTGCCGGGAGGGGGACGGCAAACGACCCTTTTCGAAGCAACAGACTGTCACGATGCAGCAGGTGGACTGCCTCGGAGAGAGGGCCGAGGGGCTGTGTCCGCGCTCCTGCCCTACGAGGGAGGGGGCAACTGCGCGCTAGCCGCCGCAGGCGGCTCGGCGCGCAGGGGTAGGAAGCCGTTCGCCAGGAGCATCGTTTTTACGCACCACGCCAAGCCCTGGAGTGTCGCGAGCCGTGC
>CAYWBK010000339.1:0-7003 GCA_964455745.1 uncultured Armatimonadia bacterium
GATGGGGGACGGCATTGGCATGTCGTACGGCTGCAACGCCACAGCGCCGGTCATGACGTGGCAGGCGGGCGCCAAAATGGCCGCGGTGGTGGATGTGTCCGGGACTATCCTGCTGGGCGAAAAAGGCGGCGGAGACTGGCCCTGCTATCCGTACGATTCGCCCCCGGCCTCATGGGGTCCCGTAGACGTTGTGGTCGGGCGGCACAACGGCGGCTCGAACTTCGCCTTCTGCGACGGACACGTGAAGTGGGTCATCCTCGGTGGCGACATCGCGCCCGTCAACATGTGGCTGAACCAGTAGCTCAGACCTCCCCCCGAGAGATCAAGACCGCCTCCGCAGGCCCCTGCCCGTGGAGGCGGTTCGCGTTCTCGATCCTACGCCGCAGTGTCCCAGAACTCAGTGACACAGCAGCAGCCCGTGGCATTCGCCGACCGCGAGGGGCGATGCTTCGGCGCTAACGGCCTCTGGCGCCGGAAGCGGGTGCGAAGCGACGGGCGACGGTGCGCGTCGCGCTCGCCGGGCCAAGCCTTCCCGCGAACTTACGGAAGCCTTACGCACAGGTTCCGGGCTCGCGCAAGGAACCCCGCCTCTGCCGCCGAATGATGGATGTAGTTATGAGCCCCATTCCGCTTCCCGGAGGTGTACTCTGATGAAGTCGTCGAGGCGAGGTTTCACTCTTATCGAACTGCTGGTCGTCATCGCGATCATCGCCATATTAGCGGCGATCCTGTTCCCGGTGTTCGCCCGGGCCAGAGAGAAGGCGCGGCAGGCAAGTTGCTCCTCCAACATGAAGCAGCTCGGGTTGGCGATGCTGATGTACGCGCAGGACTACGACAATAAGATCGCGTGTTCCTACAACCCGGCCGGCACTCCGCTCGTCACCCCTTACCAGGGCGAGGGGGCCTGGCAAGCGCTGAGTCTCTACTACCCCTATATCAAAAACGCTCAGGTCTACATCTGTCCCAGCACCGACCAGGTCAACTCCTATGGGCAACTTGCCGGGAACTACACATGGAATGTCAACTACGGTACAAATTTCTTCGGCAAGGCGGCATCGCTCGACAAGATCGGCGACCTAGCGCCGAACGGCATCGCCGGAACCATCGTGATTGCTGAGTCATACAACTGCTTTTTATGGGATTGGGCTGATGAAGACCCTACTGAAGACCTGTGGGGTGACGTAAGTCACTGGCGTCTGATCGCGCCGCACAATGAGGGGCTCAACTGCACTTATGCCGACGGCCACGTGAAATGGCAGAAGCTGGCTAGCCTGTCGACTGTCGACTTCGGCGGCCCCCTGCCTGGACACACGTACCCGAACTAGCGCAGTCTCTGGCGAAGCGTTCGTTGATGTATTGAGACGGTCAGCTTGAATATCAATACTATGCTATAGTGTGAGCGCTCCGCACCCGGGTGAACCGGAGGTGGAGCGCTCTGTTCTTGCGCTGGCTGTGCAATAGTGCCCGTCGTCCCCTTCCATATCTCAGACACCACTTCCCCCACCTCAGAAGTCGCCCCTCGAAAAAGAATCGAGCCCCCGGTTGCCCGGCGGCTCTAAGGTTTGCGGCTTCACACTGATTGGGCTTCATAATACCAGGCCGTGGTGACAGAATAACCTTGAAGCTGGTAAGTTACCGTGGCGGACCGGCGTGGCTGTCCCCGGCCCAGGTACGCCTAGTAAACGTCCCACAGGCAGTTCGCGCTGCCCTCAGGGGGGCCGATCAACGCGTCCATCGTCATCGTCTTCGCGTGGCCGTCCAGGAACGCGCAGTTGCACATGCCGTTGTGCCGCGGGACCGCTCGCCACGGGTCGGACGTGTAGTACGGCTCATTATCCGGCCAGCGGGTGTAATACGCTCCATAGCCCAGTTGCTCCTCAACCCAGGAGGAGGGCGGGTCGTTGGGGTTGCTCACGTACCCGTTGTCATTGAGGAGGATCGTCTCCGCCGGCTGCGCCACGGCGGTCATCGAGATCGAGGCGCCCCAGCCGAGGTTGCAGTGGTTGTGTCCATATCCAGGGAAGCCGGTGTAGCTGGGGCATACGAAGATCTGCTGGTTTCTCACATAAGGCATCGATAGGTCGATCCACGTGTAGCCCGAGAACAGGTAGGCGGGCAGGATCTGCTCATCATAGTCCTGGCTGTACATCATCGCCGCGATTGACAGTTGCTTGAGGTTGCTCAGACAGCTCGTGGTGCGCGCCTTCTCTCGGGCACGCGCGAAGACCGGGAAGAGGATCGCCGCCAGGATGGCGATGATCGCAATCACGACCAGCAGTTCGATGAGCGTAAAGCCACAGCGAGATCGGTCTGTCATGGTCTGCCTCCCTCAGAGCGTATTTGCAGCAATGAGGAAGTGTATGGCGCGCACGCGAGGGTTTCGTCGCGAATGGCGGATGTTCTGCGTAAGACTTCTGAGATGAGCCCGTTTACCGCTCGGGCGGCCGCCCCATAAATTCGCAAAAAATTCCGATGCAGGTTCCCGCTCGTCGCAAGGAATCGCGCGCGCGCCGTCGAATTAGGACGCTATGTAGCAAATCTCACAATCCATGTCGGAGGTGCACCATGATCGGGCCGTCGAAACGAGGCTTTACGCTTATCGAACTGCTGGTCGTGATTGCGATCATCGCCATCCTGGCGGCGATCCTGTTCCCCGTCTTCGCAAGGGCAAGGGAGAAGGCGCGACAGGCAAGCTGCGAGAGCAACGAGAAACAGATCGCCCTGGGTTTCCTCATGTACGCTCAGGATTACGACCAGCGATTCCCTGCCGTCTACAATGATGAGGCGAGCTTGGGGGGGTACCCTGGCGGGCGGATCATGTGGGCGGACGCCATCTACCCCTACATCAAGAACCGACAGTTGTTCGTCTGCCCGAGCAACACCAACGCCAGTGATGAGCCGGTTTCGGGCACGTGGCCCAATAACCTGCAGGGGACGCGTTACTGCATGAACATGTGTGACGGGTGGTCGTGGCCCGAGGGCGTCGATAACATAGACGGGGGCGATCTTCGTTACCCGCTTTCCGATAGCGTATTCACGCAGCCGGCGAAGTTCGCCCTGATCGAGGAGAGCGGCAACGCATGGTGGAACCACTGGATCGACACGCCGGGCTGGAATAACAGCGCCCAGATCGCCAACGGCACCGAACTGATCGGAGTCCTTGGTGAGACAATGGTGCCGATCCACAACGGCCTCATGAACGTCGCTTTTGTGGATGGGCATGTCAAGGCAGTATCGCCCGCTAGCCTGCTGCAGGGCGGGAACATCTACAACCCGATCTTCTACGCCGAATCGAACCAGTAAGCGGACGCCGTATCTGCGCGCGCAGATCGCTCCCCGCGCACTGCTGAGCAGCGAAAGGGGCCCGGGAACCGACCGGGCCCCTTTTCTCTTCCCGCCTTGTATGCTCCTGCCGCCGATAGCCTCGCGCCCCTCCGGCGGCGTAATGACCAGCCGCCCCCTCGCCATCCACGGACACCCTTCCCCAGACGAGAATCGAGCCCCCGGGATTAACCGGCGGCTCTAAGGTTCGCGGCTTCACACTGATTGGTCTTCACTTTACCAGCCCCACGTTATGAAAAATCGCAGACGAAAGCAAGGAACCGTGGTTGTTCGGCGAGCTTACCGTGAACGCCTCGCTGTCGCGCCGCCCCCCTACTCCCCAGCGTTCCCTCGCTTGGCCCCGTTCTTGCGTAGGAGGTCGATGACGTCGTCGCAATGCGAAGCCACTGCACGATCGAGCGCCGTCATACCGTCTTCGTCCTTGATGTTCGGGTCTGCGTGGCGCTTCAGGAGTGTCTCCACACTGTCCGGCTCGTCCACGTAGGCCGCTATATAAAGCGGAGTATCGCCGGAGTCGTCCGTGGCGTTCGCGTTCGCCCCTCGCGCGAGGAGCAGTTCCACCAGCGCCACGGTGGCTGGCTGGCCCCCGTACATGGGCCACGCCGCGCAATGAAGCGGCGTTGACCCGTCATCGTCCACGGCGTCGACATCCGCGCCCTGCGCGATAAGCAACTCGACGATGGCCTTCCGCTGCGCCGGCGTGATGTCCCAGTGCCAGTCGCAAGCCCGATGGAGGAGTGTGGCGCCCGTTTTGTCTCTGGCGCGGATGAGTTCGGGCTTGTCCTGCAACAGCGCTTTCAGAGCGTCCGGGTCGTCCCTGTCGGGACCGTAGAAGGCCTCCCAACTCCTGTCATTCAAGTCGCAATGCCCGGCAAGCGCCCGCAGCATCCTGATGCGGAGCACGGCCTTGCTCAGATTCCAGGCCACATCCGCCATCTGCGACGGTATGTAAGCCGTCTCGCCCCCGTGGGCCGATTTCTCAAGCACCTGGTCGAAATCGACGATCGCATCGTCCTTGCTGAGTTCCCTCGCCAGGCTGACCCACTCGTGGGGATCGAAGACCCTTCCAGGCCCCCACGGCCGCTCCGTCTTCGCCAGCCAATGCCGCTTCGCCTTCTCGTCCTGGATGCGTTCGGCGGCCTTCTGCAAGCCGTCCCAGTCGCCCTGGTGACAGAAACCCTCGCAGACCTTGCCCCACAGCCCGTCCCAGAACTCGCCATCCGCCGCTGCAGGTTCCTGCACCCGCAGAAGTCCGGCGCAGGCCGACTCCGGGTCCCACTCCGTGTGATATTCAGCGAAATCACACCAAAACTTGTCATCAAGCGTCTTTAGGGGGGCGGGATTGGAGCGTACCCCCCTGGTCGCTTCAAGGGCTTTGTCCTCCTCGCCTGCGATGAGGTAGACATACGCGAGTGCGTCAAGCGCGAGGCCCTTTGCCGGGCTGTCTTCCCGGAGCTGGTCGTTTGCGGCCCTGGCCCCCTTCGTGACCTTGTCGATCTTGCCCTCGGCGGCGGCGGTCAGGCGGGTGATCTCCTTGCGCGCGTCCGCGGCGAATTCGTTGTCGGGCATGACGCCGACGGCCACGAAGACGAGGTAGGCCTCGAGCCAGGCGATGGCGGCCAACTCGTGCCGCGCGTTTGCGTGGCTGAGACCGAGGTTGTACAGCACCTTGGGGTTGAGCTGGTCCGCCTCCTGGGCCTTGTCGAAGTGCCGGATGGCGACATCCCAGTCTTTCGCATCGAACGCAGCCGTCCCCAGGTCGTATTCCTGCTGCGCTGCGGGTGAGAGCGGGCTTGGCGCGGCCGCCGCCCAACCGGGGAGGAGCAGGAGGCCGGCCATGCACAACACCACGGCGCAGAGCCGCGCGGGGACGCTCGGGCTAGTCCATCCTCGTGGGTACATGGTCGCCCTCCTCTTTGGCGTGCGGCCTGATCGAGTCGAGGTAAGATGTGAGAGAGTCGACGTTTCCCATCGCATTGGCCCCGGCCCGGTACGTGCGAACCAGGATGGTGTCGGCGTGCGCGATGACCTTCTCGAGCGCGGCGCGCTCGGCCGGGTCCTTCGTCCTGCGGAGCGCGGCCTCCGCCGACTCCAGGGCCTCCAGGCCGCCCTTGAAGGCCGGGTCTCGCGCCGCCATCAGGCCCTCCACGGTGCCCTCGACCCCTTCGCCGAGCAGTTCGCCGCCCAGTTCGATGCAGGCCCGGGACAAGGCGGCGCTCTTGGCCTCGGGAGACCACATGGCGCTCCAGGCGATGCGCATGCCGGTGTTGCCCAGCCTGTGATCGAGAATGGCTCGCGCAATCGGAATCATATCGGGAGGAGCATCCGCCGGCGGCGGCCGGCCGTGGTAGAGTGCGTTGACAGTGGCCGAGAACAGCGGCGCCCTACGCTTGTCCTTCAGGAGCCGCAGCGCGCTTTCGTAGAGGCGGTCCTGCTTGACGAGGTAGATGTCCGCGCCGTCCTCCATGGCGATGAAGGTCTTGCCGGTGACGAACAGCACCCGGGGTAGAACCGTGAAGGTCTTGCCGGTGAGACGAAGCAGTTCGAACTCGACGGCGGCGACGCCGGCTTCGGGGCCGAGCAGTATCTTCTCCTGTTCCTCCGCTGAGGGGCAGCGGAAGTACACCGAGGCTTCGTCGGCCGTGAGGGGCGGCGGAACCTGAATGCTGTCCAGGCCGCGCGCGATCCGGGCGATCTGAGGATTGGCGGCAGGCGTGTCGTCGCGGTAGATATCCGGGGTCCTCGACCCTCCCTGGCCGCCCGGTCCGTCGTCGGGGAGGCGGGGAAGCGCCGAGGGGCTGCTGTCAGCGTTGATCGACTCGATCAGGTCTCGGATACCGTCCTGGAATGCGGCCCGCTGTCTCCGGTCGTCTTCCAGGCGCTGGCCTTCCCAGGCTTCTCCGAGCTTCGAGCGAATGGCCGCCACGATCTGGTCGCCCACGACGCACCTGGCCAGGGCGGTCTCGAAGCGCTTGATGGCGTCCCCCCACTCTCCCCTTCGCGACAGCCCCAGCCCGTCCTGGTACAAAGCCTGCGCGAGCTTCTCTCTGGCGTCCTCATACTGCGGCCATTTGCCCAGGGCGGCCTCGAACCCCCTGATGGCCTCGGCCCAGTCCCTTTGGTTGAAGCAGTTCAGCCCTTCCTGATACAGCGCCTTCGCGTCTGCGTGCTCGTCCACCGGGGGGCCGGGGGCCTGCCCCGTGCCTCCGCAGGTCGGACACGGGACGCGTCCGCTTCCCGGCCGCCCGCCGCCACGGCCGAACGGATCGCCCCTGACGCCGCCACACGCTTCACAGCCGTAGGCTCCCGGTTGCCCGTGGACGTTCACGGGAATGTACCCCAATCCCCCACACACCGGGCACGGAATGGTGCCGGCGCCGTGGCAAGTTGGGCACGGGTCTGCGAAGCACGGGGGCTGTTGAGCAACGATGGTGAGGCAGACGACCGAGATCAGGCACCCCACGACGAGCGAGGTTCTCATGCTAACGCCCTCCTGCCCACCGGCGCTGCCCGCGTCGGGTAGACGCCGCTTGCCCATAGGCCTGGCAGCCGTCTACCCGATGGATAGATTCGCCGCTGACGCCAGGAACACCCTCTCTCCAGGCGCTTCCTCAATGTGTATGGGTAGCTTGACGGAAGCCTCGTAAGCTCATCTCGATGA
>CAYWBK010000340.1:0-7003 GCA_964455745.1 uncultured Armatimonadia bacterium
GCGCTTTCGGGGAAGGAACTCTCCACATGAAACCCATGATGCGAGGGCTGGTCATGCTGGGGATCGCGGCTCTCGCGGTCGTCGCAGCGCGGGCGGACGAGATGCGCGACGCCATCAAACATGGCGACGTCGCCGCAGTGAGGGCCTGCCTCGACAAGGGCTCCAACCCGAACGCACGAGACGAGTACCAATCGACGCCGCTACACTCCGCCGTGACCTACGGCAATGCCAATGTCGCGCGACTCCTGATCCAGCGCGGAGCGGAGGTCAACGCCAGGGACGAGTTCGGGATGACCCCACTGCACTGGGCTGCCGCGCGCGGCCGAGTTGAGATGGTACGGCTGCTGGTCGCTGCCGGCGCGAAAGTGAACGCGCGAGACAAGCGCCGGCAAACGCCGCTGAACCGGGCCGCGCTCATGGACCGCGTCGAGGCGGCGAGAGCGCTCTTGGACAGCGGCGCTGATGTCAACGCCTGGAGCGATCAGAACGTCACACCCTTGAGCATTGCGACGTTCATTGGTAGCTGGCAGACGGCCCGCCTGCTTGTCGAACGGGGCGCGAGGCTGACGCTGCACACGGCGGCGGCGATGGGGGATGCTCGGAAAATCGCCGAGCTGGGCGCAAATGGCGCGAAGGTTGAGGCCATCGACGGGTTCGGCCACCGCCCGCTTAGCTGGGCCGCGGAGAAAGGTCGCGTCGAGGCGGCAGCGGCGCTGCTGAAGCTGGGGGCGAACGTGAACGGTACAGGATACCAGGATGAGCCCGCACTATCGCTCGCCGCGGAGAACGGGCATGTGGATGTAGTGAGGCTGCTGTTGGATCACGGCGCGACCGTCGGCATCAGCGACGGCCAGGATACGCCTCTGTGGCGGGCCGCGAACAAGGGCTTTGTGGCGGTCGCCGCGCTGCTCATCGAGAGGGGCGCGAGTCTGAAGATCGTGGACGGTGCGAACGAGACCCCTCTTCACGCCGCGGCTGCGAACGCCTGTCCCAGTATGGTGAAGCTGTTCCTCGACAAGGGGGCAGACGTGAACGCCCCTGACGCGAGTGGCGAACTGCCTCTAATGTCGGTCCTGGAGGGGGTGACTCTGGACGACTTACAGAAGGGCACCGGCGGGGAACGGAAATCGGATGCTGCGCGTCGCGCCGCTCGCCTCGCGACAGCGAGGCTGCTCGTCGAGCGAGGCGCCAACATCAACGTCGGCGCTGTGGACGACGGCAGCGCCACGCCTCTTGCGAGGGCCCTCGCCGCAGACCGCCCCGAGATCGCGCGGTTGCTCATCGAAAAAGGCTGCGACATCCAGCGGAAGCAAGGCGATGATCTCCCGCTCAACGAAGCCGCGAAGCACGGCTACACCGAGGTGGCGGCCCTTCTGATCGAAAAGGGGGCCGACCCGCGCGCAGCCGGTGAGGGCGGTCTGACCGCTTTGCACTGGGCCGCTGTCACGAAGCACTCCGAGATGGCGGCGTTGTTACTGTCGAAGGGAGCGCGTGTCGATGCCGAGGCCGATGAGCACCGCACTCCCCTCGACATGGCGGCGGACGCCAATGACCCGCAGGTCGCGCGCCTGTTGCTGGCGGCGGGCGCGAAGCACACAGTTCGGACGGCCGCCTGCCTGGGCGACGCGGGCAGATTGCGAGAGCTTCTGGCGGCGGAGACGGACGCCGGGAAGCGAAAAGCCGATATGGGGCGAGCGTTGGTCGGGGCTGCGGGCAACGGGCAGGTCGAGGCCGTGCGGTGCCTGATCGAGCATGGTGCAGACGTGAATGCGAGGGGGGAGGGGCGCGAGACGGCGCTACACGCGGCGGCATCCGGAGGGTCTTCCGTCTTGCGTTACCCGCGCATTACGGACGCCAGATTCGCGGTCCAGAAGCCAGCCCCACGCATCGGCCTCAGCCTGCCGGTCTCAGGTTGCCACGAGATCATCATGAAGTTGCTCATCGACCACGGAGCCGACGTGAACGCCCGAGACGACACCGATGAGACGCCCCTGCATCGGGCGGCACGGAGCGGACAGATAACCCGTGCAAGCCTGCTACTCGACCACGGAGCGGATGTCAACGCGCGGGACAAGGGGAAATGGACCCCGCTGGACATAGCGATGCTGTTCAGAGAACAGGCGATGGCGGACTTCCTGCGGGCCCGAGGCGGCATCACGGGCAGGCCGCCCATACCACAAGCCAACCATGCTGAAGCGGGAAGCGGGAAAGACTGACCTACTCGGAAAAGGAAATGCCCAATGCCCCCAAGCAGCCCCAGCATACCCCGGCATCGTGGACGCATCAGCACCAGGCAAATGATCGGGTTAAGCGGGGGTGTCGTACTGGTGGCGCTCTTCGGTCTTCTGGCTCGCGGCCCGGCGCTGGAGAGGGCCGTCAGCGCCGGAGACGTGCGAGCGGTGGCGATTCTCCTCAGGCTCGGCGCTTCCCCGGACTACGTCGGCGTGGCGTGGCGCCCGGTGCTTCACGTCGCGCTCTGGAACTCCCAAACGGACATCGTCCGCCTACTCCTGGAGCACCGCGCCAACCCAAATCTCAGGGACCCCAGCGGTTCGACCGCGCTGCACGTGGCGGCGATGATGAACAATGCCGAAGCGGCCCGTATGCTGCTCGACTACGGAGCCGACCCCGACGCCCGGCGGGCCGAGACCTTGGAAGGCCGTGGGATGACCCCGCTTCACTTCGCCATCCAGGCAGGAGACGAGGACTTCGTCAAGGTGATGCTCGAGCACGGCGCCGATGTCACCGCCGAGATCTCCAACAACAAGCCCTGCCTGGTCGTGGCCGCCGAGCATGGCCAGGTCGAAATCCTGAAGCTTTTGCTGCAAGCGCCCGATGCCGCCGACCATGACACGGTCTCTCGCGCTCTCATTGCGGCGGTGCGGCATGGATATGTGCCCGCCGTGGAGCTGCTCTTGAAACACGGAGCCGATCCCGGTTACGCCATCGAACACGGTGAGACGGCACTGATAGTCGCGCAGAGGGCAGGACGCCCGGATCTCACGAAGCTGCTTACCGCGCGGCAGGCGAAGAGGTAGCGCGGCTCAGATAAAGACACCGCGCGGGGAGAGTTGCGCCGTCGCGCCGCCATCGACGCAGAGGGTCTGGCCGGTGACGTACGAGGCCTGGGCGCTGGCGAGAAAGGCCACGACAGCGGCCATCTCGGCGGGGGTGCCCCTGCGACCCATGGGGACATACTGCTGGCGGAGCGCCTCCAGCGGCACTTCGGGGGCGTAGGCGTCGCGGTTCGTCGCCCCGGGCGCGATGCCGTTTACGCGGATGCCCTGCGGGGCCAACTCCAGGGCGAGGGAACGTGTGAAGGCGTCCAGCGCGCCCTTGGTGCTGTCGTAGGCCGCCATGCCGTGATGGGCCTGCACCGCGCCTACGGTGGAGATGAACACCATCGCGCCGGAGCGGCGGGGCGACATCACCTCCATCGCGGCCCGGGCGAGGTAATACGCGCTGTCCATGTTCGTGGCGAAGAAGTGGCGCCAGTCCTCGGGGCTGGTTGTGGCGAGTTTGCCGCCGCGTACGAGGGCGGCGTTGTGGACGAGCACATCCAACGGGCCGACTTGCTCGCCGACGGCAGACATCAGGCGGCCCACTTCGTCCCCTTGCGAGACATCGGCCACCAGCGGCGTGGCCGCTCCCCCGGCGGCGCGGATCGCCTCGGCGACCTCCTGAAGCGTTGCTTCCGTGCGCCCGCACAAGACCACGTGCATACCCTCGGCCCCAAGGCGCAGGCTGATCCCGCGCCCGATCCCCGATCCGCCGCCGGTAACAAGCGCGACCTTGCCCCTAAGGTCGGAATAACAGGGCGTGGGCGGTTGGTGGAAAGTGTCAGTCATTGATACCATCGATTCGTGTAGGTAACGGCACCTCACCCCCGGCCCTCTCCGGAGACCGCGTGGGGCAGGCGTCCTCGCCTGCCGCCGTTGTCGTTGGTCTTTGCCTTTCCTGCCGATGAACGGCATCGCGGGCGAGACGCCCGCGCCACGCGGAGCGTCCCGCCCTGTCTACGGGTACACCGCCGTGCCGTCGGGAAGACGCGCCTGGGTCCAGTCGAGGACGCCTTCGGGACAAGGGTACTTCGCCGCGAGGGCTTCGTCAATGTCGATCCCCAGACCGGGCTTGTCGTTCGGATACGCGTAGGCCCCCCGAAGCTCGGGGCAGCCGGGGAACATCTCCTGCTCGATCTCCGAGAAGCCCGCCCACTCCTGCGCGCCGAAGTTCGGGCTGCTGACATCGAGGTGGATGTTCGCCGCATGGCCCACCGGAGAGACATCCCCCGGTCCGTGCCAGGCGGTGCGGATGCCGAACGCCTCGCAGACCGTCGCCAGCTTCTTCGCCGGGGTCAGGCCGCCGATTGCGCTGATGTGGCAGCGGATGAAGTCGATCAGCCGGTTCTCGACCAGCGGCTGCCACTCTTTGCAGTTCACGAACAACTCCCCCATCGCCAGCGGCGTCGTGCACTGCCGCCGCATCATCTCGAACCACTCGATCTGCTCCGGCGGCAGGATGTCCTCGAGGAAGAACAGCCGGAACGGCTCGAGACGCTTGGCGAAGCGCACGGCTTCGATCGGCGCGAGGCGCTCGTGGACATCGTGCAGAAGCTCCACCTCGTCGCCGATGCTGGTGCGCAGGTGCTCGAAGAGCTGCACGACATTGCGGGCGTAGCCGTCGGGGTCGTAATACGCGCCGGAGACCGCGCCGTCGGGCCGGGGGACTTCCTTCATCCGCCCGCCGTAGCCGCCGACCTGGGCGCGGATGTAGCGGTAGCCCTGGTCCATGAACCGGCGCACGTTGTCCTCCACCTCCGCCGGTTCGGCGCCGTCAGCGTGACGATACACCGCGACGCCCTCGCGGCACTTGCCCCCGAGGAGCTGGTATACCGGCATCCCCGCCAGCTTGCCCTTGATGTCCCAAAGCGCCATGTCCACGCCGGAGAGGGCGTTGTTCATAACCGGCCCGCTGCGCCAGTAGGCGTTGACGTGGATCGTCTGCCAGAGGTCCGCGATCCGCTGAGGGTCGCGCCCGATGAGAAGCGGCTTGAGGAAGTCATCGACCACTGTGCGGACGGCGGAGTAACGCTGGGTGAAGGTGGCGCAGCCGAGACCGTACAGGCCTGGCTCGGAAGTCTCGACCTTGACCACGATGAGACGTTTCTGGACATTGCCCTCGCCGGGGGAAGTGGTGATGGCGCGAACGTCGCGGATCGTGAGGCTGGACATGGCGATCTCCTAACCCGGCGGAGCCGGAACCAAGAAAAGGGATTGACCACGAGGACACGAGACGGCCAGGCCGCTCCATTCGTGCCTTCATTGCCGTTTCGTGTCTTCAGTCTTCGTGGTCCGAACCATCAATTTCCCCTATGCCCCTGTGCGTTGGGGACGCAAATCGCCCCCCAGAGCGCTACCGGCGCGTGACGCCTGTCGGGCGCGGCCCGGAAGTCGGGGGGACTTCTCCGGCGAAAGATGGAATCCTTCGACAATGGCTGCAGGTCTTGCGAGGAATGTTGTTGAACACTGCGGGCCGGTTACAGGCCGGACGGGGCGGTGTGAAGGCCGCCCAGCAAAAGGAGTCCCCGACAAGAGCATGGACGCAAGGTACACAGGCAAAGTCGCCATTATCACCGGCTCGTCCTCGGGCATCGGCAAGGCAACCGCCTTGCGGCTCTCCGCCGAGGGCGCGGCGGTGTGTGTTGTCGCGAATCGGAACATCGAGGGCGGGGAGGCCACAATCGAGGAGATCATCGAGGCCGGGCGAAAGGCCATCTTCGTGCAGGCGGATGTGGCCCTGGGGGCGGACTGCAAACGGATCGCCGAGGAGACCCTGGCCGCTTTCGGCAGAGTCGACATCCTCGTCAACAATGCCGGGATCACCCGCACGGCGGGACTGCCGGAGATGAGCGAGGAATTCTGGGATATGGTGCTCGACACGAACCTCAAGAGCGCGTACCTGATGAGCCGCGAGGTCATCGGGAACATGCTCGAACGCGGCGCGGGGTCGGTCATCAACGTCTCATCGGTCCACGCTCGGGCGACGCACGCGGGCCATGCCGCCTACGCGGCCTCGAAGGCCGGGCTGGAGGGGATGACCCGGGCACTCGGCTGCGAGTTCGGCGCGCGCGGCATCCGCTTCAATTGCATCCTGCCGGGGACGATCGACATCTCGCTGCACAGTCGCCGCAACGTCGAGATCGACCGCGAGACCTGGCAGCCGCGACCGAGCGACATCCAGGTGATGAAGCGCCTCGGCTCGCCGGACGAGATCGCCGCAGCGATCAGCTTCCTGGCGTCCGATGACGCCTCATTCGTGAACGGCGCAACGCTCGCCGTCGACGGCGGGCTTCTAGGCATACTGAGGGATCGCTAACCATGAAGATCACAAAGCTGGAGACGTTCTTCGTTCAACCGCGCTGGGTGTTTCTCAAGATGAGCACCGACGAGGGCATCGTCGGCTGGGGCGAGCCGATTGTCGAGGGGTGGTCGCAGGCCACCGCCGCGGCGGTGCACGAGATGGGCCGGTATCTCATCGGCCAAGACCCCCGGCGCATCGAGCATCACTGGCAGGCCCTCTATCGCGGCGGCTTCTACCGCGGCGGGCCGGTCCTGTGCAGCGCGCTTTCCGGCATCGAGCAGGCGATGTGGGACATCCTCGGCAAGTCGCTGGGCGTGCCGGCATACCAGCTCCTCGGCGGCGCGGTGCGCGACAAGATCCGCATCTACGGCCATGTCGGCGGAGCCTCGTGCGATGCCTACATCGCCTCCGGCCAGACGGCTCGCGAAGCCGGCTTCACGGCAGTCAAGACAGGGCTGTTCGACGCCGTGCGCTTCGTCGAGAGCAAGGCCTTCGTCGACGACGGCGTCGAGCGCATGGCCGCTTTGCGCGAGGGCGTCGGCCCGAATGTCGACATCGGCATCGACTTCCACGGCCGCATCAGCCCGGCGATGTCGATCCGCCTCGCGAAGGCGCTCGAGCCGCTGTACCCGATGTTCATCGA
>CAYWBK010000341.1:0-6998 GCA_964455745.1 uncultured Armatimonadia bacterium
AGGGCATCTCATTGCCGAACAAGGCCGCACAACCGGCATGGTAATACTACCTACACCCCCGCCTGCGGCGGGTAGGCCCATCTCCACCTGTACCTGTCTAGCGACTGTCTCCTTCAGACCATGCGGCGGCGCGATTTATCGCGCCAAATGCGGGCCGAACTGCCCTCCGCCCATTACGCCGTCGGCTGCGAGCAAGCATCCCGTCGAAGCCGAAATGTTGGTAGCCATACGACGTGATCTGCGCGATAAATCGCGCTGCCACATGGTCTGAAGGAGGTGTCGCAAACATATACCTCCACCTATGGAAAGGGAGAACGTCAACGACGAACGGCTGGCGGGGCACGAACCCAGGCGGGCGATTTAGCCCAGCGCTTCGCGGACCGCGCCGGCCACAAATCCGATCTGCTCGTCCGTCATACCAGGGAACATGGGGAGCTGAATGGTCTCCCCGCTGGCGCGTTCGGTCTCGGGCAAGCTGCAGTCACACAGGTTCCACTCGCGGCAAGCCTCCTGGGTATGCGGCGGAGCCTGGTAGTGTAGGGCATACGCGATGCCCTCGCTCGCGAAGCGCCGGATCAGCTTCTCGCGCTCGCGGGTCCGTATGGTGTAGACGTGGTAAACGTGCCGGGCGTAGTCGGCTTCGGCGGGAGTGACAACCGGCGCGTCGGCCAGCAGCGAATTGTACAGAGCGGCGTGCTGTCGCCGCGCCTCGTTCCATTCCTCCAGATACTGCAGCTTCACCCGAAGCATGGCGGCCTGAATCTCGTCCAAACGAGCGTTGTAGCCGACGATCTTGTGCGCGTATTTCGACTCGTGCCCGTGGTTTCGCAAGAGCGTGACTTGTTCGGCGATCTGCTCGGAGGTCGTCGTGATGATCCCGCCCTCGCCGTAACCGCCGAGATTCTTGCTCAGGTAGAAGCTGAACGCCGCGGCGTCGCCGAGGCTCCCGGCCCGCTTCCCCTTGTACATCGCTCCGTGAGCCTGACACGCGTCCTCGATCACCAGCAAGCCGTGGGCTTTGGCGATCTCGTTGATCGGGTCCATATCGGCGGGATGCCCGAAAATGTGCACGGGGATGATCGCTTTCGTCCGCGGAGTGATCGCGGCTTCGAGCTTACTCGGGTCGAGGCAATAAGTGGCGGGGTCGATATCGACGAGCACCGGGGTCGCGCCGGCGTGGATGATGGCCTCGATGGTGGCGAAGAACGTCCAGGAGACGGTGATCACCTCATCGCCCGGCCCGATGTTGCAGGCGCGCAGGATCAGGTGCAAGGCATCGGTTCCGCTGCCCACGCCGATGGCGTGCGCGGTCCCGCAATACTCCGCCCACTCGTGCTCGAGGGCCTGGACATTTGGCCCCAGGAAGAGCTGCATCGAGGTGAGAACCTCGTCCACAGCGGCGAGCAGCTCCATCCGCAGCTTCTTGTACTCCGACTTCAAATCTAACAGGGGAACTTCCACGAGCATCTCCCGGCACGAAGCGTTATAGTCGCGAATCATCGCTGCTGCCCCACTGCGGAGCAGCACGGGCTATTAGAGTGCCCTCGGGCGAAAAAGTTGCGGGATGAGCCGCTAGAGACGCGAAGAGCGGACCGTGCGGCCCTTACAACGGCTGCTCGTCCGCGCTCTCCTGATCGTCTGCCTCAAGAGGCTGCGCGGCATCATCCGGCTCAGGCCACTTCTCCCCCACCGGCATGATGACGGGAACGATCATCGGGCGGCGCTCGGTCAGGGAGTACAGGTATTTGCCCACCTGGCTTCGCAGCTTCTCGTAAAGTAGCTCCGGATTGATACACCCGTTTTCGACGAGTTCGGCGGCGACTTCCTTGACCCTCGCCTTGATCCCGTCAATCAAGTCCTCCGCCTCGGACATGTAGACAAACCCGCGGGAGTAGATCTCCGGCTCGGCGACAGGCAGGAACGTATTGGCATCGACGACCAGGACCGGCAGGAGGATGCCCTCCGAGGCGAGGATATGGCGGTCCTGAAGCACCACGTCCCCGACGTCTCCGACGCCGAGGCCGTCCACGTTCACCGAGCCGGCCGGCACTTTCGCACCCCTCCACGCCATCCCCTCGCCAAATTCCACCGTGGCGCCCGGCGCGAGCAGGAAGCAGCGGTCTTTGGTGATCCCCATCTCCTCGGCCAGCTCCCGGTAACGGTAGATGTGCCGGTAGTCGCCGTGGATCGGGATCACGAATTTGGGCCGCACCAGGCTGATGAGGAGCCGCAGTTCCTCCTGGTACGCATGACCGGAGACATGAACGCCCTCTTCGGGGCGGTAGATGACTCGCGCGCCACGCTTGTAAAGCTCGTTGATCGTGCTGAGGATGACGCTCTCATTGCCGGGAATGGCGGAAGCGGAGAAGATGACCGTGTCCCCCTCGCCGATCTCGACCCAGCGGTGATCGCCGCGCGCCATCCGCGACAGCGCCGACAGCGGCTCGCCCTGGCTGCCTGTGGTCAGCACAGTGATCTGTTTCGGCTCGAAGTCCTCGATCTTCCCGATTGCGACGAGAGTATCGGGCGGAATCGTCAGGTAGCCCAGGTCGAGGGCGGTCTGGACGATGCGTTCCATGCTCCGCCCGCTGACGGCGACTTTGCGTCCGCATTCCGCCGAGCGCGCGAACACCTGCTGCATCCGGTTAATGTTCGAGGCGAAGCTGGTGACGATGATGCGCCCCGCGGCGTCGCGGAAGATGCGATCCAGGTTCTCCCCCACGGTGCGCTCCGACGGGGACATGCCGGGGCGCTCCACATTCGTGGTGTCGGAGATCAGGCACAGGGCGTGTTGGCTGCCATATTCGGCCAGCTTGTGGAAGTCGGGGAGTTGGCCGCCGGTGGGGGTCTGGTCGAACTTGAAGTCGCCGGAGTGGACGATGACGCCCTCTTTGGTGTGGATGCCGAGTGCAATCCCCGCGGGCACGCTGTGGCTCATCGCGACAGCATCGACCTGCAGCCCGCCGACCTGGAAGCTCTCGCCCGGCTCGACGGAGATCAGTTCGAAGCCCGGCTGCGGGTTGTATTCCGGGAGTTTGCTTTGTAGCAGCCCAAGCGTCAGCGGAGTGCCCCACACGATCATGGGCATGCGCTCCAGCAGGTATGGCAGACCTCCGATGTGGTCCTCATGCCCGTGGGTGAGCACGACGCCGGAAACGCGCTCCGCGTTCTCATACAGGTACGTCATGTCGGGGAGGATGATGTCGATGCCAGGGTGCTCTGCATCGGGGAACATGAGGCCGCAGTCGATGACGAGGATCTCATCGTCCTGCTCGATCAGCGTCATGTTCTTGCCGATGGAGCCGATTCCCCCGAGGGATATCACACGCACGTTCGCTACGGCCATGTGGCAAGTATCCTTGTTCGGCGGAGTGGGTGGCAACCGCCGTATTGTCGTTCAACTACAGCAAGCGGCTCGGCAAACGGCCGTTCAAACCACAGAGACATCGTGGCGACGCAAGCGTCGCCGACACAGAACACGGCCACAGTTACACCCGCGGTAAGCGGAACGATCCGCAACCAGTTGTACGCCGTTGCTGTGTTGGCGACGCTTGCGTCGCCACGACGTCTCTGTGGTTACTCCGCCGTTAGCATCTGACGCTTACGCCAAACGCTTCCACGCCGCGCGGATCGTCGCCGTGTCGCTCTCGCTCGCTTCGACAACCGGAAGCCTCGTGCCGCCGCAGGGGAAGCCCGCAATCTCCAGCGCGCGCTTGACGCAGGCGGGATTGCCGGAGCCGAGGAAGCACGCGTCGATCATCGGCGTCACCTTGTGATGAAGCTCGCGCGCCCGGACGATGTCGCCGCTGTGGAAGGCTGCGCAAAGCTCGGCCATCATTGGCCCGGCGACATGCGAGACGACCGAGATGACGCCCTTCCCGCCAAGCGCCAGCAGCGGGAGCGTAATGCTGTCATCGCCCGAGTAGACGGCGAATCCCTCCGGCTTCCTCGCGCAAATCTCGCTGATCTGTTTGATGTCGCCCGAGCCTTCTTTGACACTGTGGATATTGGGCAGCTCTTCGGCGAGGCGCAGGATCGTCGCGGTCTCGATGTTCTTGCCGGTGCGGCTGGGGATGTTGTACACCACGACCGGCAGGTCGGTGGACGCCGCGATGGTCTTGAAGTGCTGGTAGAAGCCTTCCTGGGAGGGCTTGTTGTAGTATGGGCCGACGAGCATGATCCCGTCCACCCCGGTCGCCTCGGCGGCCTTCGTAAGCGCGATGCTGCCCGCGGTGTCGTTGCTGCCGGTGCCGGCGATGACAGGCTTGCCGCCGGCGGCCTCCTTCACGACGCGGAAGAGCTGCAGCTTCTCGTCTTTGCTGAGGGTGGGGGACTCCCCGGTCGTCCCGGCCACGACGATGCCGTCCGAACCCTCCGAGAGCAGCTTTGCCACCAGCTCGGCAGCCCGGTCGTAGTCCACCTCCAGCCCTTCGTCGAAGGGCGTCACCATCGCAGTCAATAGGTTGCCGAAATCTTGCATGTTGCGTCCTCCAGAAGCAGTGGCCGTTGCGGCCATCCCCCACACAGTGTAACACCCCCGAACCAAGCTGGTTCACCGGAAAAGCAGAAATCCCTCCGGTGAGTTGGAGGGACCCCGAGATGGCTACAGAGAGGCGCTAACCCAGAAGACCGCGAGCGATCATCTCCTGCGCGATTTGCACGACGTTCGTCGCGGCGCCTTTGCGGAGATTGTCGGCCACAACCCACAGGTTCAGGCCATGCTCCACGGTCTCGTCATCCCGCACCCGCCCGACCAGCACCATATCCTTCCACTCGTCTTTGAGGATATCGCGCTGGGTCGGGTACTGAAGCTCGGTCGGGGCGTTCCGGCAGGATTCGGCGTTCGGGTCGCAGGTGGGCCCGTCCACGACGACCACACCGGGGGATTTCACCGGATCGCGGAGGATCTCTAGCGCCTCCTCGGCGGTGATGTCGCTCTCGAACTCGATGTTGATCGCCTCGGCATGGCCGACCTCAACCGGGACACGGACCGTCGTCGCGGTGATCTTGATCTCGGGAGCGCTGAGGATCTTCTTGGTCTCATTGACCATCTTCAGCTCTTCCTTGGTATAGCCACTGGGGTCGAACCTGTCGATGTGGGGGATGCAGTCGAGGGCGATGGGGCGGGTGAAGATCGCGGGGTCGAACTCCGGGCAGCCGCTCTCACAATACTGGGGCAGTTGCCTGCCAAGCTCTTCCATCGCGGCTTGGCCCCAGCCCGACACGGCCTGGTATGTGGAGACAACGATCCGCTTGATGCCCGCCGCCCGGTGCAGGGGAGCGAGGGCGACGACCATCTGGATCGTCGAGCAGTTCGGGCTGGCGATGAACTTCGTGTCCGCCGTCACCGCGTCCATGTTGACCTCAGGCACAACCAGCGGGACCGCGGGGTCCATGCGGAAGTCGCTGCCGTTGTCAATTGCGACGGCTCCGGCTTTCTCGACGGCCTCGCGCCACTGGACGCTCGCGCCTTTGGCCCCCTCGCGGCCGGCGAAGAACACAACATCCAAGCCCTCGAACATGTCCGCGCAGGTCTCGCAGACCTCGACGACCTTCTCGCCGCCGAAGTCCTCCTCAACCCGGCACCGCGTAGCCATGATCCGCAATGGCTCCGCCAGCGGGAGATTGCGCTCTTTGACGCAGCGCATGATCCTGTCGCCGACAGGCCCGACACCAACAACACCGGCATGAATCGCCATCAATGGTCACCTTCTATTGAGCTTGGCCCTTGTTCATGTGTCTGGGGGGCAGCGCCAAACCTACGCGCGGGGCACGCGCCCTATCCGCGCGTGGGGCAGGCACCCCTATCCGCGCGTGGGGCAGGCGTCTCGCCTGCCAGGCCGTGGTCCGCGCATGGGCCCCCATTCGCGGGCGGGACGCCCGCGCCACGCGACACATCCGCGTCGCGCAAGGTTGCCGCCGTTTGCCGTTTTCCGCCGTTTTCCGCCGTTCTTCGCCGTTGTTTCCGCGTTCAGCGTTCAGCGTTCAGCGTTTCACAAAATGCTGTCAATTCCGTATGTCAGCCCCTCGAGCGACAAGACCTTGCGCACGGCGAGCAGAACCCCCGGCATGAAGCACTCGCGCGAGGTGGTGCGGTGCTCGATGGTCAGGGTCTCCCCCGCCGCGCCGAAGACGACTTCCTGGTCGGCGACATAGCCCTTCATGCGCACGCTGTGCACCTGGATGCCGTGCGTGCTGCCGCCGCGCGCTCCGTCGAGCTTGCTCACCGGCGTGGGCACCGTCTCGAAGCTGTCGCCCTCTCGCGCCGCAGCCATGAGTTGTGCCGTCGTGAGCGCGGTGCCCGACGGCGCATCGGCCTTGCCCTCGTGGTGGCGCTCGATGATGTCCGCGTACTCGAACTGCCGGGCCGCCTCGGCGGCGAAGCGCATCATCAGGTTCGCGCCGATGCTGAAATTCGAGGCGATGATCGCCGGCGCGCCCTTCTTCTCGCACATGCGCTGTACGAGCTTGATGTCGGTTTCGGAGAAGCCCGTCGTCCCGACCACACAGGCGACCTTATGGTTCAGGGCCGTCTCGATGTTCCCCATCACAATCTCGGGCCGGGTGAAATCTACCATGACCTGGGGCGCCGTATCCTCGATGGCGGCGGTGAGGTGCCCGCCGATCACCAGGGTCTCATCGCACGTATCGCAGATGTCGATCAGGCGCTTGCCGATGCCGGCAGGGTCCACCGCCGCGACAACCTGCATACCGGGGGCACTCTGCACCGCGTTCACGACATATTGCCCCATGCGCCCCGCCGCGCCCGAGACCAAGACTCTGATCGGATCCATCGACACCATCGCTTTCGAGGACAACGCCGGACGATCGCTTCAGGCCTCCCCTTCGCCGAGCAGGCCGAACCCTTGCCGGGAAGCCCGGCCGGATTGGTTCGCGCAGTATAGCAAATGGTCATAGTCCACGCAAGGCAACGTGATTGCCCGGTGCGTCTTTCAATTGTAGGTAGTATTACCATGCCGGTTGTGCGGCCTTGTTCG
>CAYWBK010000342.1:0-6963 GCA_964455745.1 uncultured Armatimonadia bacterium
CATTATAGCGGGAATAACGGCTTGTTCGCACTCTGGAGAGTGCTCCTACAGACTTATGCAATCGCCTCAGAGATGAGTCTTTCCCGGGTTTGACCGGGCAGCCGGATGAGCGGGCAAACGGCATTCGACCACGGAGACACAGAGAGCACGGCTACGCCTGTCGTAACCCATCGTTCTGCCCCTAATGTTCTCTGTGTTCTCCGTGTCTCTGTGGTTTCTCGCCGTGCCTCTCCCCGCGCAATGTCTCATTATCGACAGGGCAACGAGGTAACCGCCATGCGCTTTTCACAATCATCCGATCAGCACGTCATCCTGATCCTCGAGCTGAATGACCGCGGCGACGAGACCTTCGTTGCGATGCGGGCGAGCGCCGACGGTCTCGCGCTGCCCTCGGGCCGCGTCGACACGGGGGAGTCGGTCGAGGACGCCGCGGCGCGGATGGTCGGCGAAGCCTTCGGCGGCCGTCTCACGGTGACGTTCCAGCCACCGTTCGAGCTTCGCGTTGCTGGCTTCCCAACGCGAGTCGAGGCTCTGTATGCGGCTTCGCCGGTGCCTGGCCTGACGCCGGTGGCGGTTGAAGTGGTGGGCACGGGCTTGCGCCGAAGCCTCGCCCAGGGTCTCACGGCCGTGCCGCTGAAGCAAGCGCAGAAGAGCGCCGTCCGCGACTGGCACCGCCGGTTCCTCAGCGACTATCCGGCTCGCAAACGCTACAAGAATCCGACGCCCACGGTGGACATCGTCATCCGCATACCGGGAGACGCGGGAGATCGGATCGTGCTCGTCTGGCGCAACCAGAGGCCCTTCGGTTGGGCCGTCCCCGGTGGTTTCGGGGAGTACCGGCTTCGTTACGAGCAGACGGCGCACAAGGAGGCGATGGAGGAGACGGGGCTGGTAGTGGTGCTGGACGGCATCTGCGGGGTTTACTCCGACGCCGACCGCGATCCCGAGCGGCTGATCCGCAACACCGCCTCGGTCGTCTACGCGGCGCATGTGGAGGGCCGCCAGGCCCCGCGCGCCGGAAGCGACGCCGGGAAGCTGGGGTTGTTCGATGTCGCTGCGTTGGAAGCGTATGCCGACGGGACTGCGGATTCGGCGGTCGGGGACCTCATTGAGGGCGACGTGGTGCTGGCGGGGGAGGCCGCGATCGTACGCGAGCCAGAGCATGACCTGTGCTTCGACCACGCGAAGATTCTGCGCGACTATTTCCGCCGCCGGCCGGACCGGCTTCTGGAGATGGAGGGGGCGTAGCCGCATCGGCGCTAACTTAGGCGGTGGGGCCGTGTGGAGGGGCCGGACTACGAGCGCAGCGAAGTATCCGGCCCCAGGCGACGGCAGGGCCGGATACAGTGGCGGCTTGCTGCTGCCCAGAGCGCCAAACGGCTGGCGCTCTCGTAGTCCAGCCCCTCCTTGAACGGCGTCTGGCTCTAACTTAGCGCGTATGGGGCGTAAGCCGCTACCCGTCCATCACCACTTCCTCCGCCCCGTATGGCGGCAGCTTCACCCTCACGATCTTGTCCTCGATCTTGATCGGGCTGCCGCCTCGTGTCGTGCCGGACTTGGGGGCGACCGTCAACTCGACGCCCGCCTCGAGCGCCTGCGCCGACGGGTTGGCCACCAGCAGGTGTAGCTTCTTATCCTGCCGCAGGCAAAACGCTTGCGCCGGGGCAGTGACGCTCTTCACGTCGATTCTCGTCCCCGCCAGGACGGTCTCGCCGAGCGACTTCGTCTCTTTGTTCAGCGCCTCGAAACGCGTCCATAGCGCCGAGGTCGACAGGTCCCAGTCCAAATCGCGCATCGAGTACCAGAAAATCCCCTTCGCCCCGTTGATGAGCGCCAGGTAGACCATGCACCGCGCCTGCTCGTAGGTCGGCTGGTTTGGCGGGTCCTTCTGCCAGCCGCACGGCAGCACGACGGTCAGGTTTTGCCAGGGTTGGAGGGCGGCCTTGGCCCTTGCGGCGCAGTCAGCGACCAGCGTGAGCGGCTGCCCGGAGATCGGGTAGGGGTCAATCTGCAGGATGTCGCAGAAGTTCGCCCAGTACTCATAGCTCGCGGGCGTCGCGACCGTCAGCAGCAGCGGGTGCTGTGAATCGACGGCCTTGAGCGCCTCGTAGGCCGCGGGGACCTCGTCCATGACATCGGGCCGCAGGTCGGGCTCGTCCACGATCTTCCAGTCGAGGACGCTGCCGTGGCTGAGGTAGGTGCGCACCTTCTGCGTGTTGGCTCGCGCATTGCGCCCAACCAGGCCGCCGGCATACAGCGGGACGTCGAGCAGCACTCCCGCCTGCTTGGCGGCCGCGAGGCCTCCGGGGAACGCCTTCACGTCGAGCGTCGCCAAGCCCTGAACGCAGTTGAAGCCCTTGAGGAACAAGGCCTGGTAGTCTGTCGTGCCGGCGTGGTACATGCCAACCGGAAAAAACGGCTTCCCCGCGACGAGGACCGTGCCATCGTCGCTGAGGAACTCGGGCTTACGCTTATCGGGCGGCACGAACAGGAAAATGCTCTCGTTGACATCAGGCTTCGCCACCTTGCAGCGCAAAACGTACTGCCCCGGCTGCAGTTCCGGCAGGTGCAATATGGCCGTCCAACTCCCGGCACTGAGGGGTTCGAGGTCGCAGGAGATTTTCGTCTCCGGCCCGCCCATGCGTTGAGCCGCGAAGCTTACCGTGGGCGTGCCCTCAGCGCCGGCCACTCGCACGCGGACGCGCAAGTCGGCCTTGTGGCCCGGCTGTGCGGCCAGACGCGGCGGCCCCAGGAGCAACTTTGGCGCATCCTTGATCTTCGCAAGCTCCACATCGTCGAAGTAGACCGTGCCTCTGCCGAACAGCCGCAGGACGAGCACCACCTTGGCGGTGTCGACGTCAGCCCGCGCGGACACCTCGACCGGCTGCCAGCTCGCGTCGCCCCGGGTCAGCACCTGGCCGTAGCGGGAGCTGGTGCTCTCGCCTTTCTCGTTGCAGAACTCGATCTTCACCGCAGCCCTGGCTTGCTGTCCGGCGTCGCCGGCCGCCTGGGCGCGCCAACGGTACGTCGCGCCGGGCTCGAGGCCGGTCGCGCTGATGGTGCAAAAGGGGTTGGCGGTGCCCTTCGGATCGCTAATCTTCAGGCAGCCCGCACCGCTGTGCCGGTGGGTCTTGTCGGCGGAGATCATGCCCGCGAAGCGTGCAGCGTCGATACTCCAGCCTTCGGTGCCGGTCTCGAAACCGGGGTTCGTGAGAGGGACAGACACTCCCTGCACGTCCGCGGCGCGAGCGGGCTGTGCGGCCAATGCCGGCAGGACAATACCTACAAGCAGGAGCAGTTGTACGAGTCGCCGCCTCGCCTGTAGGAGCGAGTTCCAGACCGCGACCGCCATTGCCATGTCGTCACTGCGCTTTGCCTGGCGATGTCTGAACGGCCCTGGTCGCACTCTGGAGAGTGCTCCTACAGACTCCTGCAGTCGGCTCGGTGACACGCGGCATCTCAGTAGCGCTGCAAGTACATAATAGTGCGGGGTTCGGGGCGGGCGGCTCATACGCCGCTTCGTGTCATTGAGGGCCATCCGCAAGTGCCTTCCATCCATAATAGACAATCGCGCTCAGCGGCGTGACAACCACGCCCTAAACTTCGCCAGCGGCATCGTGTTGACAACATCCCCGGCCTCGATCCACCCTCGCCGCGCGGTCATCACACCATACTTCATGAAGTCCAGATGGGCCAATTCGTGCGCGTCGGTGCTGATGGAGAGCTTGACGCCGCGGTCGCGAGCCAGCCGCGCATGAATATCGGACAGGTCGAGGCGGTTCGGGAAAGCGTTGATCTCCAGTGCGACATGATTGGCAGCCGCCGCTTCGATGACCTTCTCGATGTGCAAGCCGTAAGGATCGCGCTGCAGTAGCAGCCGCCCGGTCGGGTGGGCGATGATGTCCACGTTACCGCTCTCGATGGCCGCGACCATCCGCGCGGTGATCCGGTCGGCATCTGCGGAGAAGCCCTGGTGGATAGACCCTAGAACACAGTCCAGTTGTTCCCTCATGCCCGGGGGAATATCGACGGTGCCGTCGGGCATGATGTCCGCCTCGGTGCCTGCGAGCACCCGGAAGGCGATGCCGGCGTCCGCGTACTCGGCGTTGAGGGCGTCGATAGCGGTGCGCTGGGCCGCGAGACGCTCAGCATCGAGGCCGTTGGCGACGTAGAGGCTGTGCGAGTGGTCGGTGATGAGGCAATACTCGTACCCGCGGGCCCGGCAGGCCTCGGCCACATCGCGCAGCTCGTTATGGCCGTCGCTGGCGGTCGTGTGCATCTGCAGATCGCCGCGAATGTCGCTCAGTTCGATGAGCGTGGGCAGCTTGCCGGCCTCGGCAGCCTCGATCTCGCCGCGATCCTCGCGCAGCTCGGGCGGGATGTACGGCAGGCCGAGGGCCTTGTACATGTCCTCTTCGGACTCCCCGGCGACTTGCTCTCCCTTGAACTCGTCCTTCACGACGAAGATCCCGTATTCATTGACGGTGAAGCCACGCTTCTGAGCGCGCTCGCGCAGGTTGACGTTGTGCGTCATCGAGCCGGTGAAGTACAGCAAGGCGGCGCCGTAGCTGCCCGGCTCCACCACCCGCAGGTCCACCTGACGCCCGCCGGGGAGCAGTCCGCTGACCTTGGTGCCGCCGGCGAGCGAAACCTCCGCCAGCACGCCGAGTTCGGCGAAGGCCCGGCAGACGGCCTCGGGGGTCTCGGAAGTCGCCAGCAGGTCGAGGTCTCCGACGGTCTCGCGCCGACGCCTCGCCGAGCCCGCCATTTCCGCGCGGAGCACGCCCTCAATCCCGCGCACGGCCTCGACGAGTTCCTCCGCTACCGGCAGCATTTCGCCCAACAGCGCTCTCTGGCTGCCCTCGCGGTACAGGGCGATCTGGTGGAGCAGCTTCTCCTCGCTCTTCGCGCCCATGCCCGGCAGTTCGCGCAGACGCTGATCGCGGGCCGCCTGTTCCAGCGCGTCGACCGTGGCGATGCCGAGAGCTTTGTAAACTTGGGCGAGGCGTTTGGGGCCGAAACCGGGGATGCGCAGAAGCTCGAGGATGCCGTCGGGGAACTGGGCGGCCAGATCGTCGCGATAGGCCATCCTGCCGGTATCCAGAAGCTCGCCGACCTTCTCGGCCAGGGCTTTGCCGAACCCCGGCAGGCTTTCGAGACCGTCGGTCGCCTGGATGTCCCCGATCTCCCGCGAGAGCGAGGATACGACCTCCGCCGCCCGACGGTAGCTGCGGATCTTGAAGGTGTTCTCGTCCGATATCTCCAGAAGATCGGCGACTTCCTCGAGAATGCGGGCAACCTCAGTGTTCGTCATCCGCCACGCCTCCTTTGCGCGATCCGCTTTGCGCGGAAACTGCCGCTTGTGATCACGCGGTACACATCGACGAACCGCGCCGCGCTATAGAGAACTGCGACAGCCTCCGCCACCACAAGCGCCTGGTGATTCAGCCCGAGGTTGTTATACCCGGAACTGAGAGTGGCCAGAAGCTCCACGAGCAGCAGAACCGGTCCTGTGACCAGGAACACAATGCCGATGCGATTTCGGCTCAGGACTTTCCACAGGAGCGTCATCAGGCCGAGACTGAGCAGCCCCAGAGCAACGTGCGGCAGGTAGAACTTGTTCGCCAGCGGCTCCCACACCGCTGTCGTCCAGGCGGCTTCCGCCGGGCGATCTCCGAAAGCAGCCCGTGTGAGGGGCGTGTAGAGCTTGCGTGAGCGGATCATCTGGACCGCGGCGTGTTGAGCGGCCTCGCGCTGGGCGCTGACCAGTTGCGGGTAGCGTGTCACGACCTCGGGCATCGAGAGAACCTCGACTCCGGGCGTCGCGATGATGTCGGCGAGATACCTCCCGAAGGTCTGGGCGTCGAACTGGGCGGTGCCGAACAGATCGTTCACCTTGAAGTCGAAGGGGTGGACCATGACGACGATGAGGCTATCCTCGGGGTAAGAGGCGATCTTGCGCACGACTTCAACCGGGATAGGCCCCGGCCAACAGGCCGGCAGGTAGGCCATGTCCTTGATGTAGGCCGGCCCGGGGCCACCGCTGAAGATCGTGAAGCCGGCGTCCCTGATCGCACGCAACGCGGGCTCGTCGTAGATGTGCTCCGGCGGGATGAGCACTTGAACGGGCCGCCCGAACCAGGCTTCGAGGTCGCTCTTACCGCGCTGTACTTTGGCCAACTCCTCGTCATAAGTCAGGCGCAGATAGTGGACATCATGGTCATCGACGGCCAGACTGTGGAGCGCCGGCTCACACAGGCCGCTCTTGATCGCCCCTCGGATGAGCGCCATGCGGCCGGCATCGCCGGTCAGCGGGCCTTCGGGGGCTTGCCCGTCGAACTTGGCGTAGGGGATCACCGCAACCGTGAACGGTATTGCGCGCTGTGTGAAGGCCGCGAAGGCCGTCTTGTCGGCCTCGAAGCGCTTCTCGGACTTCCCAAATCCAGGGTCGTTGACCTGGTTTCCCACGAAGTCATCGTACCGAAAGACGACGACGGTGCGGGCGAGGGCGCACGAGGCGGATGCGAGGAGGAGGCATATAACCCAGAGCGCGGGGCATGGTTTGCGCATAGGGGGCATTGTAACTCAGGGGGAAGGGGACGGCAACTGGGACGGCAGCGGCAACCGAAGGGCTACGCCCCGCAGGAGCATCGTTTCTGCGGATCACGCCAAGCCCCGGTGTCGCGAGCCGCGCAGAGCGCGGCTACAGACGGGGACCTTAGAGCGGGAGGCTGCCAGGACGGCGCGGGGGCCCCGTCACGACCTCGTTCCATCCCGCTTCGCGGCCGGAGCGAGGCCGTGACACTGGGTCCGCCCGCCGATCGTAGGTGGAACTGCCGCAAGCGTGGCGGCGGGGAACGGCGAGAGGAACAGGATTGATAGGATTTTGAAGATTACGGCATGACGGGTAGCTCCGTAGCAGCATAGCCCCGACGGCCTGTCGTTTGGCCGCTGAATACGGCC
>CAYWBK010000343.1:0-6959 GCA_964455745.1 uncultured Armatimonadia bacterium
GGCCACTGAAGTAGGGCCGTCCCCATCGTCAACCCGGCATGACAGCTACTGCGACAGTTCTCCGATGATCCCGATAAGCGGCGCGAACAGACCGATGCCGATGAAGGACACCATCGCGCCAAGGCACACAACGATGATCGGCCCGGTGGCGGTTATCCACACGCGGGTCAGCCACCTCGCCCGTCGCTGATATACCTCGACGAGGTGAGTGAGCGTGGCGGGAACCTGCCCCCCGATTTCCGCGGCCCCGAGGCTGAACACGAACGCCTCGGGCAGAATGCCCGACGCCCGCAGGCCGTCGGCGAGGCTTCCGCCCTCGTTCACGACGCTTGCGGCTCGCCGCAGCGCGAGGCCGATTGTGGCGCTGCCCGAGGCCTCACCGGCGATCCGAAGCGCTTTGCCGGTGTCGACGCCCTGGCGCAACAAGAGACCGAGGACACTGGCGACGCGCCCCAGCGAGGTGTAGAGGCTAAGCTGCCCCAACAGGGGGATTAACAGGCCCCAGCGCTTCACATCGAACTGGCCCCGGCTGGTGCGGGTGTAGAGCCTGTAAGCGATGATGAGACACACGGCGGGCACGCCGACGATGAAGATCGCCCACGGGGCAATCGCGCACAGCCGCATCAGCATGATGGTGGGGATCGGGAACTTGTCCTCCGTCATGCCCAGTTCCCTGTACAATGCCAGGAACTTGGGCACGATGAAGGTCACCAGGAAGAGCAGCAAGTCGAATACGATGAAAGTGATGACGACGGGGTAAATGAGGGGGAAGGCCACCTGCTCGGCAAGCCGGGCCATTTCCTCCTGGTGGTCGTTGAGCCGGCGCAGGCCCTCCGGCAGGTCTCCCGCCTCCTCCGAAGCGGCAACCGAGTGCACGGTGGACAGGTCGTAGGCGCTCGGCTGGGCGGACATCGCGTCACTCAGCGTTGCGCCGCGATCTGCGGCATCGGCCAGGGCGTGCAGGCTGCGCTGGATCTGCCGGTCGCGGGTTTCGAGCGCCAGTTGACGCAGAGCCGTGGGGAGGGGCGTGCCGTCATCGAGGAGCGCGGCGAGTTGGGGGTAGACAGTGGCCTGCGCGCGCCGGGGGAGGATTCGTATGCGGCCACCCGGCGATTCCTCCAGGCCGGCGGAGGTCACGGCAATGCCGCTGCTGCGGAGCTTCAGCAGCGCCTCCGGCAGATCGTCAGCGTCGACGATCTTGCGCTCGGGGTCTCCGGCGCCGGCAGTGTACCAGTATCGAGGCATCTGTCAGCACTCCCGCCGCTATGCTACAGATTTGCGCGTGCGACACGGTGGCCGTGGCCCCCTGGGGCCAAGGCCCGACGAGCCGGCCGGGCAGGCGCAAAGCCTGGGCCTTGTTGTCTGACAAACGAGCCCTGCCGATAGTTCCCTCGCTGTCAGTAGCGCGGCTTTGGGCGATATATGGACATTGTGCAGGTATGGCTCTTCCTCAATGTGTCTGGGTAGATGCCATGAACTGGTCCCGGCGAGGGTGGTAGTCGACCGCTGTGGGTAAGCCGTTGCCGTTGCGTCCACAGGACGCCCGGCGCGAAGCGCCCCTCAGCCGGATGCTTCAGCGTCCGGTTTGTAGCCGGTAGTCAGAGCCGTTCCGTCCGCCAGGACGGATGGCGGCGCAGCCGCCCAAGTCGTCGGGACGCCAGCAAGCTCGGCCTTCTGTCGGGCGCTTCGCGCCGCCCGTCCTGCGGACGGAGTGATATGGGGCGCGACTGATCCCGGACGCTGAAGCATCCGGCTGAGGGTCCCCGCCTGCGGCGGGGCCGGGCGTCCTGCGGACGCGACGGCACGGATAACGATCACGTGCCGAGGTAGTCTGTTCAGTCCCGCCCCGGTGCGATCAAGCTACCTGTACGCATTGGAGAAGAGCCGCAGGTATCCCGTTACGACGCGGCGAATACATATGTCATCATATAGCGACGAATCGCCAATCCGTCGCCCCGGGGGTACGGGGCAGATCGACTTGAACATCCGCATCGTACTTGCTGACGACCATGCTGTTTTCCGTGTAGGCCTGCGAACCCTGCTTGACATGGAACCCGACATGCAGGTGGTGGGAGAAGCCGGGGATGGCAGGCAGCTTCTGGATTTGCTTCTCAAGATAGCGCCCGATGTCGTGGTCATGGACGTGAGCATGCCGGGCCTCAACGGCATGGATGCGACGCGTCAGGCGCTGGCTCAGACCCCGGGCCTGCGGGTCGTCGCCCTGTCCATGCACTCGCAGCACCGATTTGTCGCCGGGATGCTGGACGCCGGGGCCACAGGCTATCTGCTGAAGAGCGGGCCGATTGCGGAAGTCGTCACAGCGGTCCGCTCGGTCGCGGCGGGAGATGTCTACATCAGCCCCTCCATCGCCGGCATGGTCGTGAAAGGATACCTGAGCACGAGCGGCGACGAGCCGCCGCTGTTGGCTCTGCTCAGTTCCCGCGAGCGGGAAGTGCTGCAACTGCTGGTTGAGGGACATACAACAAAGACCAGTGCGCGCCGGTTGCGCCTCAGTGAGCGGACCGTCGAGACCCACCGGCGGCAGCTCATGGACAAACTCGGCATGCACAGCATTGCCGAACTGACGAAATACGCCCTGCGCGAAGGGTTGATCTCGCTGGACAACTGAGCCCATCTTCACTCCCCCTCGGCCGCTGTGTCCCCCGTCTCTCCAGAGGTGATTGCAAAAGTCGCTGCGTCGTCTGTAGGAGCGGTCTCCAGACCGCGATTGCCGTTAATATGCCGCTATAATGACATATATTAGTCATTATCTATTTCATTATAGCGGGAATAACGGCTTGTTCGCACTCTGGAGAGTGCTCCTACAGGCTTTTGCGATCGCCTCCAGTATCGGTGCCCCCCGCACACGCTCTCAGTAGAAATACATGCCGTTTTCAGGGATTCTACGCATTGTCTTCCGGCGCATCGCGCTGTAATCTACTTATGTCTACGCGATACGCCCCGTGACAGACTTGACCAAGTCGAGGCGCAGGTCAGAAGCTGATGAATCGTCTTTCGGCACGGGTGGGGGACCGGTGGGGGGTACGGGGGTCGGGGGATATGGGGGGTACGACCCGGCCGCAAGATCGGGGGGGAGCCGCCACGCATTAAGGCACTGCCTGGATGCGTGGCGGCTGCGTGCTTGCCATGACGCGTCGGACGCGTCCGGCATCGAAAAGAGCCAGATACCATAGAAGGTCCCGGAAGTCCGGGTCGAACCCGAAGCGAAGCAACTCCCTCGCCGCAATCTCCATCGGCCACCCTTGTTCCGCAGCCCTGTAGATCGCCGTCATTGCCCCCGTGCGGTCGGAACCCCACTCGCAGTGCATGAAGACCGGATGGTTCGCGGGGTCCTCGATAACTTGCAGGAAGTCCGCGACCTTCTCGTCGCCCAGCGAGATGTGGGTGAACGGGATATGAACGTACTGCAGCCCCAGCCCCTGAAGGTACTCCCGGTCGGTATCGCTCTCGCGAAAGTTGACCACCGTCTTGATGCCGAGGGCTTTCAATTGCGCGAAGCCGTCGGCATCCGGCTGCCCGCCGCGGCACAGGGGGGGGGAGACCGCCGCAAAGTTAGGCAGGCCCGGAATGTGATCGCGCGGGCGCGTCAGGGGGTAGACGATGATGCGGGTTCCCCTGCGGCGGCCACGGGGCTGCACGCTGAGCCAGAACGGGCTCATCCGGCTGACCGCAGGCCAGGCGCGGATCGCCGGCAGCGCCATGAGGATGAGGAGAAGGACTACCAACGCCCACACCCGCCCGGCGAGTCGGCGCTGAGCCTGGCGGGCCTCCTCTTGGGTTTCAGCCTCGGACCTGGCCACAGGGCGGACCATCGCTGTCGGGGGTTCCTGGCCTTCGGTCCCCTCCGCCATCGCCTCGCGGGCGCCGATTTCGGACGTCTTGGAGGGTGTGGCGGCAATCCGTCTTGCTTGCTCTTCAAACTCGACCAGCCGGTCGGCAGACGACGCGCCCGGCGGCAGCAGTTGGCCCGCGCGCGCCGCGAGCGCGTGTTCGATCTCGCGAGTGAATCTTGCAAGCGCCTGTGAAGCGGGGTCGGTTGTGGCCGGCGGCCCTTCCGTGGCGACCCCTCCCGGGCCGGGCGCCCCGACGATCCTTGCCAGCAACTCGCTGCGCAGCACGGGGGAAGCAGGGGCAGCCGCACCGGGCGGTACGCCGACTCCCAGCTCCGGCTGGATGACCGGAGCAGGCATCTGCGGCTGCGCGCCCTGGTACACGGTCATGCCCAGGGCCGTCCTGGTGACGGCGCTGCCTGCCTCGCACCGCTGCCGGGCGACGTACAGCCCGCCCTCCGCCGGCGTCGCAGAGGCCGAGGCGTCTGTCGACAAGATAGCGACCGTGCCTGCGCCGGCAGGGCCGTCCTTTAGCGCCACCGGCTCCAGAGCGCTCAGGAAGGGAACTCCGGCGATGCGCAGGTACAGGCCCCCGCCCGGCGGGACGACCAGGCGCGCCCGGTTGCTGTTCGATTGCGCGAGGTACGTTAGAGCGTTCGTGAACAGGCGCTTCAGATTGGAGCGGTAAGACCCCGGAAGCCTGTCGAGAGCAGAGGGATCCCAGCCCATGAGGATGAGTCTGCCTTTGCCGACCCAGTATTCCACGATCGCCGGGTCGGGCACGGATTCCTCTGTGGAAGTCGGGGCTGAAGAGAACGGGACCACGGTCGCGCGGGTTGCCGGTTCGCCCCCGGCCGCCGGCGCGCCAATCGGGATAAGCCGGGTTGGGTCGAGACCGGAGAACAGCGGGTGCGAACGCTGATCGACACAGACCTCGACCGCGTTCAGTGCCGCAGACCGAAGCGGCCCTGGTATAGTCATGCGTTGCGAGTCGATGCCAAGATCGCTCACAAGCCTGCCGGCAGCGCCGGATATGAGAATCGCGCCGCCCCCCTGCAAGTAGGCAAGCAGGTCGGCGCTCTGTCCCGCCCCGATCGGCGCGCCGGCAGCGCCGGCTTGGTGGCACCACAGCACATCGAACTCTTCAGGCGCGTAGACACGCCCGCCCGAGGCTCCAAGCCCGCCGGTAGGCAGCGCCTCCAGATGAGTGACGCGTCCGGCGTCATCGGCGAAAACGAGGGGAGACGCCGCCTTGCGGGATGAGGCGGCAGGCGCGGAGAAGTCCACGACGCCGATGCGCGGCTGCGATATAGCGGGGACGGCACTCAGCGGCAGCAAGGCAATCGCCGCGAGGAGCAATCTTGGACATCTTCGTGATTTGGTGGCCTGAGGCATCTTCCTGGGCAGCCGGGATTCCGACAACGGCACAGATCATCGCGCACAAACCGCAGGCGTGTCAAGTGCCGCCTTCGGCGGGGGTGCGTCTTTCAATTGTAGGTAGTATTACTATGCCGGTTGCGCGGCCCTGCTCGGCAATGAGATGCCCTGCGGAGAAATGGACGGCGATTGACCACCGAGACACAGAGGACACAGAGAACGGCAACGTCCCTTAACACTTATCGCGGGGCAGGCGGGCCGTTTCCCAGCCGTTCTCTGTGTCCTCTGTGGTTCAACGCCGTTCGTCCTTCATCGGCGTCCTCGAGCAGACTATCATATCTGATGTCCTCAGTCCATTCATGCCTCCCAGTGTTGCGCATCGGTGCAATCAGTGTTACCCCGGACTCCACGGCCTGAACTTCCGCCCGCCGCGCGCGCCCTCGCGCGGGCCGCTTTGACCGCGGGCGATCGAGCGCGGCCCGGTCCAGGTATCGGAACAGACCGGCCCACATCTCGTTGAACCCGAAGCGGTACATCTCGGCGATGGCTGCACCGACCGGCCACCCTTGCTCCCGGATGCGGTACATGGCGACCGCGATTCCTGTGCGGTCTGCGCCCATCAAGCAGTGCACAAATACCGGGCTGTTCTGCGGATCGGCGACGACGTTCAGGAACGTGGCAAGCAGCCGTTCGTCCGGCTCGAACAGGTCGAGCGAAAACCGGCCGTGCTTCAGGTGCAGATCGATCATCTGGGAGATGTCGTCGTCCGTCTCGCGCAGGTTGATGATCGTCTTGACACCCATCGCCTTCAGCCGCGCAAGCCCTTCAGGCGTGGGCTGCGCGCCGCGGTAGAGCGTGCCGGAGATCTTGGCGAAGTTCTTTACCCCCGGAATATCGTTACGTGGCCGGCTCAGGCAGAATGCGACGAACCGTAAGGCCCAGTGGCCGCCGGTACGGGCGCTGAGCCAGGACGCGACCGCGCGGCCGACGACCGGCCCGACACGAACAGCCGGCACCGCCAGCAGCACCAGGAAAAGCGCCACCAACGCGCACTGTCGCTCTGGCAGCCCGTGCCGGGTTAAGACGGACTGCGTCCGAAGGTCGGCCTCCTGCCTTGCGACAGACCGGAAAGCTGCCCCGTCTTCCGCCAGTCCGCTGAGACCGGCTTCGGACGTCTTCGGATTCTCAGTCGCGGTCCGCCTCTCCTGTTCGTCAAGCATGAGCAGGTGGCCGCTCCACAGCGGGCGATCCGACAGGTAATCGGGGTCGGCGAGGCCCAGCCGCGCGATCTCGTCTGCGAGCGTGGCGTGCGCTGAGGGCGAAGGCTGCGTGTGAGCGACAGGGTTTTCCGCGTCGGCTCTCTGCGTGAGGGACGCCTCCGCTACTCGCGCCAGCAGGATGCTGTGCATCACCGGCGGCGGGAGGACGAGCGCCCCGAACAGCGGCTGAGACAGGGGAAAAGGCTCGAGGTCCGACACCGGCCGCGGCGCCCGTGAACTCAGGTACGAGGTTACGCCGAGGACGTCCGTGTCGAGCGTCTGTCCGGCTCCCTGCTCGGCAACCCACAGCCCGCCCGAGGCGGGTATCGCGTGGGCTGAAGCTTCCATGGAAAGGGTCACATTGACATGCACACCGGGGAAGTCAGGCCTGAGGCGGGTCGGCTGAGATGCCATCAGGAAGGGAACGCCGGCGACGCGCGCATACAACAGGCCGTCACCCGGAGGCCGGACG
>CAYWBK010000344.1:0-6958 GCA_964455745.1 uncultured Armatimonadia bacterium
ACCTGCCGCCGCCGCCGCCGTTCGAGACGAACCCGTAAGCAGACGACGGGGTTGGGAGCACACACGGAAAAGCAAAGCGACATCCCTCGTCGAGCCTACAGGCACGGCGGGGGATCACGCTTCTTGGTCGCATTGCCTGGCGATCCATCCGCGACAGGATTGTCGCGGCCACGAACGGGATGGATAGGATTGTCGCGGCCACGAACGGGATGGACAGGATTGCCGCGGCCACGAAAGGCATGGACCGGTACGTGACATGGAACTGAAGATCTGCGGCCTGGGTCGCCTGGCCGACATCAGGGTGGCCGAGGTCGCCGGTGCGGACTACGTTGGCATGATCGTTGAGGTGGAGCGGTCGCCCAGAAAGGTGTCGGTCGATGTCGCGCGGCGACTCGCGCAGGCGACCGACGCCCGGGTCGTGGCGGTGATCGCGGATGAGACGGTGGCGCGGGCGGCTGAGATCGCGCGGCAGATCGGGGTCGCGGCGTTGCAGTTGCACGGCAGCGAAGGCCCGCAATACCTGCGCTCGCTGTCCGATGCGCTCGCTCTGGCCGGGTGCGCCGGCGTGGAGTTGTGGAAGGCCGCGAGCGTTCCGCCGTGCGCGGAAGCGGAACAGGCCAAACGAATCGTGACCGATGCCGTGCGTGACATCGCCGAACTCGCGGAGGCCGGGGCCGCCCGGATCGTGTTAGACACTAGCGTGAGAGGGCACAGTGGAGGCACAGGGCAGACGTGCGATTGGGCTGTTGCCGCGCAAATCGTGGCGGGAAGCGCCCTGCCCGTCGTGCTTGCCGGGGGGATCGGTCCCGGCAATGTGGCAGCGGCCATCGCGGCGGTAAGCCCGGCGGGGGTCGATGTCTCCAGCGGCGTGGAGCGCTGCCCAGGCGTGAAGAGCCCTCTCCTCATTCAGGACTTGGCGCGGGCCCTGCGAGAGGCCACGGCCACACGGCAGCGGTAGGCGCATCGCTGTCGAGGGAGGTGGTATATGATGGAAACCGACAGCCCCACGGCGACGGTTGTCCGCCGCCCATTGACGTCCGAACAGGTCAACAAGCTCGCTGAGTTGGTCGCGCAGTGTCAGAAGGACCACCAGGAGGCATCAGCCGCTCTCGCCGGTCTGCGGCAAGCGCTGGCCGAGGGCGAGGGTGGCGAGCCAGCGCGCGGGTGTGAAGCGGTGCGAGCATTCCGTAGCATTATCGACCGTGAGGTCATCTTGCACTTCGGCTTCGAGGAAACTGAGCTGTTTCCGGCGCTGGAGGAGGCCGGCGAGCGGGCAATCGTGTCGATGCCGCTCATGCGGCAGATACGCCGCGAGCACGACGCGTTCGCCGATCTGCGCGCCGAGTTCAACGTCGCGGCTGAAGCCCTCGATGATGACTGCAAGCCTGAGGAAGCGTTCGCGAGCGTGACCCCGAGCGTGCGTGCGATGAGCGACTTCCTGGCGGACCACATAGCTTTGGAGACGGAGTTCCTCAGCCCCATCGAGGAGGCGCTCCGGGAGCAGCAGGCCGGCGAAACGGAAGCGGTAGGGCAAGACGCATAGACGCCGAGTTGGGCGGCCTCTGCTGAACGGCCCCGACAGGATTGTTGAGACGACTGACCCGGAACGGCCCCCGACAAGATTGTCGGGGCCACTGGATGTCAGGGTCACTGAGTGTCAGGGCTACTGAGTGTCAGGGCCACTGGATGCCGGGGCCACTGAGTGTCAGGGCCAATGCCGGGGCTACGGGCGGTGAAGCGTATCGCTCGCTACATTCGGCGCCAGCGCGTCCCCGTCGGCGAATCCTCCAGCACGATCCCCTGATCTGCAAGCTGTTTCCTGATCTCGTCCGCTCGGGCGTAATCCCGGTTGCGCTTGGCCTCGGCCCGCGCCTCGATCATCGCCTCGACCTGGGCGTCGAGGGAGCCTTTCTCATGCGCGAGAAAGCCAAGCACGGAATCTGCGCCCTCGAGGAACCCGGCCACCTCGGCCTTGTTGCCTGGGCCGAGCTCGGCGGCGATCAGCGCCGGGTTGATTTCCTGTGTCATGTGCTGGACTGCGGCAATGGCCCCCGGTATGTTGAGGTCGTTGTCCAACGCGGCGTCGAACTCAGTTTGCGCCTTAGCGACTGCCTCGGAGACGGCGTTGGACTCGCCGGATGCGTCGGGCGTCTCCGCGAGCCGATCCATAAAATCCCACAGGCGCTTGACGATCTGGGCGCTTTGGTCGAGACCCTCGAACGTGAAGTTGAGTTGCCGACGGTAGTGGACGCTGAGGAACTGGTGCCGCAAGACCGCCGGCTCGTACCCCTTGTCGAGCAGGTCGCGGAGGGTGTAGAAGTTGCCGAGGGATTTGGCCATTTTGCGCCCCTCGACGAACAGGTGCTCGGGATGCACCCAGAATCGGGCGAAGGGTTTGCCGGTCAGCGCCTCGCTCTGGGCCACTTCGTTTTCGTGATGGGGGAACAGGAGATCGACGCCGCCCGAGTGGATGTCGATGGTCTCGCCGAGGTACTCCAGCGCCATCGTCGAGCACTCGATGTGCCAGCCCGGCCTGCCCGAGCCCCAGGGGCTTTCCCACGAGGGTTCGCCTTCCTTGGCGGCCTTCCACAGGGCGAAGTCCTGGGCGCTCTCCCGCTCGTACTCGTCGGCCGACAGACGGCCGTACTCCGCCGACCTGGCCTCGGAGTCCGGCTGCACCCCCGAGAGTTTGCCGTAGCCCCCGAAGCTTCGGATGTCGAAGTAGACGCTGCCGTCTTCGGCTTTGTAGGCGTGGCCCCGGTCGATCAGCCCCTGGATGAACTGTTGCATCTGCGGGATGTTGTCGGTGGCGCGCGGGTACATCCAGGCCGGCTCGATGCGCAGTGTCCCGATGTCCTCGAAGAAGAGCCGGGTGTACTTCTCGGTGTAGTCGCGCAGGGCCATGCCCGCGCTTGCCGCGCCGCGGATGGTCTTGTCGTCCACGTCGGTCAAGTTCATGACCTGGCGGGTCTCCCAGCCGCGGCGGCGCAGATAGCGGCACAAGACATCCGTGAATACGAAGGTGCGGAAGTTGCCGATGTGGGCGACGTCGTACACGGTCGGGCCGCAGGTGTAGATGAGGGCTGTCTTGCCGTCGGCCGGCTCGAAGGGCTCGGTACTGCGGCTGAGCGAGTTGAACAGTATGAACACGGGCGGTCCCTCCCTGGGCGCCGGGCGACCGGCGTGCGCCTCCCCAACGCAGTTGCAGCGAAGGCGTCATGGCCTCCGCTGCATTCAGTCCGGCTGCAAAGCACCGTTCAGCGGTCTTTGTATGTCCTGATCTTGTTTGATATCGTGGTGACGAAGGCCCTCGCGGTGGTCAGATCGGCTCCTGAGCCGCCCTGGACGGTCACGCAAGCCGCGTACAACTTGCCCCAGACGTAGGCCGTCGTGGTACCGGCTCCCTGGGCCGCGCAGGCCTCCTGCGTGATCTGCCAGGTGCGGAAGTTGGTCATCGACTTCATGGCGTTCTTCTGCGCCACGTAGTACGCCTTGGCGTGCTGCCAGGTGTACAGGGTGTAGATGTCGATGGTCACGATCTTCCCGCTGGAATTGCGGAACATGCGCTGATGGGCGTAGCAGATGCCCAGCTTCTGCATCCCCTCGACGGCTCCGTCGTACGTGTCGTAGAGCCCCTTCTCGTCGGTGGCGTCCCGCTCCGCAGCGCTGACGACATTCCAGCCGGAGATGTCGTCGCCGCCGGGCAAGAACACGGTTAGCCCCGACGAGTCGGCAGCGGAGGCACGGTTGACGCCAGCGAACAATGCGCAGGCTGCGAACAGCATTGCGCACAGGATATGCGATACCCTCATCGATCCAATCCTCAAGTTAGGCGAAGTTCGACCCCGTCGCCACCCCGCACCGCTAGGCCGGGGGCTGAGCCGGCGGGGCGCTGTTGTCCGCCGGAGGCGCAGCCGGCGGAGCGGCTGGTGCGGCCGTTGGCGGGGCTGCCGGCTCCGGGGCGGCAGCCGGAGCCGCGGGAGCTGCCGGCGGCGGCTCCAGGGTGATGCTCTTGAGCTCTTCCTGGGCGTGCCCGGTCGCTTTGCGGAACTCGGAGAGGCCCTGACCGAGGCCGCGCATGATCTCGGGGATCTTCTTGCCCCCGAACAGGACCAAAACGATGACCAGCAGTATTATCAGTTCCTGTGGGCTACCGAGAATGTACATGGTGGCTCCCCTTGACAGGTTGGCGACTTTCTTTGCATACCCGCGTTCGCCGTGGATTACGGCGCATCGCCCGCAGCAACTCTACCGTCGGCGGCATTCGCGTGCTCGCCGCTATCGCCGGTATCTTCGAGGTTCTTAACGGCAACTTCAGGGTAAATGTTCCGCATCTGTTCAAGGGTGCAAAAGCCTGCGCCAAAGCTCTCGGCATTGGCGGCCCCTGCTGCGATCGCCCACCGGATACGGTCCTCGAGGGGCTTTTGCTGCACACTGGCTGCCGCGAACCCGGCTACCATCGCGTCGCCGCTTCCGACCGGGCTTACGACGTCGATCTTCGGCGGCCGCGCCCACCAGTTGCCTTTCGCGCTGGAGAAGATCGCTCCCTGGTGCCCCAGCGAGGTGATGACCATCTTGATGCCCTTCGCAAGTAGCTCCCTCGCCGCCTCCGCCACCCCGTTGGGGACTGAAAGCTCCGCGCCGACGAGGCCGCAAAGCTCGATGAGGTTCGGCTTGATGACCTGAGGGCGGGCCTGGATGGCCTCGGCGAGCAACTCGTCGCGCGCGTCGAGGATCACGGGCACCTTCTGCGCGTGGGCGATCTCCACCAACTCTCGGTACAGGCTGAACGGTGCGCCACGGGGGGCGCTGCCCGAAAGGATGGCCATTGACGAGCGCTGCAGCAGCGTCGGCCAGCGGTGCTTCAATGCCGATACTTCGCTCGGCGTCACCAGCGGTCCGATCTCGTCCACTTGTGTCTGAGTCAGCGTAACGGAATCGATGACGTTGATGCAGAGCCGCGATTCCTCGGCGATCCTCACGAAACTTGGCGTGATCCCCGCCTTCTTGAGCTGGGCGACCATGAAGTCCGCCGCGGTGCCGCCGGCGAAGCCTCCGAGCGTCACATCCTCACCGAGAGTCCGCAGAACGCGGGCCACGTTCACACCCTTGCCGCCCGGTGCAGCCCGAAAGCGGCGGGGATGGTGGTAGGAACCGATCGTGAAACTGTCCACGGCGTACGTGCGGTCTACGCCCGCGTTGCAGCACAATACGGTGATCACGTTTGACCTCGTCCCCCGCCGCATGCGCACGCTGCGGTGCGTAGCATGAGACGGGGTTGCAGACGATCGCTGCTCTATGCAAGCATGGCTTTGATGCTGGCGAGCGCCTTCTGGATGTTCTCGACCGAGTTCGCGTAAGACATCCGCAGGTAGCCCTCGCCGTATTCGCCGAAGGCCGTGCCGGCGAGCACGGCCACACCGGCTTCCTCCATGCACTTCTGCGCGAGGGTCCGGCAGTCGAAGCCCGTCTCAGTGATGTTCGGGAAGACGTAGAATGCGCCGTGGGGCCGCAGGCACGAGATGCCGGGGATGTCGTTGAGGCCGTCGACGATGACATCGCGGCGGCGCTTGAACTCCGCCACCATTGCCTCGGACGGGCCCATCGGCCCCTTGAGGGCGGCGATCCCGGCGCGCTGGCTGAAGGCCGCGACGCAGGAGTTGCTGTTCGTCTGCAGCTTCGCGACGGCATCGGCGAGTTCCTTCGGCATGACGCCGTAGCCCAGACGCCATCCGGTCATCGCGAAGCTCTTCGAGAAGCCGTCGATGAGGATGGTGCGCTCCTTCATGCCCGGCACGCCCAGGATGCTGTGGTGCGTGCCCTCGTACAAGACCTTCTCGTACGGCTCGTCGGTCATAACGATGATGTCGTTCGCGATGGCGACCTCGGCGATGGCGTCGAGGTCCTCCTTGGTCAGCACGCCGCCGGTCGGATTCTGGGGCGAGTTGATGATGATCATCGAGGTCTTGGGCGTGACGAGGGAGGCGAGTTCGCCGGCATCGAGGCGGAACTCGTGCTTCTCGCGCAGCGGGGCCGGAACGGGCTTCGCGCCCACAAAGTTAATCATCGATTCGTAGATAGGGAACCCCGGATTGGGGTAGATGACTTCATCGCCCTCGTCCACGCAGGCCATGATGCCGAAGAAGATGATCGGCTTGGCGCCGGGAACAACCACGACCTCGTCGGCTTTGGTCTCGACGCCGCGAGAGGTGGCGATGTGCTCCGCGATGGTCTCGCGAAGCTCCATGTCGCCCGCCGAGGGGCCGTAGTGGGTGAAGCCGGAATTGAGCGCTTCGCACGCCGCGTCAATGATGTGCTTCGGAGTGTCGAAATCGGGTTCACCGATCTCGAGATGGACGATCTCGCGGCCCTCACGTTCGAGCTGACGAGCGCGTGCGAGCACCTCAAAGGCGGTCTCGGTGCCCAGGCGGCTCATGCGTTGAGCGAATCTCATCATTCGTCCTCCCTGGCGGGTTGCACGGCGTCGGTAACGGCTTTTTCCGGCTCAGGATAGAGCCGGTCGGGGATGTCTCCTAAGCGGTAGGCTGGACGTAGATTACCATGAAACGGACGCAATCGCAAGGCTGGGGCGAGCGAGGAGAGGCAACGCTGAACGCAAAACGCTGAACGCAGAAACGACGGCAAACGACGTACAGCAGGGCGGCCGTCATGCCGGGTTCCGGCACTCTGGAGCGATGGAAACGGCCCTACCCCGTCCCGCCTGCGGCGGGCCACCCCTCCCGTTCCGGGAGGGGAGAGGCAAACGGCGATTCTCGAGGTAGCTCTCATGCCGGGTTCCGGCACTCTGGAGCGATGAAAACGGCCCTACCCCGTCCCGCCTGCGGCGGGCCACCCCTCCCGTTCCGGGAGGGGAGAGGCAAACGGCGATTCTCGAGGTAGCTCTCATGCCGGGTTCCGGCACTCTGGAGCGATGAAAACGGCCCTACCCCGTCCCGCC
>CAYWBK010000345.1:0-6958 GCA_964455745.1 uncultured Armatimonadia bacterium
ATGCCGGTCCTGTCCCACGCCGAGATTCCGACGCAGATAGAGGTGAGGCAGGAGGCGGTCGTGGCGGTGTGACGGCCCCACCCCTCCCGCTCCGCAGGCACTCCTCCCGTACCGGGAGACATGTGTTTGGCGACACTTCCTTCAGACCATGTGGCAGCGCGATCTATCGCGCGGATCACGTCGTATAGTTACCAACGCCTCGACTTCGACGGAGTGCTTGCTCGCAACTGACGGCGCAATGGGCGGAGGGCAGTTCGGCCCGCATTTGGTGCGATAAATCGCGCTACCACATGGTCTGAGGAAACAGTCGATAGACAGGTACGCCGGGCGGGGGACAGCTAACGGAGTCTCACCTTTTTCCCTCGAAAGAGGGGAGCCGTCGCCGTAGACGTTGCCGTTCTCCCCTCTTCTGGGTGCGCCGTATGCGCTCAGGAGAGGGGCCGGGGGTGAGGCGGCCGTTGTCAGTCATCCGGGAGTTCCCCCATGCCTGTACTTACTCGTCCCCACGACCCTCACCGCGGCCTGCCGCCTTTCGGCGACTTGCGGCGGCGTGACCGCCTGGTTCAGGAGCACGTCAGCATCGTGCGCGATGTCGTCGCGCGTATCGGCGGATGCCTGCCCGAGTTCATCGACTTTGGCGACCTCGCCGGACACGCGCTGGCGACGCTGATCGACGCGGCAAGCGACTTCGCGGGCCCCATCAGCCATTTCGCGGAGTACGTCCGCTCCCGCGTCACCCGGACGGTAGTCGCCTGCGTCACCGGTCACGTGTGGTACACGACCTGCGCCCGAGCCGATGCGATAGCGCTGCGCGATGCCTATGCCGACCTCCGCCGGCGGACCGGTGTCATGCCTTCCGACGCGGCATTCGCCGAGTCTTTGGACCTCGACATGTCCGGCCTCGAGGACCGCCTCTCCACCGTGAGCGCGGTGATGAGCATCGAGCCGCCGGTCGTCCTCGCCCCGGCGCAAGGCCCTCACAGATTGCCCCTCCGCGAGGCGATCTCCGCCCTCCCGGAGTTGGAGCGCACTGTTTGCGCCCTGTACTACCAGGACGAATTATCCCTGCCGGAAATAGCCGAAGTCCTCGACTTGAGGCCCAAAGCAGCCCGGACCGCCTTCGCCCGAGCAGCCCTGATGCTGGCGAGCGGCAGGGGGTACGGCGGGGTGAAGGCAGGCAACAGGTAAGCGGAAGGCCGTAGACGGCCACCGCCTCCTGGCCCCGCGAAGGCCCGTGTAGGGGCTTGATCTGTACCCGTCTGACGACTTCGTCCCTTTGCCCATGTGGCAGCGCGATTTATCGCGCCAAATGCGGGCCGAACTGTCATCCACGCATCACGCCATCGGCAGCGGGTAAGCATTTCGCCGAAGCAGAAGCACAGGTAGCCATACGATGTGATCCGCGCGATGAATCGCGCTGCCACATGGTCTGAGGGAGATATCGCTATACACATACCTTGATCTATCAAGCCCGCCGTTGTCGTTGCCGTTGTCGTTTGTCGTTTGCCGTTGTCGTTTGCCGTTCCCCCCTCCCTACGCGCTCGAAGAGCGCAAGGGAGGGGGGCAGGGGGGTAGGTGCCGTCCGCCGTTCCCCCCTCCCTCTCAAGCCCCTCTTCTCCCTGCCGATAATCGCAGTAGCCGCGTGGAACCCACACAGAAGGGAGGCCCACCTTCTCGTCCGCCGTCGTCGCATCACAGCACGAGCGGCAAGGATGCCGCTCCTCTCCGTCGCCTCACCTTCAAGGAGGAAGCCAGAGATATGTCACTTACACAGATCAACCAGAACATCTCGTCATTGGACGCTCAGCGCAGTCTGAACCTCAACAGCCAGCGTATCAGCTCCGCCATTGAGAAGCTGTCATCGGGTCTGCGCATCAACAGCGGCGCGGACGACCCGTCGGGTCTGGTGCTGTCCGAACTCATGCGCGCCCAGGTGGCCGGCCTCAACCAGGCGCAGACCAATGCCCAGCAGGGCGTCAATGTCGTCAAGACGGCTGAGGGCGCGCTCAACGAGGTCAACAGCCTGCTCAGCCAGATGCGCGACCTTGCGGTCTCCGCCGCTTCCGACTCCAACAATACCGACCAGTCGCGCGCTGCCCTGCAGTCCCAGGTGGCCTCGGCCCTCAAAACCATCGACGACATCGCCAGCCGCACCGTCTATGGCAAGCGCAACCTGCTCGACGGCTCGGCCGGCACGAAGACGACAGTCATCGACAGCTCGGATGTCGCCAGCGCGGACCTCAACCTGGCCCCCAGTGGGCAGACTGCGGCAGCCGCCGGCACCTATGCCGTGAACGTGACCCAGGCCGCCGCAAAGGCGGAGGTCGACTCGGCCGCGCTTGGGACAGCCGTGGCAGCGGACACCATCAGTTCCGCAGCCTCGGGCATCACCGGCTTCGACGCGGGCGACGAGGTCGCTTTGTACGTCAACGGCACGAAGGTCAACATCGGCACGAACGGCCAGAATACCAACATCGGCAGCACCACGACCTTCCAGAACATCGTGGACTCGATCAATGCCAACTCCTCCACGCTGGGTGTCACCGCGTCATTCGATGACACGACTCACACGATGAGCGTCCAAAGCACCAAGTACGGCTCGGACCAGCACGTCAGCCTCGAGTACGTCAAGGTGACCGATCCCGGCGCGGACATGGACCTCACCAACATCCTGTCAGGGGCGGGCGAGGACCTGACCGCGACCGCGGCCGGCGTGGACGCACAGGGCACAGTGGACTTCGGCGGTGCGGCCGGGGTGCAGAATTTCAACTCCGGCAAGGGACTCAATCTGGTCAGTGACAACGGTTACGGCTCTGTCACCCTGAGCGAGGCCGGCGCCACCACCGTCGCCAACCACGCCGGCGCTCTCTCCGCCACGAAGGGCAGCCTGTCTTTCCAGATCGGCATCGACGCCAACCAGACAGCGGAGATCAGCGTTGCCGACTGCCATGCCCTCGCTCTCGGCACCGGCACGACCGGCACCGCCAATCTCAGCCTCATCGACGTTTCGACAGTCGCCGGCGCAAATGATGCCCTGGCGACGATCGACGCGGCCATCGGACAGATTTCGACGCTGCGCGGCGACCTTGGCGCTTTCCAGACCAACGAACTGGAGTCGCAGTCCCGGTCGCTGTCGGTTTCGAGCCAGAACCTCGCCGCGTCCGAGAGCGCGATCCGCGACACCGACTTCGGCAGTGAGATGTCCGAGTTCACCACCGCCCAGGTGCTCGTCCAGTCCGCCACCGCGTTCCTGGCCCAGGCCAACAACCTGACCCAGAACGTGATGACGCTCATCAAGGGCTGATCCAGCTCAGCGCGCTGCAGGGGGCGCAAGGCCCTGAGTGCCAGTCGCAAGCACTCCAGACCGGCCCGAGCGCCCCCGTGCAGATCAGTCTGTGTGTCGTTTGCCGTGCGCCGTTGCCGTTCCCCCCTCCCTACGAGGGAGGGGGGCAGGGGGGTAGGAGGCCGTCCGCCGTTCCTCCCTCTCCATTCGCGGAGAGGGGGCCGGGGAGTGGGGTTGCCGTTCGTCATTGCCGTTCCCCCCTCCCTACGAGGGAGGGGGGCAGGGGGGTAGGAGGCCGTCCGCCGTTCCTCCCTCTCCATTCGCGGAGAGGGGGCCGGGGAGTGGGGTTGCCGTTCGTCATTGCCGTTCCCCCCTCCCTACGAGGGAGGGGGGTAGGAAGCCGTCCGCCGTTCCTCCCTCTCCATTCGCGAAAAGGGGGCCGGGGGGTGAGGTCCATCTTCCAGGAGCTTGCAAATGGCCACCACGACATCCGCCACCGGGCAAGTTGACGGCATCATTTCCGGCCTCAACACGACGGACATCCTCAATCAGCTTGCCGCCGTCAAGCAGCAGCCGATCACTTTGCTGCAGAACCAAGTGACCACCCTGCAGACCAGCCTGACGGCCTACAAGTCCCTGGACGCGCAGATACTGGCCATGCAGACCTCGGCGGACGCCCTCACAGACGACACCGTGTTCAACGGGCGGTCGGCGACCAGCTCCGACACTTCCCTTCTGACCGCCTCCGCCAATTCCGGGGCGGCGATAGGCAGTTACAATGTCTGTGTGAAAAGCCTCGCAGTGGCGCAGAAGATCGCCTCCGGCTCGGGCCAGAACGCGACAACAGCGCTCAACCAAACGGGCAGTTTCCTCCTCAACGGCAAGACGATCACTCTGGCCGCTTCCGACACTCTCACTGACTTAGCGAACAAGATTAACCAGTCGGGCGCGGGCGTCGCGGCCTCGATCATCAACATCTCTTCGACGCAGAGCCAATTGATGCTCACCGCCGGCTCGGCAGGCGCCTCGAACACGATAGATGCCGTCGACGCCGACGGATCGGGCATACTCAAGTCCCTCGGCATCCTCAACGGTGTCACCAGCGCAAAGCACACAACGACGGACGGGGTGGTAGGCGACTACATGTCAACGGGCGCCGGGATCGTCGGCACGGCGCTGGGGCTGTCGAATGCGCCATCCGGCACGGTGACGATTGACGGGCAAAGCGTCGCCATCAATCTCGCCACCGATTCCCTCTCGACGATCGCCCAGCGCATCAATGCCGCCGGGTCCGGCGTGACCGCTTCCGTGACCACTGATACCAGCTCGGGTTCGACCCAGTATCGCCTCGAGCTGTCCGGCGACGGGGCCTCCAACCTGACCGACGACAACCACGTTCTGGAGTCCCTGGGGCTGGTCAGCCAAGGCGTTGCCGATCAGCGCACCGCCGCGCAAGACGCTCACATCGTGATCGATGGCTCCGATGTGTACCGGTCCACCAACGACATCTCGGACGCCGTCGATGGCGTGACCTTCCACCTGCTGCAGGCCGATGAGAACACCACTACACAGGTGAGCGTCGCGGCCGATACGGACTCGACAGTGAGCGCCGTCCAATCGTTCGTCAGCTCCTTCAACACCGTCATGGACGCGATCAACAGTGGCGAGAGTTACGACACGAGCACCGACACCGGCGGGACCTTCTTCGGCGACCCCACCATCATGATGCTGCAAAGCCGCCTGCACGACGCGGTCATGAACCCGGTCTCCGGCGCGACGGGCGACTATACGCTCATGTCCCAGATCGGCATCAGCACGAACACGAGCGGCGAGCTGACTCTCGATACCACCAAGCTCCAGTCCGCCCTCGAGGCCAACCCGGACGCCGTCGCGCGCCTGTTCGCCACGCACGGACAGGCGACGAATTCCGAGGTGTCGTTCGTCAACGCCTCGAGCGGCACCGTCGCCTCCAGTGCAACTGGCTATGCCGTCAACGTGACCCAGGCCGCCACGCAGGCGACGGCGACCTCGGCGCACCTCGCCGGCGGCATCACGCAGAATGAGACTCTGACGATCAACGGCAATTGCATCGTATCCCTCACCGCGGGCGAAACGCTCCAACAGGCGTGCGACGCCATCAACACGATTCTCCTCGGGAACAGCCAGGACGTCACCGCGACGGTCCAGGGCGACCAGCTTCAACTCACCGGCAAGCTCTACGGCAGCTCGAAGACCTTCTCGGTCAAGTCGAACCTGGCGTCGGGAGTGGGCGGGACGGATCTGGGCGCCTCGGCCGCCAACCAGTCGCGCATTTATGCCGGTCTGGACGTGCAGGGCACCATTAACGGCGAAGCGTGCACCGGATACGGGCAGTACCTGACCGGCAATACCGGCGATGCCAACGTCGCCGGCCTGCAACTGATGATCGCCAGTGCCACTACCGGCAGCAAGGGCTACGTCCAGGTGGGTAAGGGGGCAGGATCGCGGGTGGATGATTTCGCCGCGCAGGCGACCGACACCAACGGCACGATGACCGCGGACGAGAACGCGATACAAGCGGAAATCGACGCGGACAACGCCGAGATCACGCAGATGAACGACGATGTGGCGCAGTATATCAGCGACATGCGCGACAAGTTCACCCAGATGGAAGAGACGATGGGTCAGGAACAGAACATATCGAGCTACCTGAGCGGCCAGATCGCCGCCCTGACGAATACCAGCGCGAGCAGTAGTAGCAGCAATAACAGTAGTAGCAGTAGCAGTAGTTAGGGACGAAGGACGCTGCTGTTCGCCCAGGCTGTGGAATGTCCGCAGTTGCCCCCGGAGCGCGGCTGCGGGCAGGGACCCCACAAACTACGGCAGGGCAATGGGGCCTGCATTTCCCGCACCCAAGTTGCGGGGTGTCTGTGGCGCGCGCAGCGCGACAGCAGACGGGGACCCCGCAGCCCCACGGCGCGCTGCCCTACTGCACTGCGGTCACAAACGCAATGCCGCCGCCTTCCAAGAATCCAGAATTCCGACCCCTTGCATCCATGCCTGCAACCCTTTTCGCCCAAGCCTATCAACGAGTCGACGTAGAAAGCGCCAATCCCCGCCATCTGGTCATCATGCTGTTTGACGCGGCTGTCCGTTACCTCCACCAAGCCTACGCGGCGATGGAGGCGAAGGACTTCGAGCGCCAGAACACCACCCTCTGCCAGGCGCAGGCGATCTTCAGCGAGCTCATCTGCTCCCTGGACATGACCGCCGGCAAGATCGCGCTTGATCTGCAAGCCTTCTACACATACATTCGAAGCGGCCTCGTGGAGGCGAACCTGAGCGACGACACAGCCCTCCTGGAGCGGATGACCGGGTACGCTGAGAACCTTCGCGACGCCTGGATCGAAGCCGAGCGACATGTAGCCGAGCCATAGGCGCCGTCCGCCGTTGCCGTTCTCCCTCTCCTGGGCGCGTCGTTTGCGTTCAGGAGAGGGGGTCGGGGGGTGAGTCGCCGTTAGCCGTTCCCTTCTCTACGAGGGAGGGGTGCCCCGCGCAGCGGGGCGGGGTAGGAAGCCGTTTCCCTTCTCCCCCTCTCTACTCGTGGCTATGCTTTACCCACATCTTGCGTGCGAATCACGAGCCGTTGCCCCAAAAGGCCCGAAGGGCCGAAAGAGTTTAGCCAGGCTCGCAAGA
>CAYWBK010000346.1:0-6944 GCA_964455745.1 uncultured Armatimonadia bacterium
ACGGCTTCCTACCCCGCCCGCTGCGCGGGCACCCCTCCCTCGTAGGGAGGGGTAACGGCGAACGACCACGGCGGGCCAGCATGGTGCGGGATTCCTGACGTGTTGAGAGAGTGCGTTGAAGCGAGAGGCTAGCCACCGCCTATCAGCCTCCCGTCCTCGGCCTCGGCGATCAGGGACTTGACCTTGGCCATGTCTTCTGCGCATTCCATGGAGCTTGGGTCCCAGGGGGCGAAATGCGCCTCCTGGAGTTCCTCCAGGGTGTCCGTTGCCCGGTTCGTGAAGTCGGCGTCCACGCCGCGCTCCAGCAGGATTCTGCGGAGATCATCCACGAGCAGGCCCTTCTCGGGCAGGTTGAGCTTGTCGGCAAGATAGCATCTCAGCGCGGTCTCCAACTCGCCCAATGCGGGCTTGCCGGTTCCCCGGATCGAGTCGATGCGGCGGTGCGCTCGCTTGCCGGCGCGAGTGAACCTCGCGAAGGCCGGGTCCCGCGTGGCTGCCAGCTCTTTCGCGCGCTGGATGAGGACCGCTGCGAGGACGAGCAGCGGCAGGGCATTGAAGATGAGGAACCACGGTCGGAAAAGCAGTGGGGTGTGCCCGAAGAGGCCTCCCAGCCCCGTCTTGATCCCCGCAATCTCGCCGAATTGGTTGTCCTGGTCGGGCATGACATCCCCCGGCGTGATGCTAATGCTGACCGGCGCGGTTTTCGCGACCTGGTACTGCCGCGTGTTCGTGTCGAAGGTCACCAGGGGCACTGATTCGATGCGCAGTACGCCGGCCTCCCTGGGCACCAGGAGATATGAGAATGTGGCCGTGCCCGTCACCACCGGACGCCCGTCGGCAATCTTCGGCGCGACATCCCGCTTCTCGCCCGCGGGGTAAACCTTGCACCACGCGGGCACGACAGGCTTCGGAGCCTCCAGAGAGCTGACATTTCCTGTGCCGGTGACCGTCACCGTCAGGGTCACGCCCTCGCCGGCCTTCACGGATGGCTTGTCGCAATGGGCCTGGACTTTGAACTGGCCGACCGCCCCGCCGTAGCTGTACCCGGCAGGCGAGGGGGGAAGGGCGCGCGCGTCGATCGTCACCGGCTTGCTTTCCAGGCGTTCTTGGTCGGCCCGCATTTCGCGCCTGAAGGTAATGGCCGCCGGCCGGATGATGTGGACCCCGGGCGAGGCGGCGAAGAGCGCCCACTGGCGCTTGATCACCACGACCTCGCGGTCGACGGCGACCAGACGCTGCGTGTCGGGCACCGGAAGCTGCTCGATCACGCAGCCCTCGGCGGTCGGGGGCTCGAAGCCGACGCTGCCGTACATGGAGACGCCCTGCACGAGAGTGAAGGTGAGCGTTACCTGCTCTCCGACGACCGGGTTGGGCTTATCGACCGATAGCTTCACCTCGACGCCGCCGGTAGGGACGGGCGGGAGATTACCCACGCCGGAGGATCCCGCCGGGCCGGATGAGACGCCTGAGACCTCGATCTTGATAGGGCGAGTGCGGCTCTGCGTGCTTCCGTAACGAACGGTCGCCGGCGGGATCGTGAGGGAGCCGGCCTGCCGCGGCACCAGTGTGTAGACCCAGTCGAACTGCACCTGACCGTTGATGATCGACTGCGAGGACTGCTTGCCAACGATCTCGAATCCGTTGAGAGCGCCCAGTTCGACTTGCGGGAGATCCCGGAGGCTGTCGGCGTAGAACGAAAGCGAGTACTGGATAGGGTCGCCGATCGCGCAGGTTTGCTGGTCGACCGAGGCGGTCACGCGCGGACCCTGGGCCGCTGCCGGGGCGCATGAGGCGGCAAGAAGGGCGAGCCACACTAATATTGCTACGCCGGCTGTGCGGCCCTGCTCGGCAATGAGATGCCCTGCGGAGAAACGGACGGCGATTGACCACAGAGACACAGAGGACACAGAGAACGGCAACGTCCCTGAGCCTCTATCATGGGGCGAGCGGGCCGCATCCCAGTCGTTCTCTGTGCCCTCTGTGTCTCCGTGGTTCAAGGCCGTTCGCCCTTCATCTTGGGATACGGTCAGCCTCTGACAAGATTCCGAGCGCTTCGTCTGCCGGTTCTCAAAGCGGCGTAGTAATGCTAGAGCAGGCAGGCATGACCGACGACCGCGCACTCTCACCAATCCTTACCTTGTGTGGGCTTGTCTGACGTAGGCGAGCGGCGCAGGTCCTTCTGCAACTTCTCGTCGTCGCCCGTCGTCGACTTCAGCAGGCGCTCGGCCTCCTGTTTGCTAAGCTGGTCCTGTTTCGGCTGAGGCTGCGGTTCGGCTTTCGGCTTGCTTTGGGGCGGCTTCTGCTTGTCGTTCTTGTCCTGGTTCTTCTGGTTATCCTGCTGGTTCTGCTGCTTGAGCGCCAGCTCGAGATTGTGCTTGGCATCCTGATCGCTCGACTGCAGGTACAGCGAACGTTTGTAATGCTCCAGCGCCTTGTCGGCTTGCTTGAGACGGAAGGCGGCGTTGCCGGCGTTGTACTCGGCCGATTCCTGCAGCGCGGGGTCGGTCGCCTTCGCGGCCTTGCCGTAGGCGTCGAGGGCTTCCTGATACTTGCCGTCGCGGTAGAGGGCTGCGCCGTAGCCGAAGTTCGCGGTGGGGTCATCGGGGTGATCCTTGAGCGCGCCCTCGTACTGGCGCTCGGCGGCGGCGAAATCGCCCCGGTGGAAGAGGCGGCTGCCGGCGGCGCAGACACGCTCGAAAGCGCCGGGCAATGAGAAGCCGCAAAGCAGCAGCCACGCCGCGCAGACCGGCACGATGAGGCGGAGCCTATTCGTGGTTGTCATCGGGATTCGACCTCTTTCGCCTGGGTATGTCGGAGATGATGGCGGACATGACAATGCACAGAATCGCGGCCGCGAGCGGGAACTGGAAACGCTCGGCGTGGTGGGCGAACTCGTATGCTCCGGTCTTCGTGCCGCCGAGGCCGGCGACCTGATATACGAGTTTGTCGATGCTTACGCCGCTTTGCGAGCTGAGCGTCACTTCGCCGTGCCCGGCTTTCGCGACGTCGGCCAGCAGCTTCTGGTTCAGCTTGGAGATCGCGGTCTTTCCATCGGCCTCGTGCTTGACGCCTATCGGGAGGCCCTCATCGCCGATGTCCGGCACCGGCGCGCCCTGCGGCGTCCCGACGCCCACCGTCTCGATGACCACATCCTCTTTCGCCAGTTGCGACGCCGCGGAGAGCGCGTCATTGCCGTGGTCTTCACCGTCGCTGACAATGATGAGGACCTTGCCGCGCGATTCCGCGCTCTTGAATAGCTGCTCGCAGGACTGGATAGCGCGCCCGAGATTGGTGCCCGGCCCCGGCGCGGCTCCGACCTCCACGGCTGAGACGAACATCTCCAGGGCGTCGGTGTCCGAGGTCAGCGGCGAGTACAGGTAGGGGCGATCTCCGAAGACGATCAGGCCGACGCGGTCCCCGGCGAGACGGGCGACGAGCGCGGTCACGGCCTGCTTCGCCGCATCCATGCGCGTCGGCGCGACATCCTGACACGCCATGCTGGTCGAGGTGTCGATGGCGATGATGACATCCGCGCCCGTGTGGGTGACGGGGCGCAACTCGGAGCCGATGCGCGGCCTGGCAAGAGCGATGAGCAGTAGGGCGACGGCGGCGATCTCGAGGGCCGCCTTGAGGTTGCGATACCGGGGACGCGGCGGCGTCTGCGCGCCGAAGAAGGCGCGCGCGGAGCGGGCCCGCTGCCTGGCGGCGTAGACATATAGCGCTACCAGCAGCGGCACCAGCCACAGGTATTTGAAGGCGGTCGGTTCTCCCCAGAGGAGGTAGTCGTGCATAGTGTTGGGATGAGATGGGAACGGCCCCCGACAAGATTGTCGGGGCCACTGGACTTCCACAATCCCCGACAGGATTGTCGGGGCTACTGGTTGTCCGCTGCTGCTACGGCGCCTTTCTCAGGTACGTCGCATTCAGGGCCATATAAGCCAAGAGAAGCGCCAGTCCCGGCCACAGGAACTGGGGGAAGGTTTCGACGACGCGGCGCTCTCGCTTGGCTACGAAACGCGTCTTCTCCATCTTGCGGATGCCGTCGTAGATGGCGTCGAGCGTCGTTGGGTCGGTCGCGCGGAAGTACTGCCCGTCGGTGCTCTCGGCGATCTTGCGCAGCGCATCCTCGTCGATGCCGTCATAGTCGGGAGGGGGTTGCTGGCCTGGTTGCAGTTGCAGCACCCGCCCGACGCCGACCGTGTATATCCTGACCCCCACGGCCGCGGCGGCGCGCGCGGCGGTCAGGGGGTCGATGCGGCCCCGGTTGTTGATGCCGTCAGTGAGCAGGATGATGAGCTTGCTCTTGGCATCGGACTTCTCGAGCCGCCGCGCCGCTGTCGCGATCGCCATCCCGATGGCGGTGCCGTCCTTTATCATGCCTATCTGGACCTGATCGAGCAAGAGTGAGACCACCTGGGTGTCCAGGGTGAGGGGGCATTGTGTGAACGCGCCGTCGGCGAAGACCACCAGCCCGAGGCGGTCGTTGTGTGAGGTGCTGACGAAGCGGCTGAGGACTTCCTTTGCGGCCTCGAAGCGCGATTCCATGCCGAAGTCCTGGGTGAGCATACTGGACGAGAGATCGAGGGCGAGCATGATGTCGATGCCCTCAGTCGATTGCTCCTCCGGCGCGAGGGGGAGCTGCGGGCGGGCGAGGGCGATGATGAACAGACCCATCGCGGCCAGCGGAAGCAGCGGGAGCAGCTCGGCCAGGATGACCCTGGGCGGCGTGATCTTCAGTGGCAGCAGGCGAAAGTCGGAGTACACCAGGCGCAAGCGCTCGCGGCGAGCGCCGATCCATTGCCGCGCCAGCAGCGGCAGGACGAGCAACACGAAGAGCAGATACGGGTGCGCGAACTGCATCAGTTCCCGCCTCCAGATGACTTGCCGCCGGCGTCGGCAGGCAGCGGCGGCATCGCCGGGCCGCTCTCGGCGGGGGTCTCCGTCGCCGGAGCGGTCCTGCGGGAGTTGAGGACGACTTTGCGCGCCCACTCGATCATCTGGTACGCCTCATTGGGCACGGGGCGATACTTGGCGAACTTCACCAGATCGCACGCGGCCAGCAGGTCGCGGAAATCCGCGGCGTCGCCCCTGGCCTCGGGACTGCGGCGCATGTTGTAGTAGATCAGCGAGGTAGTCTCCTCGAGCGCCGGAATCCGGTAGCGGGCGACGATGTAGCGTCGAGTGATCTCGGTGATGCGGATGTGGAAGGCCTTGATCTCGTCGGGGCCGGTGAGGGAGACCTCGCGGAGCGCATCGAGGTCGCGCACGGCGATCTCCCAGTCCGTGAGAGGGGCGGCGGGACGGGACGGGGCCGCGGCGGACTTGCGGTGGTACCTTCGATAGACGAAGTACACGATTGCCGCGGCGAGGGCCAGTCCGATCAGGATGCCGAGGCCCCACTGCACCGGGTCGGCCCCTGCCGGCTGCGGCCCGCGGATGTCCTTGATGTCCGTGGTGCCGGGCGGCAGGACGCTTTTCACGGTCACGGTGACGGGCGGGACGGCCACCGTCGCATCCGCACCCTTGTCGGTGCGATAGCGGATGGCGAGCTTGTTGAGGGTGAAGGCACCGGTCTTGAAAAGCGCCAGCGTGAAAGTGATGTCGGTGACGCTTTGGCCGTTCTCCAGACGGGGCGCGCCGGCCTTGTAGTCACGCACCTCGAAGGGGCTTACATCCGCCTTGGCATCCGGGGCGGTCCAGGCGATGGTCGGCGCGGCGGAGACGGTGATCGTGTACTGGATCGGGTCGCCGACCGTGACCTCGGTCTTGTCGACGGCGGCTTTCACATCGACCGGCGCCGGGTCTGCGGCCAACCGTCCGGCCAGCGCCACGGTAACGAGGCAGCAGGCCAGCAGGCGCGCAACATCAACCACGCGCGGCCCCGCTGCCGTCCGCCGTTGTTCTCTGTCGTTCATTCCGACTTCCAACTTCCATCTACCAACTTCCGCCGTCCTCACCGCATCCGCCGGCGCTTCTCGAAGAACGCCGAAAGCGGGTCGATGGGTGACTCGGCGGTCGAGATGTTGATGACGCTCGCCCCGGCGTGCTGGAACAGGCGCTTGAGCTGCTCCTCGCGCGAGCGGGTGGTGTAGGTGAATCCGACGCGCGTTGCCGGGTGGCTGAGGTCCATGAGACGCGTGCGCCCGGTTTCGGCGTCTGCCAGTTCGACCAGGCCCACCGAGGGCACGTCGGCCTCGCGCGGATCGGCGACCCGGACGGCGATGAGATCGTGGCGCTTCGCAGCCGTGCGCATGGGCGTTTCGAAACCGATGTCGGCGAAGTCCGAGATGACGAAGATCACGGCGCGGCGCTTCTGGACCCGGCTGACGTACTCGAGGGCAGTGCCGATCCTCGTTTGGCGGCGCGAGGGTTCGAAGTACAGCACCTCGCGGATGAGCCGCAGCACTTGCCTGCGCCCCTTGCGCGGGGGGATGAACTTCTCGACCTGGTCGGTAAACATAACGAGTCCGACCTTGTCGTTGTTCCGAATGGCCGAGAAAGCGATGATGGCGGCGATCTCAGCGGCCTGCTCCGACTTGTCTTGTTTCGCGCTGCCGAAGCGCAAAGAAGCCGAGGCGTCGATGACCAGGATGACGGTCAGTTCGCGTTCCTCGACATATTTCTTGATATGCGGCTTGCCAGCACGGGCAGTCACATTCCAGTCGATCGCGCGGATGTCGTCGCCGGGGTAATACTCGCGGACCTCGGAGAACTCCATGCCGCGCCCGTGGAAAACGCTGTGGTAGGTCCCCGCGAAGAGGTCGTTCGCGAGCCGCGAGGTGCGGATCTCGATGCGTCGGATTCGGCGAAGAAGTTCGGTGGGAATCATAGGGAGATGTGTCCGGGTACGGCGATCTTACGGCACCTCACCCCCGGCCCCTCTCCACGAGTGGCTATGCTTTACCCACATCTTGCGTGCGCATCACGGGCCGTTGCCCCAAAAG
>CAYWBK010000347.1:0-6938 GCA_964455745.1 uncultured Armatimonadia bacterium
AGATTCAGCCCTGGGGCGAAATGCACCTACATCGCGACTTTTGCAACTGGCTCAGGGGTTACGATAGGATGAGAGCGGCGGCACCCTCGCATGAAGGTGCACTGTAAGCGTGCTGTCCCGCAATTCCCACCGCATCACTCTGACACACACGTCTTCCCCCCAGAAGGCTCGTCCGGCGCTATTCGCGGGGATCGTCACCGATGTGGTCTTCATGGATGACCGCTCGCGCAACATCCCCTCGATGCGCGCCAGCTTCCGCGCGCCCGCAGGTGGCAGGGGAAAGCGCATCTCGAACCCGGTCGGGCCGGAGGCTCCCCACCCCTGACCGTCCTGCGAGACAATTCCGTGCAGGACCGTCCCGTCCTCAGTGACCGCTCGATACCGCGCGACCCCCATGTAGGCTTGGGCCGCCGGCTCAATCCGGGGGATGACCGACGCGCGGATGATGAGATTGTCGGCAACCGTGGACTTCGGGGCCAGGCTGCCCCATTCGGGTGTGAGTTTGCGGTTCGAGAAGAGGACGGTGTCGTCGGCCCGCACGACATAGCGGTCGGTGACGCCGGTGGGACGCGGATCGACGTCGACCTGGCCCGCACGGAACGTAATCACCGCAGGACGCGGCACTTCCGGGAAGCTTCCCTCCCCGAATCCGTCGCGCCTGATCTCGTAGACCATCCCTGCCTGCCGCCCGATCTGCGTCAGGATCTCATCCATGTTCGCGTTATCCAGGCGCAGCGTCACCGGCATGTCGGCCAGCGTCGCGCCCGGCATCCCCCTTGGCGGCAGTTCGATGTGCCAACCGGTCAGGTTCTCCAGCCTCTGACACACCTCGGACGCCGTGCCCTCGTTGTGGAAGACGAACCTGTCGTTTCCGAGGCTCACGGGACCAAGGCCCGCGATCGTCGGCGGAACCATCGTCTTGGTCGCCACAAGGGCGACTGACGAGTCCCAGACCTTGGTAACCGGCGGCTGCGGCAACGGGACGTCCTTCAGCACGAAGGGAACAGATTCGAGTTCGGTCCCGTAGCGAATGAAGGTGAGTTGGAGCGCCTTGATCGCAACCGGCTTCTCGGGCCTGCGGCCCTCATGCACGCCCGGCCACAGCGGCATTTCGTGGTCGTATCTGCACCAGAAGTCTCGCTCGATCCACGGCGAGTCCCGGTGCGCGCGCATGGGATGGTGCGACCCGTCCGCGGCGATCAGGTCAACATTCAGGCGACCGACGGCCTGACGCGACTGCCCGCTCCCGGACGGCCACGGCGGCGCGCTCCCACCCAAAAAGACCTCTAACCGGCCATCGCTGACCTGCCACGACTCCACCTTCGCAGACACGTCACCGTCCTTCACGACTTGCCCCACACCGGCCGGCAGCAGTAGCGTATTGATCTTGGCCTGTCGATGTCGATAGACAACGCCTTCCACGCGCCGCAGGCACTTTGCGCCGGGCGGCGGAAGAGGCCACTCGATCCGAGGCTCCAGAGCCGGGCCATCAGCGGAATCCCATTGCCGCTCAGGCCCAGGGACCGCCAGGGTCTCACCGGTATCGGCGGTAGCCGTGACCTTGCGGCCCACGTATACGAACGCTCCCGCAGCTTCGGCGGTCTTCGGGATCACACGCAGGCCGATCTCGAGGGTGTCATACCGGCCCGGTTTGGGCAGCGGCAAGCCCCACCGTGGCCCGAGCCCGGAGTAGCTGCGGGCCTGAATGCGCTCTACGCGGACGATGCAGTCGCCAAGGTCGGTGGTGGGCCGCGCGTCCAGACGCACGTTGCCCGGGCGAAGCTCGATCGTGCCAAGGTGGTACTCGGCTGTGTCCCCGAAAATGTCCCACCGCCCGCCCCAGTTCACTGAGTATACCAACCCCGTCTGGGAGCACAGCGAGAGGAGAATCGTCCGCAGGTCGGCCTTGTCGAAGTCCAGGGAGACCGGCATGTCCAGGATTGGCGACGGGACATACTGGCCGCCTCCCTCGACGCGGGGCTCGAAGATGTCCCATCCGGTCGCGACGCGTCCGAGGACACCCAGCACCTGCGACAGCTTCCCGTCGGCGTGGATAGTGTACGTGTCGCCGCCGAGCTGCGGCGCACTGCGCGCGGCGAGGTCGGAGGCGAGCAGCGGTAGAGCTTGAGTACAGGACAGGAGCAGGAACGCGACGAGGCACGAGCCGTGTCGTCCGACCATGCGGGTCCCCCTTGCGAAGAGGATCAACTCAGGGTATTAGACACGTTCGCGCCTTTACTGTTTCCGCAACCGAACACTGGGCCTCGCCGGCTACCCCCGGTGCGCCTTCCAGTTCGCGTACCCGACCGAGCCCTCGGACATCGGTTCCTGGCCTTCCACTATGGACCAGCCGATCAGGCCCCGCCGGATGCGCAGATCGGCCACATGGTCCTCTCCACGCATACCTGTTTGTCGCCCCAGCGCAACCTGTGGGCGCTGAGCAGGCGCATCGAGAGAGAACGGCGACCTGGCCCGCGGCCCCGCGTCGCTATGCCACCCGCTCAGCCACCATATTGCACCCCGCAAACCTCCAGATCGCGGCCCCCACCACATAGTAGATCGCGGGCACAAAGGGGATCACGTATCGCCCCGCATCGGCCGGGTCGGCCACGGCTTGCACCACCGAGGCGCACAGCACGGTGGCCATCATGCACAACTCGACGGTGGAAACCGGCCAGCGTCGGCGCGTGAGGGCCGCAATCACCGCCCAACCACAGATCACGAGGAACAAGCCGCATACTGTGTTCTCATAGCGGCTCTCCTCGCTCCACAGGAACTGCACGGCGTTGATGGCCGCCGGTTGCTGTAGGCCGACATGCGTCAGCGGGTTGGCCTGCCAGCGTATCCCCGGCTGCCAGAAGGCGCTCCAGCCCATATAGGCCGACTTGACGAATACATACGGGTGGCGGCGGATCAGGGTGAGGCTCAGGCGCGTGAGCTTCGTGCTCAACTCCGCGGGCGACAACCCGGTCGCCGCCTCGATCTGGCCCTCGGCACGGTGGATTGTCAGCAGGTGCGAGCCGTTCTCGTCGCGGTGCATCAGATATGGCCGGACGATAGGGTCGTACTCGGCGGGGGCCTCCGCGATCACCGAGTCCACGTGCTTAATGATCCCGTAGCCGCCGAGAGTGCTGGGCGAGAAGACCCCGATCAGCCGCGCATTGACCCCGCACCACCACAGCAGCGGCAACAGGGCCGGTAAGGCGAACGCACAGGCGCGCTTGAGCCTGTCCGGCCACGATATTGTCCGGCCCAGCGGCAAGAACAGCAGCAGAAGCGGCGCGTAGTAGTACATCAGGGGGCGCGTCAGTCCACATGCCGCGGCGATCAGCCCGAGCGCCACATACACCCACAGCCGGCGCGCATCGCCGGTCTGGATGCGCTGCAGTACCCACAGCGACAACGTGAGGAGGAACGTCGCCAGCGCCTCCGTCATCAGCCACTTCTCCCACAGCAACAGGTTGAGGCTCAGGCAGCACGCCAACCCCAGGACGAGGGCCAGCGTCGCGCTCCGGGTCTGGCGCAGCGCCATCGAGAAGATCATCACCGACACGGCGATGCCGGTGAGCATCTGGATGAGTTCGACGATGAGCGGGCTGTACCCGGCGGCGAGGATGAGCAGAGGGTAGATCGGGGTGCGGCTGCCGGTGTAGCCGGAGAAGTCCCAGGTCTGTATCTGGTGGGCCAGGGCCACGTAGTCCCCCGTGTCGCTTTCGATCATAGGCGCGCATGCCACCAGCATGGGAACACGCACCACGACACACACGACCACAAGCGCGAGCAGCGCCTTGCGTGCGCCGGGGGTCAGGGCCTGTGTTCGGGGGACATCGGGTTCAGTCATGTTCGTGGCCGAGTAGGCGCCCCGACTGGGCGCGGCGATCCGGTGGCAGGGGCGCACGGCATTTCCCCCTGCGCGGGTCATCTCCTTTCGTCGGGCGAGGGTTCTTCCTGAGTGTGTTGCAGTCTGACGAGGTCGCTGCAAATTGGCCTCGTCGGCCAAGCGAATGCCACAAAGCCCCGCAAGGGCGAGCGCGTGGCGTTGCACGGCCGCGCGCCCCTGCGGGGCTTACACGACTTCTTCTCCAGCGGAACGGGCGGTCCCCTCAGATCGCCAGATGCCGCAGCTTGCGTCGCACCCGGTCGGCCTTGTGTCGCAGATGCAGGGCCTTGCGTACCGTGCGGTGCGAGGCCTCGAGCCGCCACTCGGGCAGGTCCGGCATCTCGAGGACGAAAAACTTGGGGCCGGCGGACTTGGGTGCGGGAATGCTGATCCAGTCGGTCACTCGAAGCGGCAGAAAGGCCAGGTCGGTGTCTTGGAAACGCAGGCGGCTGGCCGCCTCGGGAGAGACCATCTGCATCATGGCCTCGAAGGCAACCTTTACACGGGCGTCGCCGAACTGGTGCATGAGCTGCCAATGCTGCAGCGCCGCCTCCACATCATCCTTCTCGTTCCTCAACATCAGGGCGAGGCCGACATTGGCGTGGGTCATGGGATCGTGGGGCACGCGACGCAGGGCTTGGCGGAAGTAGTAGACTGCCGATGACAGCAGAGTGTGCGCCTGGGCGAGTATCTCGCGCTTGCGCGCCTCTCCCATCAAGGCGGAAGTCTGGGCGGACAGGGTCATCTGCTGGGCCAGCCGCGCCTGCGCCAGTCCGACCACGTTCTGCAGATGCGGCTCGGAATCGGCTCGAACCACGCGGCGCAGCACATCGATGGTGGCCTGGTACTCGCCCAGTGTATAGTACACAAGGCCAAGGTTGTAGCCGGCCATCTCAGCCATCCCCGGCGCCTGCGCCGCTTTCTCCAAGTACGGGCGTCCCTTGGCAAACAACTCGCGCGCAGCAGGGGCCAATGAGCCGTCAGCGGACCCGTGGCGCTCCTGTTCGGTTCCTCCGGCCAGTAAGTAGCACATGCCGGCGACATACTCGACCTCGCCCTGCGTGCGGTAGCTCCCGATGACCGAGACGAAGGTCTCCGCGGCGGCGTTGTACTCGCCGCGCATGTACTGGGCCAGTCCCAGGTCGAACGTCGCTTCGGCGACGAGGCTCTTACCGGAGGCGGCCGCTTTGCGGAACGACTCCGCCGCGGCCTTCAGGTTGAAGTCGAGCATCCTGCGATGCGTTTCGGTCTCGGGGGTGATCCGCGTCGCGGCCAACAGGTGCACCAGGCCTCGCTCGAAGACGAGGTCATCGCCCGCTTGCTCGCAGAAAGCGGAGGCTTGCTCGAACCGCCCGGCCGCGAGTTCCGCACGAACCAGGTTGCGCTCGTAGATGCCATCCGAACTGAGGCTGGCGGCGTGGCGGAACAGGCTGCAAGCTTGCTCGGGTCGGCCCTGGCGGAAGTGGACGCAGCCGAGATTGTTGAGGATCTCGGGGTCTTCAGGCTGCAAGCTTTCGGCCAATTCGAGGTTCTCGAGGGCGCCCGCGTAATTCTGACGTGTGAGAAGGCTGGCGGCCATGTTGTAGTAAGCTTCGGGGAGGCGCTCGCCCAGACTAATGGCCCTGCGATAAGTCTCGGTCGCCTCATCGTGCAAGCCCTGTAGCGCTTGTGCGTTGCCGAGGTTGATGACGATCTCGGCGGAGCGAGGCTGTAGATTCTCTGCCCGCGTCAGCCACTTGTGCGCTTGGTGGCAGTCGTGGGCGAGGCACAGCAATGCGCCCAGGTTGTTGCAGATCGTCTCGTCGTCGCCGACCAGGGTTGCCGCCGAGGCCGTCTCTGCCAGGGCCTGCGACAGGTCGCCTTGTCGGTGCCCCAGAACTCCGAGGTTGGCGTGGGCGAGAGCGTATGAGGGTCTCTGCCTGATCGCGGTGGCGAAGGCGCGCTGTGCCTCGACGAACTCTCCACGGCGCATCGCCCTGATGCCGAGGTTATTGAGCAGCACCGGTTCCCGTCGGTCCTGCGCGAGGGTCCAAAGCTCGTGAACGGCGGAGTCTTCGGGAACACAGGTGCTGATACGCGCCAGACTGGTCTCGTTGAGCCAGTCAACGGGCGCGCCGTCAGGACGCAGTAGGGTGCCCAGCCGATCCCACGCGCCGGCCTCGGTGAGGGCCGCGACGAGGTTCGCGGTGGCGCCGGGGCAACTCTCCCCGCTCGCCCGCTCGAATCCGGCGATGGCGCTCGCTATGTCGCCTTGGAGGAAGTCCACGACGGCGAGGTCATTGTACAACGATGACGGCTGCGATGCCGATTGCCTGCCGGAAGTCATGGACCGGCGAGCGGTCGTCGTCAGGACACGCGACTTGTCCGTCCACTGCTTCAGGAGCAACCGATAGGCTTGCTTGCGCACGAAATGCCACATCAGGCGCGGGATAGCCGCCAACGCAATACCGCAACAGGCGCCCAGACCTGCGAAGAAAAGATAAAAAGACCAGCCCATTCCCTTGATCATCAGGAATGCGTAAGCCGTCGATAACGTGGCCCCGCCGAGAAACCCGGTAAGCACGAACGCCGAACGCCTCCCCACCCGAATCCGTACGGTCCGCGCAGTGGCCGGGTCCTCCCTTGACAACGTCCTCTCCCTGAGTGCTATGGTTGACATGATTGGTAATGCCTTTACCCATTTGATGGAAATACGAAACTTCGTGCATGACGCGCACGCCAGCCCCGACGCTCGAGGATGAAGTGGGCGCGACAATCTTGTCGCGCGTGGGGCGGGCGTCTCGCCCGCCATCGCCGTCATTCTCATCGTCTCAGAGTGCCGGAACCCGGCATGACGACTGCCCGGAAGCCACAGGGGCCCTCGCCAGGGCCAGAGAGGTCTATATTCCCTGCGTCCTGACGAGGGCCCCTTCTGTCCGCCCCACCTGCCTTGCCCCACGGCCTCCACAGTCCTTACCACAGCGCTATTTTGCCGTTCCAGAGTCCGCAGCCGGCTGACGCGGCTCTAGCCCGGATTATTCATCGCGGGTTGGCAAGTTGTGCGTGAGCCCCTGGGGCT
>CAYWBK010000348.1:0-6923 GCA_964455745.1 uncultured Armatimonadia bacterium
CAATATCATTCGCCAAACGGCGGGCCGTTTCATGTTAGCCCCTCCTCAAACGGCCTGTGCCTCGACCCTTTGAAGGCCCCTGACTAAGAACGATGCTCCTGACGGCCTCCTACTCGCCCCGCCAATTCTGTGAAGTCGCCTGCGGCAACTATGCGAGATACCGCTGGGGCCTCTCCCTCTCTCCGAGGGGGGAGAGGGAGACCGTACCGCTCTCGCTGCCTCTCCTCTGTCACGCCGATGTAGAATCGCTTTCCAACCTGACTGTAGAGCACGTACGTACCCAGTACGGACCCTACATCGCTTTTCCCCCGATGAGATCGGCCCGAAGTTACGACAAAGCCATCCCGGTGAAGGGATGGCTTAAGAGTGCTTTGGTAGCGCGGGCCTGTTACGCGGCCATTCACGACGCGCTGCTGCCGAAGCTCATCAGGTATAGGGTATTGTCCAGGAGAGGGCGGAGGCCCGCCCTATGCGGCCCTGCGCAGCCCCGTTAGGGTGGCGCAGTCCACCAATATTCGCGGCCACTGGGCGAGAAGGTGGCTGCCATTCGATGCCCCGACAAAGGGCCACCTAACGCTGCACGCGTTCGGTGGCTTCTTGGTCCAGTGGCAGTGCAACTGTCCTGAAGCCTATCGCATTGTCAGATGTGAATCTTTGGCAGAATGGCAGGACCCTTGAACGGCCTTAACATCTTGGGGGATTGCATCCCCCAATCCCCCGCGATTTTCATGGTCAAAGGCCGTTGGGGATGTGGGGGTTTGGGGGATGCAATCCCCCAGGACATAAAGGCCGTTGTCTTTCATGGTTTTCCTGGCCCACACCCAAGGGTTCATGGGCGACAGAGCACTAACGATCCTCTCGCGCCGCCACGACCGTGATTCGGACGTTGGTCACATAGGCCTCGCGGGGCCGCGCCGGGCTCCCGCCGCCCACATGGAACGTCGGCGTATATGACAGCTCATTCGGATACTGGCCGCGATAGTCCGGCCGAAAGGGGATGTTCGGGTACGTCATCCGATCCTTGCCCTGCGAGACCGTAAGGTCAAACGCGCCGTCGGCCTTGCGCGACATCGGGTCAACCGTCGCGCTCAGGTGCGCCCACTGCCCGGCGCGCAGCGGGAACCCCATCGGCACCCACTCGTCCCGGCCCTGCGGCACCGCCACCCCGCCCGGCCCCCCTAATCCCACCTGCACTACGTTGTTGTTCCCGTCGCCGCGCACCGTCACGTAGAGCACCGAGTCCGTACTATCCGAGAGCGCCGGCAGATACCAGTCACACTCCATGCGGACGGTGTTCTTCGCTTCGCCCCCGACCGTGCCGCTCACCATCGGCATCCACACCGTTCCGCTCGCGCGACTGAGCTTGAGCGCGTGTCCACCGATGACCGGGGCCTCGGCCACCCCGACATCGTTCCCGCTATCGGTGAAGTACAGCCACGGTACCGGGCGGCTCCCGACCGCAGCTTGCTTGAAGGTCTCATCCAGGAGCACCTTCCCGATGGCGCTGTCCTCCGCGCCGCAAAGAGTCGACAGCGTCAGCATCAGAACCGCCGCGAGAGCGCCAGCGGCGAGAGCCGCCGTTCTACCACGGAGTGAAGCCATAGGGATCGTCCTCCTTCTGCAGCGTCTCTGCATACAGCAGTTGCGCCCCCACGGACGGCGGCTCCCGGCGCAGGTCAGCCGCTTGGGGGACCTCACCCGGCTTCTCGGTCGGCGCGATCACAGTCGGCGATAGTCGCAGGTCGCCCGGGTCGCTCACCTGACACCAGAAGCCGAAGCCCCCACTGCCGGAGCCGACCTTCATCTCGAGCCGGTTCCACCCCGCGTGCAGCGGCGCCGACAGGCGCAGCTCACCCGGCCGTGGCGCAGAGGCCGGGCGCGGCTCCGTGCTCTGATCCACGATAGCCACCCCGTTCACGCGGAAGACCAGCCAGTAGTCGGCGGACAGGGAGACCACGGCCTTGCGCGGGACGCTGCTGAACACATACGTCACCGCGTAACCCGCCTGCCCCAGCTTCGCCGGTTCGAGGTGCGTGAGATCGAGGTACCCGTTCGCATCCGCCGCCCGCAGCCGCCAGAGGAAGTCGCGACGCTTGTCAGCCGTGGGGCTTTGCACCCAGCGCTCGGCCTCGAGCGTCCCCGCCAGACCCGGCAGCGTGTTCGTCGCTTTGACGGGTTCGAGGGTGATCGGCGTCGCCTGCTGCAGCACCTGCCACACGTTCACCGGCGCCATCGGCGCGAAAGTGCGTCCCTCGAGCATCTGCGCTGCCACACTCTCATCGGTGGCGATGCCGAGGTTGGTGAAGAGCTGCCGGTACAGCCGCCGCGCGTTCCAGCGGGTGCGCCGCAGGTTGTCGCTGCCATCCTCGAGCCGCCGCCAGTCCACCTGGCAGAAGACCCAGTTCCCCTTGCCCGCTGCGACCCGCAGCAGCCAGCCGTCCAGCAGCCGCTTCGCACCGGGCGGCAGGCCCTGCGCCGCGAAGGTGTCGCCCTCCAGGAACGTACGCCAGTGCACGAGCTGCGGGCCGACGCCGCGCAGCAGCGGGTCATCGCCGATGGCCTCGGGGGCCGCCCGCGCCGCCGAAGTCGCCTGCACCGGCAGCGCCCAGGGCAGCCCTACCCCGGCGACGCCCGCGCCGTCCTGCGGCAGGAACGCCACCGTCCCGCCGGAGGACACGAAGCTTGCCAGCTCCCGCCGAAACCGCCCGGCGACGGCCGTCCCACCCGGCGCGACGACAACCACATGGCTGCCCGGAGCCAGCGCCGGAAGCTTCGCGCCGTCGAACGCGCGCCACTGCAGGCCCAGGTCCGCCATGAGGGTCGCCACATCGGCGTTCTTCCCGAGGACAAGCGCCTGCTTGGACTGCAAGGCCAGGCTTGCCTTGTCCATGTGGCGCAGCAGATTGCGCGCAATCCGGTCCGCAGCCGGCTCCGCGCCCAGCCGCCCCGCGAAGTCGAGCTGCGAGTAGATCACCTCGCCCTTCCCGTGCCGCCAGGACAGCAGCGGCGTATATGCGAGATCGAACTCGCACTCCATGAGCGGCGTGAACGCGCCCTTGTGCGGCGTCTCGATGACCACCGAGGCGACGGAACCCGTGTTGCCGCAGTGCGGTCCATGCGCCCAGGGCCAGATGCGCATCCCGGCAGAGGTCACCGGCAGTAGCGCGCCCTCGCCGCGCCAGTTCGCCAGGTCGTCCGCCGTCACTCCCGCCAGTGCGGGATGGTTGCCCACGCGCGGGAAGACATAGCGGGGCGCCACGTCCTGGCCGCGGAAGCCCAGCGCCTCCAGTCCTGCGAGTTCCTGCTCGAGCACCAGCACCCGCAACCCGCGCGCCACGTCCTCAGGCGTGAAGGGCAGGCGGGTCTCCCGGGCGAGCGCGCCACGCCCGATGACCAGCACGTCGAGCCCTGCGAGACTCTCGCCCGGCTTGACCGGGCGAGCCTGCAGCCCGACCTTCACCCACTCGGCCGCCGTCTGCCCGGCCGGGTCGAACAACCCCCAGCGGGCCGCAAGCGGCACCGGTGCCGGGAGATGCGGGAAGAGCGTCAGCGGTGTCTCATCGCGGGCGATCTCCGCTCCCGCCGCATCGGTCACGCTGAGTCGCAACTGCGCTGGCGTGCGCGCCGTGACCGCGGGTATGGCGACCCGCAGCTGGCGCTTCTCGATCGCCCCGGCGGCCATGGCGAAGCGTTCCTCGCCGCCGACCACACGCTTCCCCGCGACCTGCAGTTCCCAACGCGCCGTGAACGCCTTGTCGCCTGGGCCGTCCCACACCGCCACGATGCTGCGCTCCGCCGTCTCACCCGCCGTGTAACGCGGTTCGACGGCCGTGAACCGCGCCACAGGCCCGCCGAGATACACCAGAAGGGGCTGCATTGTGTCACGATACGCATCATAGAGCGGGTTCGCCCAGGTCGGCCGCTTGTGCAACTCCTCGGGCGAACCACTCAGATTCTCGTACAGATACCCCATCGGCCCCGGCTTGTAGCCCGGCGGCGCGCCGAAGCCCACGTCGAAGAACCACGGGAAAATGCCGCCGTTGAGGCCGTACGCCCGCCAGGCCTTGTTCACCCCGCGGATGAACCGGTCCATGATGCTGTAGTAGGCCGTCCAGTCGCCCAGATGCGCCAGGCTGCCCTCGTCCGCGAGGCGCGTGACCCCCTCGAACGCCGACGTCGCCGGCCTCGCCTGGACGCGCGCCGAAGCCTTGATGTACTCATCCTTCTCGGCTGCGTAGGCGGCGTCCCCGAGGTAGATCGCGCTGTACTCGGTAACGAGCGGCACGATGTTGTGCTTGAAGAAGTCCACTGACAGCGGCGATCCGTGCTCGACCCCGCCCCAGGGTTTCTCGCCGCTCTTGCTCCAGGCGGCCAGGTACTGCTCCTGCTCGGCTAGCGGCACCCAGTTGAGATAGATGTTCGCCGTCTCCATGTCGCCGGTCTGCCCGCCCTGGTGGTGGTAGATCAGGCGAGTGGCGTCCGCCGAGCGGATGAGCTTCTCCGACGCGGCGAACCACGGCGGCTGCGGGGAGGTGGGCTTGCGCCCCAGATCCTGCGGCCCCGAGACGCCCTGCGTGTTCATGGACGGCGCCCACATCAGGATGGAAGGGCGGTTCCCGCGGTCCAGCTCGCGCATCCACATCCGCAGGTCGCGCATGTACAGAGGGGCTGCTTCGGGCTTCAGGATTGTGTCGCGGACGATGCTGACCCCGGGGACGGGCATGAGAACCGCCCAGCCGCGCTCGTCGGCGGCGTCCAGCAGCTCTTTCGATCCGGCCTGCCCCACCCCACCGGGGAAGATGCCCCACGGGCCGTACCAGGCGGTCGGATTGGGCTGGAAGTAGATCGCGTTGAACCCAATGCCCTCGAACATCAGCATCTCGGGCACGGTGGAAGTGAAGTATCCCGGGCGCAAGTGCAGGGGATGACCGTTGAGCATCAGTTCCTTGCCCTCGGTCCACACCTCCCGGAAACCGAAACGCACCGGCGGGTAGGCGTCGAGCTGCGCGCCGTCGGCTCCGACCATACTCACCTTCACGAGATATAGGTGAGGGGCGCCGACATCCCACAGGTGCGGCTTGTCCCACGGCACAACCACCGTCTGGTTGCGCGATTGCCCGGCCTCCGTGGTCTGTAGTGGTACTGAGACGGCGGGAAGGCCCTCCGTCGTGCCGCCGATCTCGGTCACTTGCGCCTGGAATCGAGCGCCGGGAGCGGCTGCGAGCAGGCGATAGTCGAGGCCAAGGCTCAATTCATGGCGTCTGACACTCGTCGCGACCGCGACGTTTTCGATCTCAGCCAGGGCCGGCAGCGCCAGAAGCGACACGCCCCCCAGCCCCCCGGGGATGGCCCGCCGCGCCTCATCGGGGGTGTGGTACCACTCAGTGCGCGGCATCGCCTCGATGGTGACATCGCGGAAGAGATCGCGCGAGCGCTGGTTCTCGGTCCGCTCCCACCACCGCGTGACCCACAGTCGCACTTTGGCCGTCTTGCCTGGCACGGCGACGCCGGTGAGGTCCACGCGACCGTCCGGCCCCTTGATCTCGCCAATGCGGCGCCCATCCACCTCGACGATCGCGTCGCACTGCACGCCGCGCAAGTTCAGGGCCACGCGCCGGCCCTGCCACTCCGCCGGCGCCGTCGCGTCGGCCTCGTACCAGGCGCTGTTCGTATCGCGCAGATCCTGCGTCGCCCAGGCGGCGGTTTCGGCAGCCTTCGGGCGCGTCCAGGTCTCCGTCCAGTTGTACGGCAGCCGCGCCGGCACCCAGTCAGCCGGGACGGGCTCCGCGCCAACCCGACCGGGCTGGAAGCGCCAGGCGTCAAGCCGCAGCTCCGCGCGCATCTGCGCAACGGGCTGAGCCGGACACCAGAGGGCGGGCAGCAGCAGCAACAGCAGGCAAAGCGGCAGGCGGCGGGGCATGGTGCGCTCCTGAGCGACGAAGGGTGTGGGGAGTGGTTCGACGCGGAGGGGACAACAGACCTCCTGCAGGTGCTTCGCCCGCGCAGTCGGCATACCGCCATGCCGCATCCCTCAGCGACAGTGTTGCACCGCTCCGAGCACCAATAGGCGCGGCGGGGCAAGGGGGCTGTAGGTCGAGGCCGGACCTTCTCGGCAGACGGGCCGCTGTTGAGCCCATGGAACAGCGTCTCCGATTTGGTATGGATGATCCCAGTCCGAAGGGACTCACGTCGGTTCGCAGTCTGACTGCCCCGGTCGTGGTCGATGCCCTCGTGACTGCTTCCAGCGGACCACATCGCATGAAGAGTGGTCATGGACAGCAGAGTCCAGAGCGCCAGCAGGCATCACATACTGCTTCGCGGTGGGCCGATCGGGCTGGTAGGGTGGTGCGGGGGGGCAGATGTCCCACCGTTGGCGCCGAGAGGATGCACCTCGGCAGAACGGGCTAGCTTCATCGCAAGTCATAACGTCCTGGGGGCGTGCCTGAACCGGCGCTGGCGGCTGCCGCCGCAAGGCCGGCGCACTGCGTAGACCCCAAAGAGGCACGCACTCCAGCGCCACTCAGCCCCGGCGCCCTGTCTGCTCGGGCAGCTTCAGGAGAAGGACCGTTAGGGCCGAACTGCCGCGAACGGTGTCGGGAGTACCGCAGTACCGTTCCATGCTGTCGCGGTGCTGGTCCTGGCCTCAGCCGTTGAGTTCCGCGAGATGCCTGTGGGCTACCTTCGCGGCTTTTCCTCAATGTGTGTGGGTGCTTGACAGTGGCTGAACAGAGTACCTCGGCACGTGATCGTCATCCGTGCCGTCGCGTCCGCAGGACGCCCGGCCCCGCCGCAGGCGGGGACCCTCAGCCGGATGCTTCAGCGTCCGGGACACCGCGCCGCACCAAGACCCTCCCGTCCGCAGGACGGATGGCCGAAGGCCCTATTGTTTCGCACGCCGCGACGGCTTGGGCGGCTGCGCCGCC
>CAYWBK010000349.1:0-6904 GCA_964455745.1 uncultured Armatimonadia bacterium
AGCATCCGGCTGAGGGGCGCTTCGCGCCGGGCGTCCTGCGGACGCAACGACAACGACTTACCCAGAGCAGTCGACTACCGCCCTCGCCAAGACCAGTTCATGGCATCTACCCACACACATTGAGGAAGAGCCGTTTGGGGGAGGGGGCTGGGACCTCTGCGAGGAATTTAGGCGCGACGCATTCCACGACTCTCCAGGGGGAACCCTCCATGAATCGAAGATGGATCCTGTTCGCATCCGTCCTTGTCGTCCTCCTGGCCGGGTGCCCGACTGCAAGGACACCGAGAGCCGGCGCGCCCGTGCCGACGGCCGCCTCGGGTGTCCAGATCGCCGGGAACGGCTTCACTATCATCGCCACCAACGACCTTCACGGCCAGCTTACCAGCGAGGTCTACTCCTTTTCGCGGGGCAGGCGGGTTGGCGGCGCGGCGTGCTTGAAGGCATACATAGACGGATTCCGGCGCGAGGGGCCGGCGCTGCTTGTGGATGACGGGGACTTCATGCAGGGCGCGCCCGAGTCGGGACTGTTCGAGGGCAAGCCGGTGGTCGAGTACATGAACGCGGCCGGGTACCAGGCCGCGGCCGTGGGCAACCACGAGTTCGATTGGGGCATCGACGTGCTGGCGCAGCGGGCCTCGGAAGCGAAGTTCCCGCTGCTTTGCGCGAACCTGCTGGACGCTCGGACCGGGCAGCCCTTCGCGTTTACCCAACCCTCCACGATTGTGGAGGTCGGTGGCGCGAAGGTCGGCCTCATCGGTGTCATCACCGAGACCACGCCAGGCATCGTCAGCGCCGGCATTCGGGAGCGCATCCGGGTTACCAGCGCCGCCGAGGCGGCGATCGCGCAGTCACGGGCTCTCCGGGCGCAGGGGGCAAAGGTCATCGTGCTCCTCGCTCACCTGGGGGGCACTCAGGCGCACGGGCATGGCGGAGAGGCGGGGGAGATCAGCGGGGAGGTGGCGCGGCTGGCGGCAGGCCTTGGCGGGGCAGTCGATATTATCGTCAGCGGGCACACGCACACGAAGCTCAACGGGCGGGTGAACGGGATCACGATTACGCAGGCCTATAGCCGAGGGACAGCCCTGGCGAGGATTGGCGTGCCGGTCGACGCCTCAGGCACGCCCGGACAGCCCTGGGCCGAGATCATCACCACATACGCCGATCAGGTCACCCCGGACGCGGCGGTGCAGGCGCTGCTGAAGCCCTATCTGGACGAGGTCGATCGTAAGCTGTCCGCCACAGTCGGCGAGGCCGCCGAGAATATCACCACGAAGGGGGACGACCAAAGCCCAATGGGCAGCCTTGTGGCCGATGCGATCCGGGAGGCGGCGGGAGCGCAGGTTGCGGTCACGAACGCCGGGGGCGTCCGCAGCGGTATCATGGCGGGTAAGGTCACTCTGCGCACGATCTTCGACATCATGCCTTTCGACAATCTGGTGCGCCGCGGACGCGCTTCGGGGGCGGTGGTGGTCGACATATTGGCGCACAGCGCCGACCAGCGGACCCCCTTGCAGGTGTCGGGCGTCGTGGTGTACGGGCGGAATGCGAAGCTGCGGGCGCAGTTGACTTCGGGTGAGGAGATACGGCCCGATGGCCGGTACCTGATCGCGGCCAATGACTTCATTTGGGACGGGGCCGAGGGTTTCGACATGTTCCCGCCGGCCGACGCCGAGATGCCGGCAACCCTGGTGCGAGATGCCCTGGCGCAGTACGCGACAAGGCATTCACCGCTGAGATCGCCGGATACGGATCGGTGGAGGTGAAGCGTCGTTGTGCGTCTGGCGAGGGCCCTGCACCAACCCGGCAGCCGTCCGCCCTGGGGTCCCTGTCTTCGATCCCAAAAGGCGGGATCGAAAACACCCCAGGACTTGGCCCGGGCGCAGGAACGATGCTCCTGGTTCGGCGGCAGTTTCATGTTGCCAACCGGCGCACCGTCGCCATATAATGCGTCCGACGCGCGGAATGGCTCCGGGGCCGCTCGTACAATCGCGACAGGGAGGCCGTTACATGACACTGCGCAGAGTCGTTGTCTGCGGGCTGCTGCTGCTCATGATCGTGCCGGCGTTCGCCGGCGACATCGTCAGCATGCCCACGGGAAATATGGTTCCGGCGGGCAAGATCGAGCTCAACTACATCCACTGGAACCTCAAGACGCCGCCCAACGGACCTGGAGATACCGAAGTCGGGGAGCTGTTCATGGGAGTAACCGACCGGCTCGAACTCGATGTCGATACACTTCACACCAAGGACGGCTTGCCGAACGGCAAGAAGAACGTGACTGAGGTCAACGCCTATTTCAAGCTGATCGACGAGACCGACACGCACCCCTCGCTCATCGTCGGGGCCACCAACATCGCAGCGGCCAACTTCCTGCCCAACAGCGCGGACATCAATGGGGACAACGTGTCTCCCTTTGTCCTCGGCGCATACAACGTGCAGGTTCCGCAGGGCCCGCCGACGTGGAGCGACCCGCTGATCCGCCTGCAGGCGGGCTACGGCACCCACGCTCACGAGAAGCAGCCGTTCGGCGGCTTCCAGTTCCTGTTCACCCCGAAGATCGGGGCCGCGTGGTTCAACTATACCGGCGCGCCCGCGTACATGGGGGTCTACATGCCGAACTCGACCTGGCAGGTCCGCGGCGGCTGGTTCCGCGGCGCCCCGTTCGGAAGCCTCGGCCTCGACTGCAAGTGGTAGTCGCGCGGTAGGGGGGAATACCGTGTACTCAGGCGCGGGGCGCCCGCCGAAGGCGGGTGGGGACCCCGCAGCTTAAGTGAACAGATCGACACAGTAGGGCGGAGCTTACGAAGCACAGACGGGTCGCGCGGGAGAGCGCGGCCCGTTTCGATTCGGGGTAGCTGAACGGACGGCAGACTTGACCACGAAAGCACGAAACGGCAGTGCGGACTCCCAGCAAAGGTGGTTGGCATTACTATGCCGCTTTGACGACCGGAGGGCGAAACGTTCAGAATCTTGTCAGGGGCTGACCGGATACCCAGAATGAAGGGCGAACGGCATTGAACCACGGAGACACAGAGGGCACAGAGAACGACTGAGAAACGGCCCCCATGATAGACGCTCAAGGACGATGTCGTTTACTGGGTCCCCTGTGTCTGTGTGGTCAATCCCTCGCTCACATCGGCTCCATGCGCAGCATATCGCGGGCGCTGTCGAACAGGATCGCTTGCGCGATGTCGAGCGCTTCGGCGCAAGTGTACTGGCCCTGGTCGATTCTGTGCGCCAGGACTGCGGCGAGCTGCTTGCGGACCAACGCCGCCTTTGCGTAGGCCCACTCGATGCAGTAGGCATCGGAGAAGAAGCCGATCTGTTTGTTCGTGGGCAGCATGTCCAGGCGCTCTTCGATGACCTGCCGGATGGCGCCGGGGAAGAAGCTGTGCCACCAGTAGCCTGCCAGCGACAGGTTCGGCAGCTCCCGGCACAGGGTGCACAGCGACTGGTTCGCGTGGCGGCTCGACAGGAAGCACTGGAACTTCAGGCCGGGATGGCGGGCGATGATCTCGGCGAGTTGTGCGATGGTTCGTTGCGACAGGCGGCTCGCGGTCTCGAAGGGCAGCGGCTCGGCTCCGAAACTAAACTGGAAGACGATGCTGTCACCGTAGGCCTGCTCGAGACGGGTGAGGAACGCTTCGTTGATGTAAGAGGCGTAGATGTCGCGCTCGGCCTTGCCCGCCCGGTCGCGGTGGGACAACGCGTCGGCCATCTCGGCGTCGCTGACCGCGGAGAAGTCGATGTCGGTGGAGATATGGGTGGCCATCGAGAGGAGGCGGTCGGCGGGCATCGCGGAGACGTAGTGCTCGACTGCGGCGTGTACGTCCTCCAGCGACCGGATGACGCGCTCGGTGGGCGGCCTGCCGCCGGAGCCGATGGGCATCGGGCTGTCGGGCGACTTGCCCCAGCAGCGCTCGAGTTCGTACAGGGCCGTGTCGAACTCGCCCCACTGAGTGCGGGTGAAGAAGGCCCATTCGAGCGAGTAGTGGAGGATGTCGTCGTCCGCGCCGTCCTCGCGGCGGGCGAGTTCGGTGCTGAAGCGATTGATGCCCGCCCGCTGCATGACCTCGCGCTGCCAGGAGCGGTCGCCGGCGCGCTCGCGGATCATGCCGTCGAGCTTCCACCAGTTGTCGGCGTCCACCGGGACGCGCCAGTCGTACAGGTCGCCGAGGATGATCCGTATGCCCCAACTGATCGCGGTGTTGCGGACCAGCGGGAGGTAGGGGAGAGCTTCCTCGATGCGGCCGTGCGCCTCCTCGACCGTGGGCCAGCCGGGGTACTGGGTGAGGCGCGCCCCGCTGGGGCAGCCTGCGGCGTACAGGTCACTGACCGCCATGTGGTACAGGAGGATGTCGTGCAGGCCCTGCGCGCCGAGATGCCCGTCCACCAGGTGGGTGTGGGCGTCGAGCACCGGCACGGCGCATAGGTCGGAGTACAGGTCGTGGGCGAGGGTTTCACTGGACATGATCTGCGGGCTCCTCTGGGGAGGATCAGGTTGCGGGTCGTTCGGAGGGGCCGGACCTACGAAGTCGCCGGCTTTGCCGGCGGTACAAGTGTCCGGCCCCGTTGTCGCGCGGAGCGAACGGCGGGGGCCGGATACTTGTGCCGCTGGCTCTGCCAGCGGTCCCGTAGTCCGGCCCCTCCTCGAACGGCGTCGCGCCTGAGGTCAGCATACCCGGCTCGTCGGCGGGTGGCGTATCTACGCCTTCCCCGCCGCGTCGGTAACCAGGCACCACTTCTCGACAACCGGGGCCATCGCCTTCATCGCTACGGTCTGGGCGGCGGGGGTCCACTGGTTCGTGCCCGCTTGCCATTGGTCCATGAGCGAGGTGCGGACGGTGGTGATAAGCTCTGTCGCGACATTCACCTTGGCGATGCCGAGCGAGATCGCCCGCTTCAGGTCGGCCTCCGGCGTGCCGCTGCCGCCGTGGAGGACCAGCGGCACCGGGACGGCATCGCGCAGGCGCTCCAGCAAGGCGAAGTCCAGGCGCGGCAAGCGGGTGTACAGGCCGTGCGCGTTGCCGATAGCCACCGCGAGCGCGTCTACGCCGGTCGCCTCGACATACGCAGCCGCCTCGGCGGGATCGGAGAGCGCCGAGTGCTCCCCGCCCTCGCTCGTGACATCCCCGACCCGGCCCACAACTCCGATTTCGCCCTCTACAGTGACGCCAAACGGATGTGCGAGGTCGGTCACCTGCCGCAGGGCGGCCATGTTCTCGTCCAGGGGTCGGGTCGAGAAGTCGAGCATCACTGAGGTGAACCGGGCGGCGAGGCAGGCCTGTACCTGGTCGTGGGAGTCTCCGTGGTCGAGGTGCAATGCGGCGCGCACGGGGAAGCCCTCGATCAGCGCGTGGGCGACGGCGCCCATCTCACCGGGGCTCAGCAGGGGAAACTCGCCGGGACCGCACATGAGGATGACCGGGGACTTGAGATCGCGGGCGACGCGCAGGACCGCAGTCATGGTCTCGGCGTTCCAGACACAAAACGAGGGGACCGCGTATCCCGCGGCATAAGCGTCGGACAACAATTCGGACATGGGGACGAAAGGCATGGTGGTTGGAGACTCCTATGGGTACGGCACCTCACCCCCCGGTCGTCCCCCTCCCGGACGGCACCTCACCCCCCGGCCCCCTCTCCGCAGGCGGAGAGGGGGAGAACGGCAACGGCAACGGCAACGGCAACGGCAACGGCACCTCACCCCCCCAGCCCCCTCTCCGCGCCGCCGGACGGCACCTCACCCCCCGACCCCCTCTCCGCAGGCGGAGAGGGGGAGAACGGCAACGGCTCCGGCTCCCTCCCTGCTTGTACTTGTTTAGCGACTGTCTCCTTCAGACCATGTGGCGGCGCGATTTATCGCGCCAAATGCGGGCCGAATTGCCCTCCGCCTATTGCGCCGTCAGTTGCGAGCAAGCACTCCGTCGAAGCCGAAATGTTGGTAGCCATACGACGTGATCTGCGCGATAAATCGCGCTGCCACATGGCTGAAGGAGGTGTCGCCCAACATATACCCCTGCTTGCAGGGAGGACCGGGGTGGGGCTGCCGTCTGCCGCTTCCCCCTGCGCCACGAGGGCGGAGGATAGGAGGCCGTCCGGCCTATATGTAGCTGAACGGGTCGCCGGTCGGGATGAATTCGATCTTCAGGTGGCGGAAGCGCTCGCCCAGGAAGACCGCCATGTTCCTCATGCCTTGCTCGTGGCCGGTGCTGTCGCCGGCGAAGATCAGCGGGAAACGGTTGTCCTCGGCGTAACGCACCGCCTGCCACTCCATGCTCTCGCCGGCGATGTGGACCTCGGCCCCGAGGCGCTGGGCCGCGAGGATGTTGTGGAGCATCCCCCAGTACCCGATCCCGACGCTGACGAGCGTCACGGATCGGTGCAGGTCGCCGACCACGCGGACGAGCGGCAGGCGCAGTTCCTTTTTCAGCCGCCCGGCGAGGTCGCCGATGGACTGCTTCGGGGTGGAATAGACCCTGTGGTGCGGTTCGGCCTTGACGACATCCCCCAGGCCCGCCGCGTCCGCCCAGCTATCCTGGATGCCATACTTGGGGAACATGTCCCACAGGTCGCGGACACGGATGACGGCCATGTTGTGGGCGGTGAGGAAGTCGGTTTTCAGTTGCGTCGGCGTTTTGTAGATCTGGGCGAGGTTGAGTTCGTCGCGGTCGTCAGCAGCATCCCAGTAGAAGGTCGGCTCGTGGGCGCAGATCAGGTTCAGGCCCTTTGCGACCGCCGCCTGCAGGACGTTCAGCGAGGCCATCCAGGTGATGCAGATCCCGGTGATGGCGGCCTCCGGGTCGCCGAACTTCAGCCCGTCAGAGCCTGCCTCTCGCTTGTTGGGGTCGAGGTGGCGGAGGAACTCGTCCATCTCTCTGACTCGCATGTGTATCTCCTCGCTCGG
>CAYWBK010000350.1:0-6883 GCA_964455745.1 uncultured Armatimonadia bacterium
TCAAGAAGCTCCTCGATGAGTTCAAGCCCGAGCTTGCCGACCTCAAGAAGGACGTGGACTACCTCAAGGACGACGTGTATGACCTGGGCGATCGCGTGACGGCTCTCGAAGAGCAGGCGAAAAAACCGAAGGCTTTCGGCTGGTTGGATTATCGCATGGGCATGGTCTCCAGCACGCCCCGCGTGGAGGTTGAGAGTCCTGTCTACCTCGGCCGCCACTTCGGCGGAGACACTGCGTATGATAACCTGACCGCCAAGATCGGCATTCAGGGCAACATTACCGACGAGGCTACCGGCCGCATCGCACTGAAGGTCCGCGACACCACCGACCCAACCTATGAGTACAATGCGGCTGTGGGCGGTGACCGGAGTAGGTGGGCCCAGGTGGACGGTTACGACGCAGAGAGTATCTGGCTGGACGAGGCATACGTCGCCTTCCCGGCCAAGTTCATCGGCGGAAAGTGGAATTGGACCGTCGGCCGGCAGTTCCAGCGCTATGGCCTCGGACTGCTCGTAGACAACGAGCGTCTGTCCCAGCAGGGCGTTCGCGGCCAGTGGAACAACATCGCCGGCTCGCCGCTAAACTTGGACGTGTTCACCGGTGGCTCAACCTACACCTACTCGCCGTACTTCTTCGGCGGCTCAGCGGATGCGCATGATACCTACACTTCGATGCTGGTCAGCTACAAGAAGCCGAACTGGAGCCTGGGGTATGAGTACCTGTTCAGTGGAGTAGGCGAGGAGCGCGGTTGGGCTGCGGATGGCTACCTGAACTTCTGGGGTGGCCGCAATCTGTATGCCCAGTATGCGAAGCAGGTGAGAGATGAGACGGGAACCTCCTACAGCGACAACTCAGCCATCATGGCCATGGTCGATGTATGGAAGGCTCCGAAGTGGGCCCTGCGTGGATACTACAGCCGGGTGGACAATAACTACTGGGTGGAGTACTCGTCGATAAACCCGTACTTCGAGCATATCGGTGATCCCTCGTTCGACGAGAGTGTCATCGAGTGGGAGCGGTGGACCCGCAAGCCGCTTGCGTTGGAAAACCTGCGCGTGTTTGGCGGGCAGCTTGACTTCCAGGTTGGCAAGGTTCCCTTCCAGGCCGCTTACTACAGCTTGGGCCGGGTCAACGACGGCGCTCCCGCCTGGGGTGTGCCGTACTTCCCGTCGGATGACAGCCTTGCGTACGACAAGCTATGGAGTGTAGGCTGCTCGAAGGAGATCGCCAACGGCGTAACCCTCAACGCGCTCTATGCTCAGGAGCAGGCAGCAGACGCACCGACAGGCTATTTCAAGCTCGACAATGCCAAGCTCTTGCAGGGCGGCATTACCATCGGCTTCTAACCGAGACGTTCGAACCAAGAAGCCGCACCCGAGAGCCCCGGCACCGCGCCGGGGCTCTCGCTCTTTTGGGCGATGGAAGGCCGGGGGTCAATCGGTGAGATGGGGAGTTTGGCGCCGTTGCCAGTCTGAAGACGCATCTGGGAGAGACAGCTCGGAGGTCACACGGTCGCCATAGGCACAGCCAAGCGGGGTGGGATGCCGTGGTTGCTCCCCACCCCGCCGAGCTATCGCTGCAATGTGCCAGCCGCCTACTTCGCTACCTCGAGTTGGCATTCAGCGGTCATGTGTTCCGCGTTGCCATCAGGCGGCGTCATGTTCATGACCACGCGCGCCCGCCCGGCCGGTGTCATTCCCTGGCCCAACGCCCAGTTGGCCAAAGCTCCGAATGTAGTCTCGATGTCGGCGAGGTTGCCGGCGTGGTAGGTGTAAGCCACGACCGTTTGCGGAACCTGCTTGATCGGCACCGGCCCCTTATTGGCGAGGTCCTCCGCCGACGGCTGGTCGGCGAGCGGAAGCCAGGCTTCCCACTTGACTGCCTGGTCTGTCTGCTCCTCGATCTGGGCCGCAACGGTGGGAGGTCCGGCCGGGTGAAGACCGTTGTCCACACAGGAAGTCCAAAGCTCCTGAAGCGTCTGTGGAATCTGCGCGGCGATGTCCTTCGGGGCGCTGGTCTTGCCTGCGTAGGCGACGTACATCGTGGCCACCGTTTTCGTGCCCTGCTGCATGGGGCGATCGGCAACCGGCGCAGCCTGTACGATGCCGGCAAGGGTCACGACCAGCGCAACTGCGACGACGCTCAGGTACGTTCTGCTTCTGTGCATGACTTCGTCCTCCATTAGTGATTGCCTTCACAGACACCTTAAACGCGATACTGTTCCACGAAATGCACGGCGTCGGGTCGATTCGCCGGCCGCCTGCCCGGCTTAGACGCAGTGGGAAGCGCACTGTAGCCCGGGGCGTCGGTGCCCTGCGGCACTACGCGCCCCACGCCCGCATCGTTTCTACGGCTGGAGGGAATGAGCTTCGCCAGCCAGTTCAGTTCACCGCGCCGGGTGGGAATCCTACCGGCGCCGTCATGGCTCTTCCTCAGTGTGTATGGGTAGCTTGATCCCGCCGGGGCGGGACTGAACAGACCACCTCGGCACGTGGTCGTTATCCGTGCCGTCGCGTCCGCAGGACGCCCGGCCCCGCCGCAGGCGGGGGCCCTCAGCCGGATGCTTCAGCGTCCGGGACACCTTGGGCGGCTGCGCCGCCAGCCGTCCTGGCGGACGGAAACGGCTCTGATTGCAGGCCCAGAACCGAGCGCTGAAGCGCCCGGCTGAGGGGCGCTTCGCGCCGGGCGTCCTGGCGGACGCAACGGCAACGGCTTACCCACAGCGGTCGCCTATCGCCCTCGCCAGGAAGGGGCCGCTGTCAGTCGTCGTTGATGGTCCAGAGGCGTTCGGGGAAATCTTGTAGCCACTTGACGTGGCCGTCTACGAACAGCGTGTCTGCGCCGCCGTTGTGGCGCTTGGTCGGGTCCTGGATGCCGAACTCCAGGCCGCAGCCCCAGTACGGCCCGAAGTCCACAACCCAGATCGTCTCGGCAGGCACCGGCACCTGCGGTTCCGTTACCGGCACGGCGTCGTTGATGCCGTGCATCCCGTTGACCGGGTTGCCGGCCCCCCAGTACGCGATATTGTAGCCGTAACCGTACGGGTCTGACCCCTGCGAAGGGCACTTGAACACGTCGGTGTTCTTCACATAAGGCGCGACGACGACCGACCAAAGCTGTGTGCCGTCGAAGGGCCAGAACTGCCCGCGCGGATAAGTGCCGTCGTAGTCGTCCGTGTACATTTGCAGCGCAATGCCGATCTGCTTGAGGTTCGAGGTGCACGCGGCTTGCCGAGCCTTCTCGCGGGAACGCGCGAATACGGGAAACAGCATCGCCGCGAGGACCGCGATGATGCTGATGACGACGAGGAGTTCGATGAGGGTGAAGCCGGGCGACGGCCCCACCCCACCGCGCGCGGGCATCGGGAGGCGCCACGGTTTAGCGCCGAACACTTCACGCCGGGCGATGCTGCCTCGAAAATAGAGTGGGCGCGACAATCTTGTCGCGCGTGGGGCGGGCGTCTCGCCCGCCATCGCCGTCATTCTCATCGTTTCAGAGTGCCGGAACCCGGCATGACGACTGCTTCGAGAATCGCCGTTTGCCGGGCGAACGGCGACCTCACCCCCGGCCCCTCTCCACTCGTGGAGAGGGGAGAACGGCAGTCCCTGCGCGGCAGATGAACGGCGGCTCCTTCTCATCGTTTCAGAGTGCCGGAACCCGGCATGACGACTGCTTCGAGAATCGCCGTTTGTCTCTCCCCTCCCGGGACCCGCCACAGGCGGGTATCGGGAGGGGTGGCCCGCTGTAGGCGGGACGGGGTAGGGCCGTTGCGCCGGGCGAACGTCGCCCCACGCCGGCCCCCGCCGCCCCCGGCGGTCATTTGACCTCGGTGAGAAGTTGAAGATCGGTCACCTCCACCCGCCATTCCTTGCGCTTCGTCTTCTGGCCGGGCTTTTCCGGGGGGCGCGCAAGATAGACCTCGCGGATCGGCCCCATCGCGTGCATGTTGCCCTTCTCATCGGTCATGCGGCGGAAGAGCGCGCGAACGCCGAACTTCCTCTTCGCTTCGGGGACGGAGATCGGCCAGCGCAAGTCGGCGCCGTCGGCAAGCTTGATCCCCAACGCCAGGTCGCCGGTCATCTCGCTGGACCAGATGCGGAAGCTGATGCCGTCCGCCCGGGGTCCCTGCAAGGGGGCCCTGGGCTCCTGCCAAGGAGCCACGATCATCGACATCCTCTCCTGTCCGGCGGGGAACGCCCAGAGAAAGCCGCCGGGCACAAAGTGGATCTCCCCCGACGCGCCGGGGGCGCTGAAGACCTGCCAGCCCGCGACGCCTCGCCCGGTCGATTTCGTGCGCACGGAATCGCGAATGCCGATGTCGAAGCGTCCGATGGCAAACTTGCGGTCCACGCCGGGCATCGGCTGGGTGTCGAAGAGGACCGATCCGGCGTCGTTTTCGGGCTTGATGCACACGAAGACCCCCGCCGGGTCCCAGTCGCGCAGCGCGCTGCCATATAGCTTCGCCGATTCCTTGCTGCATTCCCACCATGCGCCGGAATCGGTCGCGCGATCCGCCAGCAGTGACACCATGTCGGCGACCCACATCGTGTTCACATGGACGATCTCATCAGGCCTGGTGTGTTCCCTCAGCCATTGCGCCAACTCGTCGCAGTCAGGCAAGTAGGCTTCGCTCTTCTCCTGATCCGCGCCGAAAGGCCGGGGTGAGAACGCGGTGACCAGGAAAAGGTCCGCCCCGGTGAGCGGCACCAGCCCCGGCTTGTCCTTCATCACATTGATGGCCGGGGGCAGCGGCAACAGCGTCAGGAGGCACAGGCCGACGAGGCGGCGAGTTCGCACAACCGGCGGCAGGAGGACGCCTCTGCGCTTCCGCGCGCGCGGGCGCAAGATGCCCCCGATGGCGCTCGCACCCAGGAACGCCCACATTGGCAGGGTGTGCATGAAGTAGCGGCCGCCATAGGAAATCAGGAACGGCAGGTAGCCGACTAGCATGTAGATTGGCAGCATACGCGCGGCAGACGTGCGGGGGGCTTTGGCGATCCCCCATATCCCCAACCCCAGCACAAGAACATTGAACACCTGTAGGGTGAACATCTTGTGCAGGAGGCCGCCGGGCATTCCCGCTTCGCGCAGCACAGCCAGCCAATCGGCATTCGCGACCGTATGTATCAGCCACGGCGCGAAGAAGAGAAGGCCGATGGCAACAACTTCCAGGGCCTGACGCCAGTAGGTACGGTACTTGAACCCGAACAGCAGAAGCCCCAAAGCCGCGGCATGGGGGAAGCCCGGGTGCGCGTAGTACATCAGCGTGAGCAACACAATCGCCAGCCACTTGCGCCGGGCGAGAAAGGCAACCACCAGCAGGGGCAGCAGGATGTTGACGATGCAGGAGGCGATGTACGACTCCATGATGACGAAGTGGAACAGATCGGTGAGAAGCAGCAGGATCGCAAGCAGCGCCGCGCCAGAGCTGAGCAACCGGCGCGCGCAATACCAGGTGGTGAGAAGCGCGCAGGGCAGGAATAACGCGGCGCACAGCTCGCCGCCTCCGATGATGCTGCCCCTTAGTTTCGCGCAGGCGGCGATGAGGAGGTGCAGGAGGGGAGGATACAGGTTCGGACGGCCCAGCGGCGCGTAATTCCACCAGACCCACCCGGGGACCTGGCCGTCATCCACGATCCGGTGAGCGATCCCGAGATGGTACCACGTGTCCGACATGCTCGGCGCGAGGTGGTCGATCCTCGCGAGCATGACAACGGCGATCAGGGCGATCAGCCCGAGACTCCAGTAATCGAAGCGTCCAAGCGGGCCGAGGCGCAAGGTAGCCGGCCGGGCGGGACCTTGTGCGGGGATGACCGGGGATACGAGGTCTTTGATGAGCGGCATAGTTTGACAAAAGAGCGGCTGCAGAAGGCTGTAGGAGCGCTCTCCAGAGCGCGACCTTGCCGTCAGGCGTGTCAAATGCACGTCATATACGATATATTAATGTTATTATTGCGGTTAAATAACGGCAATCGCGGTCTGGAGACCGCTCCTACGGGCCAATTGACGCTTCTCGCGAATATCTCAAGAGACTGGCGTCGAACGCCCGAACCGCAATTTCAGCAGCCACCAGGCGGCCTTGAGGCCGTCGCGCCAGTACCTGAGCTTCTTGCCTGCGTTGGAACTTCGAGGATGATAGCCGACCGGCGCCTCCTCGATCCTCTCACCGGCGCGCAGGAGCTTCGCAGTCACCTCGGCGCAGAACTCGAACCCAACACACGTCAGCCCCAGCCCTTTGACCACCTCGGTGCGGAACACCTTGTAGGCGGTTGATACATCCGTCAGGCGGCTTCCGAAAAGCAAGTTGCACCAGGCGCTCAGCATTCGATTTGCCAGGCGCGTCTTCGCCGAGACGCCCGGGGTCGGCTCCCTGAAGCGCGAGCCATACACGACGCGGGTGCGCCCCGCCTCGATCGGCCCGATGAGCTGCGGATATTCCTCGGGGTCGAGTTCGAGGTCCGCGTCCTGAATGATGACGATGTCGCCGTGCACGAAATCGAGGCCGGTGCGGATCGCCGCGCCCTTGCCGAAGTTGCGCTGCGAGGTGCAGACCTTGACCACCCCATCGTCGGGCTGGACGCTGAGGATGTCATGCGTGCCGTCGGTAGAGCCGTCGTCCACAACGATGATTTCGAGGTCCATCGGGAGCGCCCTGACGCGCGCGATGACCTCTTCTACCGTGCTCTCCTCATTATAGACGGGAATGATGACCGAGAGCATATTCACCTGGTGGAACGCAGTTCCTGCGCGGTTATGTATCGAGGCAGTTGCGGAAGTCTGTAGGAGCACTCTCCAGAGTGCGAACAAGCCGTTACTATCCGATGGAATGGGAGCCAATTGCAAAAGTCCGGCCTGCTTCATGTTCGGCGGATGATTCAGGGCT
>CAYWBK010000351.1:0-6853 GCA_964455745.1 uncultured Armatimonadia bacterium
GCAACGGCATGAACGGGGCGCAGGCGCAGGACGGCGTGACCGCCCTGGCCGAGGCCTTGCGGACGTTGACCCCCGAACAGCGGAGAGCCCTCGCAGCGGCGCTGTTGAGCGAGTGACCAAGCTGGTCGCGCCGGTAGGGGCTGTCCCAACGCGGTTCCGCCATTGCCCAGGCGGCAAATCTGCTTGTAGTCAGTCGGCACCTGCCGCTGTCGCCGGTCAGGGAGTTCGGCACGTGGTCACCCCAGTGATCGGGCGGAAGAAGGAGCAGCCACCGGTGGAAAGGAATGACGATGAGATCGAGGCCCTCAAGCGTCAGTTGGCCGAACTGAGTGCCAAGCTGGAGGCGCTCACGAAGGGCAAGGCGAAACAGGAGTAGCGTGGCCATCGTCGCGAGAAGCGGCGGCAGGGGCCGGGTGCCGGACCGGGCTGACCGCCGACTCCGACAGAGGGAGGTCGCTTGTGGTGCCTGAACTCATCTGTCACAACCTCATCGACGGCCAGGACCTCGTGCTGGTCCCCGCAGGTAAAGCCACGTTTGGCTCTCGCGGCGATGAGCCAGATTCGGACTACGACGGCAAGCCCCAGTTCGAGGCGAACCTCCCCGCCTACTACATGGGCCGCTACTGCGTGACGAACGCGCAGTATGTCGGCTTCCTCAACGCCACGCAGCCATCTCAGGCCGACCTGGACAGGTGGATTCTGCTGGATAGTGATTGCCACGTGACCCGCGACGGTTCAGGTTACGTGGTGGATGATGCCGGCCGGTATGGTGCCCATCCCGTCGTGCAGGTGAGTTGGTACGGGGCGGACGCCTACTGCCAGTGGGCGCAGTTGCGGCTGCCGACCGAGTTGGAGTGGGAGAAGGGGGCACGGGGTGTTGACGGGCGCGCGTACCCGTGGGGCGATAAGTGGGAACCGGCTCTGTGCCGCAACAGCGTGGGTGGTAGGGCGGAGGGTACTTGCGCCGTTTGGGACTACCCGGGTGGCGTCAGTTACTGGGGTCTGCATAACATGAGTGGCAACGTCTGGGAGTGGTGCGCGGACTGGTGGGATGGAGCCGCATACCAGCGTTACGCCGCTGGCGACATGACGCCACCAGGCAAGGGGATGTCTAAGGTGTTGCGCGGGGGCTCCTGGTACTTCGTCGGTCCCAGGTTCTTCCGCTGCGCCTTTCGCAACCTCAACTACCCGCCGTACCGCGGCAGCGTCATCGGGTTTCGTTGTGTCCGAGGACTTTGAGAGGTGGTGGGGTTGGAGTTTGTCGTCTGGCCGTTTTATCGTTTGGGGGCCAGGGGCGAAGCCCCTGGTAGCCGTGAATCGCTCACCGTCAGACCGGCGAGGTTGGGCCATGCGCGGCGAAGACGTGAAAGTGATCCAGAAGCACTACGAGCTGATGCTGTGGTACTTCCGGCATGTCGAGAAGTTTCCCCGCTCTCAGCGGTTCGTTGTCGGTGACCGCATTGAGACACTGCTGCTTGACATCCTCGACCAGTTGATCGGGGCGAAGTTCTCACGGACGCCGGCAGAGGGCCTGCGCCGCGCCAATCTGGCGCTTGAGCGCCTGCGGTACCTAACGCGGCTGTCTGTAGACCTCGACCTCCTCACAGGTCGGCAGTACGCATTCGCGGCTGAGTGCATCGATGATGTGGGGCGACAAGTCGGCGGATGGCTGAAGGCGAGTGAACCAACGCGATGAAGTCCCACGCGAACCTGTTTCCAGCTATCTGCGAATTTGAGAATCTTGTCAGCGCGGCGCGGGTCGCGGCCAGGGGCAAGAAGTCGCGACCGGATGTGGCGGACTTCCTTTTCCATCTGGAGCGCAATGCCCTGCGTCTGCGCGAGGAGCTGCTGACCCACAGCTACCGTCCCGGCGGCTATCACCAGTTCCAGATCACCGAACCCAAACCCCGTACCATCAGCGCTGCGCCCTTCCGCGATCGTGTCGTACACCACGCGCTGTGTCGTGTGGTCGAGCCGGTGTTCGAGCGGTCGTTCATCTACGACTCCTATGCGTGCCGCGTCGGCAAGGGAACGCACCGCGCCCTTGACCGCTTCACCCATTTCGCACGCCGCTTCCCCTATGTGCTTAAATGCGACATACGTCGTTTCTTCCCCAGTGTGGACCGACAGATACTGTACGAGCGGCTCGCGCGGAAGCTGCGTGACGAAGACGTCCTATGGCTCAGCGCCCTCGTCCTAGAGAATGGCCCCGACGAGCCCGCTGAGATCGCTTGCTTCGCCGGAGACAACCTCCTAACCCCGCTGGAACGCCCCAGGGGACTGCCGATCGGCAATCTGACCAGCCAGTTCTTGGCGAATGTGTATCTCGACCCGCTGGACCACTTTGTGAGCGAGCAACTGGGTGTCGGTGGGTACCTGCGCTACTGCGACGACTTCGCGCTGTTCGGCGAGACCAAGGCGCAGCTCACCGAAGCCAAGGGGGCGGTGGCGGTGTTCCTTGCCGACCTTCGCCTGCGCCTACACCCTACGAAGTGCATGATCTACCCTGTGGCGGGTGGGGTCGCCTTCCTGGGGTTCAAGGTTTTCCCCGATCATCGCCTGCTCTTGAAGCCGAGCATTCGGCGGTTCCGCCTGCGATCCCGCCGGCTGGAACGCGATTTCGCCGAGGGGCACACGACCGCGGCTGAGGTGAGCGCGTCGGTGCAGGCATGGTGCGCCCACGCGGCGAATGGCGACACGTACCGTCTGCGAGGCCGGCTCCTACGGGGGCTTGTGCTCTCGAAGGGGTGAGCTATGATAGAGGTGTTGCGCGGGGGCTCCTGGAACAACGACAATCCCAGGAACTTCCGCTGCGCCTATCGCAACAACAACAACCCGACGAACCGCAACAACAACATCGGGTTTCGTTGTGTCCGAGGACATGCCCGTCTTGCCGGCCAGAGTCGCGGCCTTCACTGGAGGCCGTGAGTGTGCCGTGGCAAAGTCCACGCTCACCTCTTGCGTCGGCGGATTCGATGGTCTGCCGACCGAATCAGAAGAGCCGCGGGGCGGCTGGTAGGCTGGACGAGTGCGCTCGTCTGCGGTCGAACGTCGCCCCTCGGCAACCCTATCTGCCGTGACTGAAGGTACGCCACGATGCCCGACCTCATCTACCACAACCTCATTGACGGGCAAGACATGGTGCTCATCCCGGCGGGGAAGGCGATCTTCGGCTCCCGCGAGGATGCCCCCGACGCCTCCAGTGACGGGATGCCCCGGTTCGAGGCCGCACTGCCCGCCTACTACATGAGCCGCTACTGCGTGACGAACGCCCAGTACGCGAGCTTTCTGAACGTCACGCAGCCGGCGCGGGCCGACCTGGACAGGTGGATTCTCCTGGATCGCGATTGCCACGTGATCCGGGGCGACTCAGGTTACAAAGTGGATGACTTCGGGCGCTACGGCGATCATCCGGTGGTGCAGGTGAGTTGGTACGGGGCGGAGGCTTACTGCCAGTGGGCGCAGTTGCGGCTGCCGACCGAATTGGAGTGGGAGAAGGGAGCGCGGGGCGTTGACGGGCGGACGTATCCGTGGGGGAACGAGTGGAACCCGGACCTGTGCCGGCATGGCGGCAATCGCGGAGACGAGGAGACTTGCGCGGTTCGGGACTACCCAGATGGTGCGAGTTACTGGGGCCTGTGCAATGTGAGCGGCAACGTCTGGGAGTGGTGCGCGGATTGGCACGATGGCACGGCATACCAGCGTTACGCTAAGGGCGACCCAACCCCGCCAAGGGCAAGCACGGTTACAGGCTTTTGCGACAGCTTCCTCCGGCGATGCGCCAGGCGAATCCGGGGCGTCGTCACTCTGGGCAGGCGCAAGGCGTTTGAGCGAGCGTTAGCGCCCGATGAGGGAGGGTTCAAGGTGTTGCGCGGGGGCTCCTGGAACTTCGTCACTCCCAGGTACTTCCGCTGCGCCTATCGCAACGACATCCGCGCCCCGGCGTACCGCGGCAGCGGCATCGGGTTTCGTTGTGTCCGAGGACTTTGAGGGGTGGTGGGGTTAGGCTTTGCCGTTTGGTCGTCTTACCGTTTGGGGTCCAGGGGCGAAGCCCCTGGCAGCCGTGAATCACGTTCAGGGCACGGGTAACGTGCTGCTGTCCGGAGGGTGATGGCTGATGTCGAAGCTTGTTGACTGGCTTGTGCATGTCATCGTCACCGTGTTCCGTGTCTCCGAAGAAACTGCCCGCAACTGGGCCTTCGTGACCGCTGGCGCCGCAATGTTGGCGATTGTGATGTTTCTGTGGAAGTGGCTCCCCAAGTTGGCGTATACGCTGGCCCGGCGACTGTTCCAGGTCGCCTCCTACAGGAAAGCCTACTTGGAGTCCGTGGCAGCCGCGAACCGACATATTCAACTCCGAGGAATGCGCACGGAGATTCCGGTTGAGGTGGAACTGGAGAGAGTGTACCTGTCGCTCCACTTCCACGACCAAGGCTCGGACCTCTTGGGTCTCGAACAGGCCGTGAAGCACGGCAAGGGCCGCCTGCTTGTCGTCGGTGAACCGGGCTGCGGCAAAACGACGATGCTGGCCTGGATGGCCAGGAAGCTGGCAATGGGTGGCCACCGGGCGCTTGGACTGCCTCGCGCAGTGTTGCCTGTGATCGTCGTTCTGCGCGAGGTGCCCGAGCTTGAGGGAACACGGCTGACCGTCGAGAGTGTTGAGCGGGCGGCGATCCCCGGTGCCCTCCGACAGAAGCGGGCCGCCCCGCCCGGATTCATCAAGGGCCACCTTGAGCGTGGGCGCTGTCTGGTCCTCATAGACGGTCTCGATGAGGTCGGCGCGGAGGGGGCGAAGGTAGTGCAGGAACTCGATGATCTTGTTGCCGCTTTCCCGGGTAACCAATACGTGGTGACATCGCGTCCGTTTGGAGTGAACAGCCGATGGCCGGCGGGATTCGTCCGCTCAGACGTGTCCCCACTTGGAGACGACGATATTCGCACCTTCTGCGACCATTGGTACCGTGCGGTGGCAGCGAGTGGTTGCGAACCACAGATGGACGCCGATAGAGTTCAGGCCGACTACGCGGGCAGGCAGCTAGGTGACCATCTGGCAAGCGTGGTTCTCGACTCTGGTAACAAAGCGCTGCGCCAACTGGCGACGACTCCGCTCATGCTGACCATTATCGCAGTTGTGCACCAGTATTGCGGCAGGCTGCCTAACAGGCGCATCGAGCTCTATCGGCAAGTGAGCTACGCCTTTCTTGGGGGGCGTCAGAATGTCGCAGGAATCCCGATGCCCATTGACCGCGACTCCTGCACCCAAGTGCTGGAGAGGCTAGCGTACAACATGCACGAAGCTGGCGAGTCCAGTCTGCCGGCTGGCCCCTTCCATGATAGGCTGGAGGAGGTCTTGGAGGCCGTCCATTGCAAGGTCGAGTGCGGGGAACTCCTGCGTTACCTCTGTGACCGGGCGGGAATACTGCAGGAGCGCACCCCCGGCGAATTCCGGTTCCTCCACCTGACTTTCCAGGAGTATTTCGCCGCCCAATACCTACGCAGCACCTACGGCAATGACGCTTGGCCGGCACTCCGCGACCGCACCGTGCAGTCGTGGTGGCGTCAACCGATCCTGCTCTACGCAGCGGGCGGCAATCCGGGGCAGTTACTGGGTACGCTGCTCACAATGTGCCACGACGACGAGACTTGCGTTCCATTGGCAGGCCTGATACTGGCCGAGGCAGCGCCACGTATGGTGCCGGATACGCTGGGCGAGCGGGTTGCCAAGGCGGTCCTCGATGGACTCCGACGCCATGCCGGACCGAAGGACCCGGCCCGCAGTGACCTTTATGACGCGGCCCTGGCGATAGCGGCGACGGACGCCTGTGACGCGGCATCCCGGTACGCGACAGAGCAGTTGGTCAAGCAGTGGTTCTCGTCGGCACACAACGCCTACGTTGCCGGCCTGCCGCCGTCATACCTTGCGCTACCGCGTATCGCCGAGGCGTTGTCGGAGGTAGATCAATTCGCGCTCCCTGGCTTGTGTGCCTGCTTGAGGCGCGGCGATGCCGAAATTGAGGACCTGGCGGCGCACTACAACGGGCAGGCCGTCATGGATGGACTCATCGAGGCTGCCAAGTCGTTGCGCAGCCGTGCCCCCGTCTGGCCGGCGGGGGAACCGAACCTCGTCGCCGTGGCCGCCAGCCTCGTCGGAACGCTCCGGGAAGCCGCCGGTAAGGCCCGTGCGGGCACAAGACAGGCGAGCACCACACTGGTGCGGCTCAGAGAGGCCGGGATCGCTGAGGCCATGCAGGAGTTGCTGAACGACGAGGACAGGCCAGTACGGGAGGCGGCGATCCGGGTTCTTGGCAACCTCGGTGCTACCCAAGCCGTTGAGCCGCTCGCGGCGCATCTTGTGGGGGGCAAGCCGGACGAGGGGTTCCTTGTTGTGGACGCCTTGGCGAAGATCGGCGGCGAGTCCGCCGTAGAGGCGCTCATCGACTGCCTGAAGCTCCCCGCTGACCTCTTGCGCCGCGCTGCTGCGACTGCTCTGCGAAGTCTGGGGTCTCAGCGAGGCATTCAGGCGATAGAGGCGGCGGGCCTGTGACCGGCGCGGGCACCAACGTATAGGACGAGGTCGGCGTGCAAACGTTGCCAGGGCTATGCCTGCAGCCTATATTGGAATGGACCATGTGATACTGTCTTATAGGAAGACTCCATGAACGCTGCCGTCATCTACGCGCGTGTCTTACAAGCAAGGGACAAGCCGATGAGGGCTTCTCCATACCATACCGGCACAACTGATGTAACACCAAAGAGCGTCGTGCCCGTGCAGAAAAAAGTCTCATTAATAGCCTTTGTCTCATTTTCCGCACATTGACAGTTGATGTTTCGTTTGGGTTGGTCCCGTCGGGTC
>CAYWBK010000352.1:0-6847 GCA_964455745.1 uncultured Armatimonadia bacterium
GCCGTTGCGTCCGCAGGACGCCCGGCCCCGCCGCAGGCGGGGCCCCTCAGCCGGACGCTTCAGCGTCCGGGGAACACCTATCCCCAAAACCCTCCCCGTCCGCAGGACGGGTGGCCGCAGGCCCGACCTCCTCGCACGTCTCCTCCCACTGCGCCCAAAGCTTGCCGCCTGCGTGATGCTCTTCCTGCCGCTGCACGTACTGAACTGCCAGACTGACGTGGGCGCGGCTCAGGCTGAATGCCCCGTAGCCTTGCTGCCATCCGAACGCGGCCATCCCCAATTCGCTGCGCGCGAATCTCGATGAGACGCCCTTGAGTTACTGAAGCAGTTGCGCCAGCGACAGCTTCGCCGGCATACGAAGAACCATGTGGACGTGATCCGCCACACCGCCGATGGCCAGCACGGTGCAGCCTAACTGCCGGGCCTGGCCCTCCACGCAGCGGTATAGTGCGCGGTGGACAGGCGGCTTCATCAACTCCCTACGTCCCTCAGTGGCCCAGACGATGTGGACGTACAGTTCGGCTTTGGCCTGCCGCATCGTTCCCCTCCGTGCGGTGTTCAGGCCTTCGGCGGGGCGCTTCGCGCCACCCGTCCTGCGGACGGAAACGGCACTGATTGTCGGCCCCAAACCGGACGCTGAAGCGTCCGGCTGAGGGGCCCCGCCTGCGGCGGGGCCGGGCGTCCTGCGGACGCAACAGCCTGGCGCATTTGCGACTGGCTTCAGTGGCGAAAACTCGAAACCGGACTGAGACGAAGCCCGATACTGATAGGACACATCGGCCGAGCCTATGGATACGACTATCACAATGCTGCCTCGACCAGACATTTCGCTTCAATGAGCTCGTCAACCTGTATGCCCCGCAAGGCCACCCGCCTACGGATAGATGCCCCGAATCCTGATGGCCTCGGCGACCCTCCCCACCGCGATGTCCATCGCCGCATCACGGAGGTTGCAGCCGCACCGCCGCGCCTCCAGTGCCACCTCATCATAGGCGCGGGTCATGTACGCGCCCAGGCGTTCGTTGACCTCCGCCTCGGACCAAAAGAACTCCTGGTGACTTTGCGCCCACTCGAAATAGGAGACGGTCACCCCGCCGGCATTCGCGAGGATGTCCGGGATCACCAGTATCCCGGCTTCGTCGAGAATCGCCTGTGCATCGGGGGTCGTAGGCCCGTTCGCCGCCTCCGCAATCACGGTCGCCTTGACCTGCGGGGCGTTGTCCGCGTTGATGGCGTTCTCCAGCGCCGCCGGCACCAAGACATCGCAGTCCAGCTCGAGAAGCTCGGCATTCGGGATGGCGTCGCCCTCGGGGAATCCCGCCACGCTGCCCGTCGCAGCCTTGTGGGCCACGAGGGCCGGGATGTCCAGCCCGCTCTCGTTCCGGATGGCTCCGGTCGAGTCCGAGGCGGCGATGACCCTCATCCCCTCCGCTGCCGCCAGCTTCGCCACGGTCGAGCCGGCATTGCCGAAGCCCTGCACCGCAAGCCTCGCCCCCCGGATCGGGACGCCAAGCTGCCCCAGCGCCTGCAGGATCACGCACACGCAGCCGCGCCCGGTCGCCTGCTCCCGGCCGGCGCTCCCCCCCAGGGACAAAGGCTTGCCCGTGACGATGCTGGGCACCATGTAGCCTTGCAGCATACTGTAGGTATCGAGAATCCAGGCCATGACCTGCGCGTCGGTGTAAACATCCGGCGCAGGCACGTCTTTCTCCGGGCCGATGATGTCGATGATCTCGGCGGTGAACCGGCGTGTCATGCGCTCCAGCTCGCATGGCGTCATCTGCTTCGGATTGCACACGACGCCGCCCTTGGCCCCGCCGTAGGGCAGGTTCATGAGGGCGCATTTCCACGTCATCCACATCGCCAGCGCCGTGACCTCATCGAGCGACACGTCGGGGTGATACCTTATGCCGCCCTTGCACGGGCCGCGATCCATGCTGTGCTGGACGCGGTAGCCGGTGAAGACCTGCATCCGCCCGTCCTCCATCAACGTCGGCACAGCCACCTGGAGGGTGCGCTTCGGGTACTTGAGCTTCTCGTGGATGCCATCCTCGAGGTCGATGCGGTCGGCGGCGCGGGCAAGCTGACGCAAGGCCACTTCGCGAGCGTTGTAGGTCATGGGCGTGTGCTCCCCTTCTGAAAGCTGTCGTGCCGAACGGCAACCTCACCCCCCGGCCCCCATACGCGCTAAGTTAGGGCTGGACGCCGTCCAAGGAGGGGCCGGACTACGAGAGCGCCAGCCGTATCGGCGGTCTGGGCGACCATAGGCCGCCAACTGTATCCGGCCCCAGGCCGCCTACGCGACAGCGGGGGCCGGATACTTCGCTGCGCTCGTAGTCCGGCCCCTCCTCGAACGGCCCGCGTCGCCTAACTTAACGCCTATGCCCCTAGCCCTCTCTGAACCTCGTGGAGCGGGGGGAGCACGGCGACGGCGCTGCGCCTGCTCCACTCGCGACAGGATTGTCGCGCCCACTCGTTTCCCGGATCACGCCGCGCGCGCAACGTCCAGCAGATGCAACTGCAGGCGCAGATTCTCGAGGCCGTCGGCCAGAGATGCCAGGGGCCGGCCGCGTCCCCGAACGGCGGCCAGAAATCGGCGGATGCTCGTGCAAACGAAGTCTTCGGCCCGGACCTCCGCGCCGCCGAGCTTCAGGTATGTGGCGTAGACGCCGTTCTCATCGTTGCGTCCCTCGTACTCCAAAACCGCGTCATCCACGATGATGCGCCGGGTCAGGGGACCTTCCGGCACATTGCGCACCAGCACGTGCCCCTCGGTCTCGCGGCCGCCGGCGCCGCGCCACCGGAATCGCGCCTCGCATCGGCGCTGCTCGACGGTCGCCTCCGTGCTCCCGGCGATGATCTCTCCCGGCCCGGCGAGGGCGAGGATGACACTGATCGGGTGGGACGCGAGATCGACCCAGATCTTCTCGAACTCCGAGCCTTGCGGGCCGCCTCGCGACTCCATCTGCATGAAGACATAGCGCGGCGTGGAGGCTTCGAGACCCGCACCTGAAAGAAGCTCGCGGATCGGCTCGACCGCGGCGACGTACTGGGTATTGGTCGCCCCGACGAGATCGGCATCGGCCACCGCGTCGACGAGTTCCTCGGCGTCGGCGAGCAGCAGACGATGCGCTCTGGCGGAATCATAGACGAGAGGCTTCTCGCACAGGACGTGTACCCCGCGCCTGGCGGCCATCATCACGTGCCGGAAGTGTTGCGCGGGGGGACTGCAGACGGAGAGCACATCAAGGCCCTGGCCGAGGAGCGCCTCCACGCCCACATACCCCTGGCCCTCGAAGCCGAACTGATCGCGAAGGGATTGCGCGGTCGCCGCGACGCGCTCCTCGGTGGTGCCGGCGAAGCCGACGACCTCGCAGCCGAGGTTCTTGAGCCACTTCACGTGGTGTTTCCCGATGCCGGAGGCCCCGATGACCCCGGCGCGCAAAGGTGTCGCCACTGTCGAGTCCTTTTCCGTCCGGATATGTGTATCGCGTGAATGCGGCCAGTTTCCGCGCAGGCAGGTTCACATCCTTCCTGCAGCGCTCCGGTCAAGCCACCCACGCACATCGCTGAAGAGCCTTTTGGGCAACAAAGGTTTTCGCTCTTCCAAAGACAAATAGACCCGGTGCATCAACCCTCACGCCAGGAGCCTGCGCACATGAGAGCTATCGTCTGCGTCGTTGCCACTATCTGCCTTCTTCCCTTTACGCCATGCTCTGCCGCCGGTGAAGCCACCGCCCCGGCGACAGCTTCGACCGCCAAGCCGGCGTTGCACCTCGTACCGATGCCCCGCGAGGTCTTCCCCGGCTCGCAGACCTTCAGCATCACACCGGATACCGCCATCGTGCTGGGCGATCCGAACCGCGCGGATGACGGCTTCGCCGCGAGCCAGATCGTCGATGAAGTCCAGCGCGAGATGGGCTTGAAGATCGCGATCACCCCCTCGGCCCCCCGCCGGATACTGCTCGGGCTTGCCACCGACCCGCCCGTCGCGTCCGCCTGCGCGCGGCACGGGATGCACACGGATGCGCGCCTCGGCGATGAGGGGTATGTCCTGTACGTCGGCGCAGACGAGGTCGTCATCGCGGCGAATGCGCCGGTCGGCGCCTTCTACGGCGCACAGACGCTCAAGCAACTCATCCGAGCCAATCGCCAGGGCACGGCGATCCCCGCCATGCGCGTTCGCGACTGGCCGGGACTGAGATACCGCGGGTACTCGGACGACATCAGCCGCGGGCCAATCCCCACGATGGACTTCTTCAAGCGCGAGATCCGCACGATGGCCGAGTTTAAGATGAACATGCTGACCTTCTACACCGAGCATGTCTTCAAGATCAAAGGCCATCCGGACATCGCTCCTGATGACGGCCTCACCGGCGAGCAGGTGGCCGAGCTGTCCGCATACGCCACCAAGTGCCATGTCGAGTTGGTGGGCAACTTCCAGTCGTTCGGCCACTTCGGCAACATTCTACGGCACGATGCGTACAAGGAATGCCGCGAGACGATGGACGTGCTCTCTCCCGTCAAGGAGCAGACCTACAAGCTCCTCGCCGACATCTACGACACCATCGCTCCGGCCTACAACTCGAAGCTGTTCAACGTGAACTGCGATGAGACGTATGGCCTCGGCGACGGGCCGAGTAAGGAACTGGTGCAGAAGATCGGCGTCGGCGGCGTATACCTGATGCACATGAAGCGCATCCACGACATGCTTGCGGCGCGCGGCAAGCGCATGATGATGTGGGGCGATATCGCCCTGCAGCACCCCGACATCATCGTGGCCGGCCTCCCGCGCGACACGATCCTGCTGTCCTGGGGCTACGGCGCAGCCCCCAACTACGACAGCGCGATTGTTCCCTTCAAGAAGGTCGGCTTCGAGTTCATGGTCTGCCCCGGCGTATCGTGCTGGTCGCAGATCTTCCCCAACTACGAGAACGCCACCGTCAACATCCAAAACTACGTCCGCGACGGCGCGAAAAACGGGGCGCTGGGGATGCTCAACACGACATGGGACGACGACGGCGAGAACCTGTTCACCTGGAACTTCTACGGGACGAACTGGGGAGCGCAGTGCGCGTGGCATCCCGAGGCCTCCGACATCGGCGTCTACGACAGCGCCTGGTCGCAGGTCTCTTACGGGACGAAGTCGGACTGTGTGGACCGCGCGGTGAAGCTGCTGTCCTCGTGCGTCGGCATCGGTCTCGCGCGCGGGATGAACGACGGCGCGTTCTGGGAATCCCCGTTCGGCAGCTTCCCTGCCTCCGTCAAGTCGACGCAAGAGCAGGCCGTGAAGCTGCATGATGTCACAACCGAGGCCATCGCCTTGCTCGAACAGGGCAAGCGTGAGGCGACCGTCGACACCGGCGATCTCGACTATCTGCTGTTCGCCGCCTCCCGACTCAAGTTCATCGCCGACAGCCGCCTGGCGCGCATCGAAGCCGCGCGGCGATACGACGCCGCCGGCGAGAACCCCTCGAACCCCACGCCGGCGAAGCAGGCTCTGCAGGACGCGCTGAAGTCGTTCACAGCGCTGCACACGACGCTGACCGGCATGCGGACTGAGTACAAGCGCCTGTGGGACCTGGAAAACCGCCCATACTCGCGCGACGGCATTCTCGGCCGGTACGACGGCCTTATCAGACAGGTCGCCGACGAGGAAGACAAGGTGAACGCAGCGATCACCAGCCTCGATAAGACCGGCAATATCCCCGACGGCGGCCCACTGGGCCTGTCGATTGTCGAGACCACGATCCGCAACATGAAGGCCGCCCCGGCTCCGCAGCCGCTCCTCCCGGCCGATGCGGCCTGGTGGGACAAGCGTTGGGCGTATCGCCTGCCGATCAAGGTCGACGCGGCTGATGTGGACCGCACCGATTGCCCGGTCGAGATGCGCGTGAACCTCGGCTCGATCACAGGCGATCTCAACTCCGTCTCCCTGCGCCTGGTAGAGTGCAAGCCGACCGGGGAGATCATCGGCGAGGTCCCGTGCCAGTTCGACGGCTCCGACAAGGTGAGCGGCAACATCGTGTTCATCATGTCCGGGCAGACCGCCGCCAAATCGTCGCGGTACTACGAGCTTTACTTCGATGCCATCGGCGGGAACGCCCCGGCGCCAACCGCGCCGCCTGAGCGCGTGAGCGCCACCGATGACCCGCGCGGAGCCTGGGTCGAGAACAGCCGGTACAAGGCTCTGCTGGGCAAGCAGGGGATGCACCTGCACGTGTGGCAGGTCAAGGCGCTCGGCAATGCGAGTGTGACCGACCCCGGCGAGACCAGCTACCACGGCTTCGCGGACTCGGGCTTCGACGACCGCGACGCGCAGTTCGACCTCAAGCGCGAGGCGAACGGCCCGGTGATGGTGCGGTTCCGGGGCAAGTCGAAGACCACCGGGGCCGAGAAAGTGCTGGAGTTCTACGCCGGCCTGCCCTGGGTCGAGGTGATGCTGGATCGGGGCGTCGGCTTCTACTGGGACTACGACGATGTGCACAGCTTCGCCGCCGACATGCCGATGCCCGGTACCGCGATCTTCTCGAACGGGCACACCGAGCCGGTCTGCAAGTCAGGCGAGCAAAAGCACAACGAGGGACGCGACACCACCTGGGGGGCGAAGTTCCGCAGTGACGGCTTCCTGCTGGGCCTGATAACCCCGGAGATCGCAACGACGCACATGGTCGGCCCCGGCGGGGGCTGGGGCGGAGTGGGGATCGAGGCGGCCAGCCCGACCAGCCACTTCGTGACCTACGCGGACAAGACCACCGGCAAACCCGCGGACATCCTCAACGCCCTGCAGCAGACGCTGGACTACCGCCATCAGGTGAAGATGTGGGTGGGGAAGATCGAAGAGCGC
>CAYWBK010000353.1:0-6820 GCA_964455745.1 uncultured Armatimonadia bacterium
TTCATCTCTCAGGAGCGCCCGACTTCCCAGACTACCACAGAGGGCACAGAGAACGCCTGGGAAACGGCCCGTCTGCCCTCACTGCCTGCCCCATGATGGGCGTTCAGGGAGGTTGCCGCTTACTGTGCCCTGTGGTTAATCGTCGTCCGTTTCCCTGCACGGCATCTCATGCAGGCAGCCAGCGTAGTCGTACTATGAGGGAGGTTCCCCATGCAAGTCGGATTCGCCGCCGCAGATATCACGCCGCCTATCGGCAAGGAAGTGCCCGGAGGCTTCACAAAGGCCTTCGGTCAGAGCATCCACGATCCGCTCCTCGCCACCGCCGTGGTCATTGACGACGGCGAAACTCGGGTCGCTCTCGTCGGGATCGACAACCTCTCGGTGAAGCGGTCGGTGGTCGAGAGAGCGCGCGCGATCGTTGAAGAACGAACCGGCATCCCCGGATCGCACGTGATGATCGGGGCCTCGCACACCCACGGTGGCGGGCCGTGCGTCGGGGCGGTGCCGGGCGAGTATGCGCGCGCCTTCGATCCGGCGCTGTGCGAGGACCTCGCCATCAACAAGTCCCCCGCCGCCGACCCCGAGTACCTGCGCAACGTCAGCTTGCAGATCGCCACTGCGGTCATCATGGCCGATCAGCGCAAGCAGCCCGCGAAGCTGGCCGTCGGACGCGGCGAGGAGCGCACCGTCGTCTTCAACCGCCGCTTCAAGATGAAAGACGGCACTCAGGCGACCCACCCCGGCAAGGGCAACCCGGACATCGTCGAGCCTGCCGGGCCGGCGGACCCGGAGGTCGGTGTGCTCAGCGCCTGGTCGCCGGATGGCCAGTTCCTCGGCGCGGTCGTCAACTTCACCCTCCACGGCACCGTCGGCACGGGCGGGATCTCCGCCGACTGGATCCACTACATGCGCGAAACGATCAAGAGCGCGGTAAACCCCTCGGCCGGGGTTGTGTTCCTCAACGGCGCTTGCGGCGATGTCACCCAGGTCGACAACCAGTCGCTGCAGGAGGTCGAGTTTGGCGAGAAGTGGGCGCGGCGGATCGGACAGAAGGTCGCCGCTGAGGCGATCAAGGTCATCGCCGATGCCGAGCCTGCCGAGCTGCTTCCGGTCGCCGCCACGCGCACGATTTTCCCGATTGCGACGCGCGAAGTCACCGAGGAGCGCTTCCGGCAGGTCCTCGACCTGGTGAAGACTGGCGACCCGAATGACTCCGAGTGGCTCTTCGCGCGGGACATCGTCCTGCTGCATGAGGCGAACAAGTGGGAACCCGAGGTGCCCTGTGAAGTCCAGGCGATCCAGGTCGGCCCGGCGGCGTGGGTGGCGAACGCGGCGGAGTATTTCTGCGAGTTCGGCGTGAACATCAAGCAGCGGTCGAACTTCCCGTACACGTGGGTGGTGGAGTTGGCGAACGGCTGTATCGGTTATGTGCCGACCGCCGAGGCGATGGGGCCTCACGGCGGCGGCTACGAGCCGCGCATGGCCTGGACGAGCAAGCTCGTGCCCGAGGCGGGAGAGATGATCGAGGATGCCTCGGTCGAACTCCTGCAGTCACTGACTCCGGGCGAGGAACCGCCGCGACCGAAGGTGCCGCAAGTGGGCAGCCCGTGGGGGTACTCGGCTTCGGCGGATGAGGTGTAAGGCTTCATCCCCCGATTCCTTCTCTGTATGTGAAGAGTGAGCAGGATGCGGCAGGTATGCCTCGCACGCACGTAACGCTTTTATGTATCCCGGAAACGCAAACGGCGCGCCCAGAGATGGACGCGCCGCCGCGTTGCGTGACTGTCAGGCTACGGCTCGACGGCAGTCGGCAAGATCACGGGGCGCTCCCGGAGGTCGCTCCAGCCCGATGAAAGGGCGTAGCTGACCATTGCGTTCTGTGCTATGAACTTCGCGTGCCCGTCAACATAGCCGAAGATCGTGCCAGAGTGACGTGACACGAAGGGGCTGTAGTTGGTGAAGCGCACGCGGTCCAGGCCGTCGGTGCTGCCGGTGCCGGCCTCGTTGTCCCAGTCGTTGTAGATGCCACTCGCCCACGTCTCGGCGATCATGGTGATGGCGGCAACGCCCGCCGGCTCGTTCCCCAGCGTGGCGAGCTTGTCAAGGTTGTAGTTGGAGTTGTACAGGTATTCGCTGTAGCCGTAACTGATCCCGTTGGCGTCATACCAGCGACAGCCGGCGCCTGCATCGCTGGGGCATTGCAGGAGTTGGTCGTTCTTGGTGTAGGCGTACAGGGGGTCTTGAAAAACGGCGGGCCAGCCGGGGGTGTTCGGCCACTCTTGCCACGGCCAGACCTGGCCTGGGCTGTTGCCATAGTTTACGCCCGGCAGGGTCTCGTCGTAGTCTTGCGCATACATCATGAAGCCAAGACCGAGTTGCTTTACGTTCGACAGACAGCTCGTCTGACGCGCCTTCTCTCTCGCTCGGGCGAATACGGGGAATAGGATTGCGGCCAAGATCGCGATGATAGCGATGACCACCAGCAGTTCGATGAGGGTGAAACCCCCGGTCCGTGTACGCATGTGACTCCTCCTCCGTTGATTTGGTCTCCATGCCGCGCGCGTGAGACCTTTTATGGCACGAAACGTTTAATGATACACGTGCATCGCCGAAGAATCTATGTTGAACATCGGAATAAATTCGGTAGTCGCGGCGCAGATTGCAGTATCTGAACGGTCTTGGAAGGTGAGCCGCCAAGCTCTGGATCATGCGGCCCCCGAAGGAGTATCTACCACTCGAATACGATCTTGGCTTCGGTGCCCTCGGCGGCGCGCTTGTACGCTTCGGAAGCCTCGGTGTACGGCATCGTCGCGGTGATAAGCTTCTCGAGCGGCAGGCCGGCCCGGTACATCGCCAGGATGTCGCAGTAGTAGCCCGGATGGGCGATCCAGTTGCCCATGATCGTCAGGTTGCGCTTGGCGATGAGGTCCTGGGGGTTGATCTGCTGTGGGCCGTGCCCGACGCAGCAGATGACGCCCTCGGGCACGGTCGCCTTCATCGCCACGTCCAACGTGTCCTGACGACCGGCGGCCTCGAAACACTTGTCCGGACCGGCGCCGTCGGTCATGTCTCGCAGCGTCGCGACAAGGTCTGCGGTCTCGGCCGAGTTGACCGTCTGCCACGCCCCCATCTTCTCTGCGAACCCCAAACGCGTCGGGTTGACGTCGACCGCGATGACGTGCGCGCCCAGAAATGACTGGAGCAGCACCATGCCCAGCCCCACCGGTCCGCAGCCGAAAACGCAGGTGATGTCGCCCGCTTTGACGCCGGCCTTCAGGGCCGATCCGTACGGCACGCCGATCCCGTCGCCGCACAGCAGCACCGCGATGGGGAACGAGATATCGTCGTCCAGCTTCACCATCGAATGCGCGCGTGAGGCGCTGTACTGGCTGTGAGTGGCGCTGGGCACACCGACCTCATCGCAGAAGGTGTCTTTGCCCGCGCGGCACCACCGGCACTTGCCGCAACCTTGCAGCGTAAAGACGCCGACGCGGTCGCCGACTTCCCACTGCGGGTGGCCGTTCGGGTCGGCGACGATCCCGGCGACCTCGTGACCGGCGTTGCTGTCCATCGCGTTCGGGCCGCGGTAAGCCCCCAGCTCACTGCCGCAAAGACCGCTGGCCTTGACTTCGATGAGAACCTGGTCCGCGTTCGGCGCCGGATTCGGTAGCTCGGCGATTTCGACCTGGCTGTTGCCGAGGAAACGGATGGCTTTCATGGTGGCTCTGTCTCCCGCTTAATGCTCTGGACTTCGACCTATACGCGCTGCGCCTACAGCCGTGGAACGGACGAACAGCTTGGACCACGAAGACACAAAATCGCGAAACGACCCTGCAGGTCCCGGCAGTTTGGCCGTCTAGTGCTTTCGGGTTCTTGTGGTCAACCCCTCTCCTGGTCCCAGCCACCCGACAATGGCCGAAGCCGAGCGACTATCTTGCCTCGGGCGGCTCCGGCACCGGCAGCTTCGTCGGCTCCCCGACGGGTGATCGGTGCCTCACTGCGACGATCTCCAACCGCGCCGTCGAACCGTCCAGTTCAACCTCCACAAGTTCCCCGACCTTCTTGCCACAAAGGCCCTGCCCCAAAGGCGCGCGGTAGTTGATCGCATCGTACATCTCATTGTCACGGTGCCCCAGGAGCCATAGGTCCTGGGTTTCGTCGGTGTCGAGATGGCGCAACGTGACCACCGTCGCGACGCCGACGACGCCGTCGGGCATCTGCAGGCCGTCGATGATGCGCGCCTGCTGAAGCTCCCCGCTGAGGGTCTTCTCCATCGCCGTCATAATGCCCTGTTTCTCGCGGGCGGCGTGGTATTCGGCGTTCTCGCGCAGGTCGCCCAGCGCTCGTGCGGCGGCGATTTCCTGGGGGATGGTTGTCGCGAGTTCGCGGCGCATGGTCTCGACCTCGGCGCGGCTGCGGTCGTAGGTTGCCTGGGTCATGAGCGTCACTCGCGGCGAGAAATGCAGTCCGATGAGGTCCTCGCCTTTATCGACATAGCGCTCTCCGAGGACCGGCCCGATCATCTCCTCATGCCCCGTGTCGGTCAGCAGGCGAACGGCCGCTTCCGCCGCAACGCTGAGCAATTCGTACCGGGCCGAGGTCGCCTCGAAACGCTCCAGCGCATCCGGCGGGCATTCGGTGCCCACAAGTCGGCGCGCGAGTTCATCTTGCGGGTCGAGGACTTCCAGCGCCTCATTGTACAGCGTCTTCGATTCGGCGGAGATCAGGACGAGCAGCGTCGCGTGGAGGAGGTCCCACGGGTTGGGGCACGTGCCTTCGGGCAGCGGCAGCGTGCCCTGCAGGCACTGGTCGGCGATAGATAAGGCCTCCTGCGGGTGGCGAGTGGCCTCCAGCAAAGAGGCGTTCAGTGCAGACACGAGGCCCTCACCGAGGCGTTCGGCGAGCACGTCAGCGGCCTGTTGGCGGATCGAGGTGAACCGTGAGGCCAGGCCCGACAGCGCGGCTTCCTTCCACGCTCCGGAGGCGAGGCCCAGCTCAAGCAGCTTCGCCTGGTCTTCCGGGGTGGAAAGACACACGACTCCGGTGCGGCGCGCGGCGAAGGAATCGCCGGCTGCCGAGACCCAGTGTGCGCGGTCATCGGGGTACCAGCGGCTCAGGTAGACAAGGCCCCGTAGCCGGTCGTCAGGGTTGTTGGCCTCGGCGGCCCACTTGCGAAGTTGCGGGCCGTAGTGCTCGCGCACCTGCGCCTCGATCGCCGGGTTCTGCTTTATCATGCGCCCGATCGCGAGGACGGCGCCCTTGAGGCCTTTCTTCGTGTCCAGCGGCGGAAGCTCGACCTCGGCAACGACCTGGCCCTCTTTCGCAAGCGCATACACGCCCTTGTGCACCTTCGAAGCGTCAATACGCGGGTCGGTCGCCGCTCGTGTGCGCGCCTCCCGCCACCAGTTCGTCCAGTGGTTCTCCGGGAAGGCGATGTTGGCGAGGAGCGGCTTGATCTCCTTGGCGGTCGCGTCGCCGGGGACCTCCTTGACCGCCCGCACGACCAGCGCGATGGGGTCTTCGGCGGCCTCGCGGGTGAGGGTCTCGGGGTCGCGGAAGGCCACCACACGCAGGAGATTGTCGTCAAGCGGCCTGAGCGCGCGGCGCGCGATCTGCAAGTCCATTTTATGGCTCTGCCGATCCGCGAAATCAATGACCAGCGCCGACCCGTCGTTCGCCTGAATCTCGCCGATGCCCCAGGTATTGTGCTCGATGTATGCCCCGGGCCGGTACACGCAAAGCTCGCGGAAGCGCGCAAGGGCTTTCTCGAACGGCGCGCCCTCGTCGGCGATCTTCGAGTCGGCGATGATGTCCTTGAGGCGCTCTTTGCCGCCCAGTGATTCGGCGAGGATGTCGACATACGTGCCACGCATCCAGTCGGGCGGCTTGCCGTGGACAAGCACATTCTCGAGCGCCGCGATCAACTGCGGGATCAGGCCGCACTTGCGGATCTCAGGAAGACCGAAGTCCAGCGCCGTGACGACCAGCGCCCCGAGGTCCTCCGCGATCATCTTCGGCAGCAGCTCGATCATGTCGCCGAGGTACACGCGGTCGCCGGTCTCGAGCACCCGCAGCAGTGGCTCCTCCGCCCGCCCGCCGTCCTTGAGTTCAACATATCGTTTCAGCGCCACCGCCGCGAAACGCGCTGCGTCGTGCTCATTGCCGTCCGCGTCGGCGGCCTGGCTGGTCAGCCATAGAACGTCCGGGGATTCGGGGCAGTGCAGGCGGGCGAGGGCGATGTCCTCGGCTTTCTGCTCTTCGTCGGCGATGCGGTTGTCGGCCCCTAGAAGCAAGCGCGCCAGCCGGTAGTCGCCCCAGAGCGGCAGCGCTCGCAAGGTGACCTCGCGCACATCGACCCAGTTCTCCGCCGCTGCGAGGGTCCGTGCCAGCCGCAGATAGCCCTTGCCCGCATTCTCGCCGTCTTCCACCAACTCGTGACCGTATGCGGCGGTGAACAGGGCCTCGGGGTTATTTGGGGCGACCGCGAGGTTTTTCGCGGCATCCGACATGATCGCCTCGCGGGCGTCATCGGTGTCGGCGGCCTCCCATCGGGCCATGATCCTCTCTCGCGCCGCGGCGGGTAGAAGCTGTCTCGGTTCTTTGTCAATCTTCGCAACCAGGTCCTGCGCACTCGGTTTCGACGCCATATATGCACTCTCTCAGGTGTGATTCAGATGTCACAGACACGCAAATACGGCCACGCGACACGCGCGGTCTCCTGCGGCACAACATCATACTCTGCGACGCGCAATGAAGCAACGCAAAAAGGGTGCGTTCGCCAGTTGTAGGTAGAGACGAAAAGAGCTACCCTCCAGGTATC
>CAYWBK010000354.1:0-6811 GCA_964455745.1 uncultured Armatimonadia bacterium
GGGTCGTCAGCCTCTAGCCAGGGGCGCAAGCCCCTGGAATCCAGACGCCCTCTCCACGAGTCAGCCCCGAAGGGGCGACACTGAACGCAGGATTAACTCGACATCGGGCCGTCGCCCGCTGTCCAGCCCAACATTCCGAATCCACTGTCCCACGTTTCCCTAGGTGACCCTTATGCCCGAAGAACACGATCCAACCGTCGGTAGGCTATCCCCCGTCTCGTTGCAGGACGAGATGACTGACAGCTATACGCGCTTTGCGCTGTCGGTCATCACCGCCCGCGCGTTGCCGGATGTGCGCGATGGGCTGAAGCCCTCGCAGCGACGCATCCTCACCGCGATGCACGACGACAATCTCGTCCCCGAGCGCCCGCACTCCAAGTGCGCGGCCATCGTCGGTGAGACGATGAAGACCTACCACCCGCACGGAGATGCGTCCATTTATGACGCCCTCGTGCGCATGGGGCAGGACTTCAATGCCCGCTATCCCCTCGTCGATCCGCAGGGCAACTTCGGCTCCGTCGACGGCGACCCCGCCGGCGCCGCCCGTTACACCGAGGCGCGGCTCTCGTCCGTCGCGATGGCGATGCTCGCGGACATCGACATGGAGACGGTGGACTTTAGGCCCACCTACGACGAGCGCAACCAGGAGCCCAGCGTCCTGCCGGGCATGTTTCCGAATCTCTTGTGCAACGGCGCCTCGGGCATCGCCGTCGCTTACGCAACGGAAATCCCGCCGCACAACCTCAACGAGGTCGTGGATGGCGCTATCGCGCTTCTCGATGATCCGAACATCACCATCGAGGGCCTGATGAAGCACATCAAGGGCCCCGACTTTCCCACCGCCGGGCTGATCCTGGGCATGAAAGGCATCCGGCAGTATTTTCACACCGGGCGCGGCTCGGTCGTCATGCAGGCTCGCGCGATCATCGAGCCGATGGACCGCGGCAACCGACAGGCGATTATCGTCACCGAGTTGCCGTACCAGATCGGCAAGTCTGCGCTCATCAAGCAGATCGCCAAGCTCATCGAGGCGGGCAAGATCGATGGCATCTCCGATCTGCGCGACGAGTCCGACCGCAAGGGCATGAGGATGGTCATCGAGCTTAAGCGCGATGCCAACCCCAACGTGGTCCTCAACAATCTGTACAAGCACACGAACCTGCGGACCACCTTCGCCGCGAACATGCTCGTGCTGGTGCCCGTCGCCGGGGCGCTCGTGCCGCGTCAACTTAACCTCAAGGAGCTTCTGGAGCAGTTCCTGCTCCACCGGCGCGAGGTCATCACCCGCCGCACCCGCTTCCTCCTGCGCAAGGCCGAGGAGCGCGCGCACATCGTCGAGGGTCTGCTGAAGGCGATCAACATCATCGACGAGGTCATTGCGCTCGTCCGCGCCAGCGCCAACCGCACAGAGGCGCGCCACGGGCTCATGTCCAACTTCGACTTCTCCGAGCGGCAGGCCGAGGCGATCCTAAGCCTGCAGCTCGGCCAGCTCACCCGCCTGTCGCGCATCGAGCTGGACAAGGAGATGGACAGCCTCCGCAAAGAGATCGACGAGTACAACGGCATCCTGGCGTCCGAAGAGCGCAAGTCCGAGGTCATCAAGCAAGAGCTTCGCACCATCAAGCGCGAGTTCGGCGACGAGCGCAAGACCCGCATCATCCCCGACGAAGCCGATGATATCGAGATGGAGGATCTCATCGCCCAGGAGGACATGACGATCACCATCACCCGCGACGGGTACATCAAGCGCCTGCCGGTGGATACCTACCGCCTGCAGCGGCGCGGCGGGCGCGGCGTGGTGGCGCTGACGAAGAAGGAAGAGGACATCGTCAAGGACCTCTTCGTGGCGACGACCCATCACATCATCTTCTGCTTCACCAACACCGGCAAGGTCTACCGCATGAAGGCCTACCAGGTGCCGATCGCCAGCCGGACGGCCCGTGGCACGCCGGTGGTGAACCTCGTGCCGCTGCAGCCCGGCGAGTCCATCACCGCCATGATCCCCATCGCCAGCTTCGATGTGGGCGGCTATCTGGTGATGTGCACCAGGGGCGGCACCATCAAGAAGACCGCGTTGAAGGAGTTCGATACGGTCTATAAGACCCTGGGCCTGAATGCGATCAATCTGGCCGAGAAGGACGAGCTTCTGTGGGTCCTGTGGACCGACGGCACGAAGGACGTCCTCGTCGCCACCCGCGAGGGCAAGGCGCTGCGCTTCTCCGAGGAGGACGTGCGCCCGATGGGCCGCAACGCCGCCGGCGTGTCGGCGATCCACTTGCGCAAGGGCGACCGGATCGAGTGCCTCGCAGTGCTGAACAAGGACGACAAGCGCGACCTGCTCGTGGTCGCAGAGAAAGGCCTCGGCAAGCGCACGCCTCTGGCCGACTACCGCTGCCAGGGCCGCAATACTCAGGGCGTGATGACGCTACAGATCACCGAGAAGAACGGGTTCGTGGTGGGGGTCTTAGTGGTCGATCCCGAGGATGAGATTATGTGCATCACGAAGCAGGGCGTCCTGATCCGAATGCCCGTGGACAAGATCCGCCAGACGGGCCGCAACGCCCAGGGCGTGAAGATCGTCAACCTCGACGAGGGCGACAAGTTCATGGCGGTGGCGAAGGTCGTCCGCGAGGCCGGCGAATCGCCGGAGGATGCGGTGACGTAGGCCGTCGCGCCGCCTCGAGAGCCCCCGCGGGCGTCTCGCCCGCGGCCGTTTGCCTCTCCCCTTCCGGCACGGGAGGCTGGCCCGTTCCGCGTTGTTGGCGGGGCGGAACGGAGTAGGGCTGTTCTGTCTTCTCGATTCATATATGGCCGCCCTTTTATGTTTTATCGTGTTGTAAAAGAAGGAATATTGTGGCAATACGGTTAATTCTGTTCGTGCGAGGCCGTCGCTCGGCCCGGACTATGTCCCCCGGCCGAGCAACACCCACGGCATAATGGCGCCTACGGGCACCGTTCGCACGAACAGGAGGCAATCGACATGCAAGTCAAGCAAGGGGACGTATTGGTCTGTCAGTGTGAGGACTGCAATCTGGAACTGACGGTCACCAAGGCGTGTGAAGATGACAAGTGCAGCACATGCAGCGACGTCGAGGTTAGTTGCTGCGGCAAACCGATGACCGTGAAAGCCGGTGGGTGTTGCTGCTGCGGAGAATGACGCGACATCAGGCGGCATCGGGGGTTGCCCCAATGCTGTTTACTTAGGCGCGGGGTGCCCGCCGAAGGCGGGCGGGGACCCCGCGCGCTCCGCTGACACTGTGGGGTCCCCTGCTACGCGGGCGAAGACACTTCACAGCTTAAGTGAACAGTGTTGGGGTTTGCCCCCCCTGTCCTGATCGGAGCGCCGCGGCAAGCTTAAGATGCCGCGGCGCTCCGTCGTCCTCATCGCAAGCTTTCGAGGACCCTGCGCGTTAAGATAGGAAACACTTGCATTATCATGCTTCATAGCAAAGCAGGGGGCAGCAGGCTATACGGGATTCTCACGGCCTCCGGGCAAGCCGCAAAACCTTAATCTGTGTGACTGGGACTGAGTCTTGACGAGTACCGAGGCGGTATCTATAGTGTAATCCCGTGTAGCATTGGATAGGGAAAGCTTAACACAGCTCTCCGGTGGGTATACTATAAGGTCGCTTCTCCCCCTCTCCTCACGGGTATCATAGTAGTGTAGCGGCACAACCAGACTTGCCCGGCGCGTGCCATTGTCGCAACGTTGACGGTCCCGTCCGAGACCCCGGCGCCCCGCTCAGACGACAGCACCGCTTGACCCGAGGGATGAACCATGCCAGTCACCGACACTGTTCCCCGCATCGCCGAGAAGCATCTTACCGAAAACGCTCTGACCGTCCTGCAGCGTCGCTATCTGAAGAAGGACAAAGAGGGCAAGGTCATCGAGAGCCCCGATGAGATGTTCTGGCGGGTGGCCGAGAACATCGCCCAGGCCGATGCCCTCTACGGCGCCGGCCCCGAGCAGGTGCGTGAGCGCGCGGTGGGGTTCCACGCGGCGATGGCGTCGCTGGAGTTCATGCCCAACAGCCCGACGCTGATGAATGCCGGCAGGGGCCTGCAGCAGCTTTCGGCGTGCTTCGTGCTCCCCGTCGAAGACGCGATGGAATCGATCTTCGAGACGGTGAAGAACACCGCGCTGATTCACCAAAGCGGCGGCGGCACCGGCTTCTCGTTCTCGCGTCTGCGGCCCGAGGGCGACATCGTCGGCTCGACGAAGGGCACCGCCTCCGGGCCGGTGTCGTTCATGTCGGTCTTCAATTCGGCGACCGAGACGATCAAGCAAGGCGGCACCCGTCGCGGCGCGAACATGGCCGTCCTGCGAGTCGATCACCCCGACATCCTCAAATTCATCGAGTGCAAGACCGACCTGACGAAGCTGACGAACTTCAACATCTCCGTCGCCGTCACCGACGAGTTCATGCGCGCGGCGCGCAACCAGAAGCCGTACGACCTCATCAACCCGCGCACGAAAGCCATCGTCGGCCAACTCGATGCCGAGGAAGTGTTCGGCAAGATCGTCCAGGCCGCGTGGGGGAGCGGCGAGCCGGGCGTCATCTTCATCGACCGCATCAACGCCTACAACCCGACCCCCGAAATCGGCGAAATCGAGAGCACGAACCCGTGCGGCGAGCAGCCGCTGCTGCCGTACGAATCGTGCAACCTCGGCTCGATCAACCTCTCCCTGATGACTTCCGGCGAGATCATGCACGCCGAGATGGACTGGGACAGGTTGGGCCGAACGGTGCGCCTGGCGGTTCACTTCCTCGACAACGTCATCGACATGAACCACTTCCCACTGCCCGAGATCGAGGACATGACGAAGGCCAACCGGAAGATCGGCCTCGGCGTCATGGGCTTCGCCGACATGCTCATTCAGATGGGCATTCCGTACGATTCCGAGCAGGCCGTCGCGATGGCCCGCCAGGTCATGCAGTTCATTCGCGACGAGGCCCGGGCGGCATCTCGTGAATTGGCGGAAGTCCGCGGGCCGTTCCCGAACTATGAGAAGAGCGTCTTCCCGAAGATGAACGGTGGCTGGAAGTTCCGCAACGCCACCACGACCACCATCGCGCCGACCGGCACCATCAGCATCATCTCCGGGGCCTCGGGCGGGATCGAGCCGCTGTTCGCGGTCGCTTTCAGCCGCCACGTCATGGACAACGACGAGCTGGTCGAGGTCAACCCGCTGTTCGAGCAGGTCGCCCGCGACCGTGGCTTCTACACCCCCGATCTCATCAAGGAGGTCGCCGCGAAAGGCACCTTGCACGAGGTCCCCGGCATCCCGTCCGACGTGGTGCACGTCTTTACGGTGGCCCACGATGTGTCGCCCGCCTGGCATACCCGCATCCAGGCCGCCTTCCAGGAGTTCACCGACAACGCGGTCTCCAAGACGGTCAACTTCGCGAACACCGCCACAGTCGAGGATGTCGCCTCGGTTTACAACCTCGCCTACGATCTCGGCTGCAAGGGCGTCACGATCTACCGCGACGGCAGCCGCGACGCGCAGGTGCTGCGCACCGGCAAGACCGAGGCCGCCAAGCAGCCCGAGCCTGTCCTCGCTGCCACCGTCGTGCCTCAGCCGCGCCCGTCGGTGGTGTCGGGCACCACGCGCATGATGAACACCGGCTGCGGCAAGCTGTATATTACCGTCAACTATGACGAGAGCGGCCCGTTCGAGATTTTCGGCAACATGGGCAAGGCCGGGGGCTGCGCAGCCTCGCAGACCGAGGCGCTCGCCCGCCTCGCCTCCCTCGCTTTCCGCTGCGGCGTCGACGCCGAGCACGTCATCAAGGAGCTTCGCGGCATCTCCTGCCACATGCCCTCGTGGGAACAAGGCGGCGGGAAGATTCTGTCCTGCGCCGACGCCTTCGCCAAGGCCATCGAGCGCACCATCCACCCGGAGGGCAAGCAACTTTCGATCAACTTCAACGGCAAGAGCTTCGGCCACGCCGGAGCCTGCCCCGACTGCGGCGGCGTGCTGTACCACGAAGAGGGCTGCAGCAAGTGCCACGACTGCGGATATTCGCAGTGTGACTGAGCGCACCTGAGTCGCCATTTCTCCATCGTACCACGCCATCTCGACCCACCGATTCGGGTTATCCTCCTTGACCATGTGGATGCGCGGTTATGCTCTTTGACAACTCAAATCGGTAATCACGCTCCCCTCTCCTCGTTCGTAGGGCGCAGACCGTCCGCAGGGCGTTTACCGCCCGCAGGGCGGTCCGCCGAAGGCCCCTCAACCGGACGCTTTGTATGTGTTTGGCGACACTTCTTCCAGACCATGTGGCAGCGCGATTTATCGCGCGAATCACGTCGTATAGTTACCAACGCTTCGACTTCGACGGAGTGCTTGCTCGCAACTGACGGCGCAATGGGCGGAGGGCAGTTCGGCCCGCATTTGGCGCGATAAATCGCGCTACCACATAGTCTGAGGAAACAGTCGCTAAACAGGTACGATGCTTTAGCGTCCGGTTCGCGGCCGCCATCACGGATGTTCCCGTCCGCAGACGGATGTTCCCGCCGTGGCGAGACCCAAGGTGCCCCGGACGCTGAAGCGTCCGGCTGAGGGGCCCCGCTTGTGGCGGGGCCGGGCGTCCTGCGGACGCGGCGGCACGGCAACGTCACACTGCTCCCACTTGCCATTACCGATTTAGGTTGTCAAAGGAGGCAATTGCAAAAGTCTGTAGGAGCACTCTCCGCGCCGGGCTGTGCCCGGCAATGCGACCGGACCCCATAGTGCGCTAAAATAGCGTCTATAGAGCCAATTGCAAAAGTCCGGCCTGCTTCATGTTCGGCGGATGATTCA
>CAYWBK010000355.1:0-6779 GCA_964455745.1 uncultured Armatimonadia bacterium
GGTCCCCGCCTGCGGCGGGGCCGGGCGTCCTGCGGACGCGACGGCACGGATAGCGGCCACGTGTCGAGGTGGTCTGTTCAGTCCCGCCCCGGCGGGATCAACCTACCCACACATCGAGGAAGAGTCCGAGGAGGTAGTCCGCTCGCACGCGGAGAATGCGCGAGCGGACACATTGGAATCCACCGGCCCGGACGCTCCTGCGGGCTTTGCGCGCATTCGTTGATTGCTCAGGAAGGAGGTCGGCCGGTGCTGTCCAGGCAAGCTCCGACGTATGCGATCATCATCATTGTCATTCTGTGCATGGGCGCGATGTGGGCCGCGTATTGGTACTACCTATCCCCCGGCGACAGCATTACCGCATCTGATCCTAGCTCCGATGGGAACTGCCTCAAAGGCACCCACGCCGTGAAAGCCACGAGCATGGGGATCATCCCGCCGCACCCCCATCGCAAACGGCCTGTGACTCCCGCGCCAGCCGTCAAGGCCGATGCGGACGCTCCGCAACCCCAGGGCCGGTAACGTTACTCCCACGATCGAGGTGAATTCCCATGTCGCTACGCGTCGGGCAGATCGGGGCTGGAGGCATCTCACGCCCGCATCTGCATGAATTCGTTCGCAGCCGCCACGTCAGCGAAGTGTACCTGGCCGATCCCGGTGATGAGGCTCGCGAGGCGCTCTCGCGCGAGTTTGGAATCATCAAGCGCTCCGTCGCCGACTACCGGGAGATCCTCGGCGAGGTCGACGTCGTCGATATCTGCACCCCTCACTATCTGCATCATCCCATCGCAACTGAAGCCCTCCGCGCGGGCAAAGATGTGATCCTGGAGAAGCCGCTGGCGATGAACGTGGAGCAGTGCGACGAGATCATCGCGCTCGCCGCCGAGACGGGTCGCCGCTGTTTCTGCGCGCTCTGCCAGCGGATGCTTCCGGCGCACGTGAAGGCGAAGCAGATGATGGATGCCGGGGCCGTCGGCAAGCCGTTCCTCGCGGCGGTCACGATCATCGGCAACGAGTTCGCGCGCATGAACGATCCGGGAAGCTGGAAAGGCGACTGGGAGAGGGCCGGCGGCGGGGCGCTGTTCGACACGGGCTATCACGCGGTTTACGTGTTGCAGCACCTGCTGGGGCGCGCGAAGACCGTCTCGGCGATGACGAAGCGCCTCATCGTCGAGCCGAAAAACAAGGCGGACGATACCAGCGCGGTGGCGATGGAGATGGAGACTGGGGCGCTGGCGAGCATTGTGGTGACTTACTCGGCGACCGGGGATCGCTGGTCGGAGGAGCGACGCATCGTCGGCACCGAAGGATCGCTGCTGATCCGCGACGACCCCGAGGACGAAATGCCCCTGGTGCACTTCCAGGGAGGGGACTTCGCCGCCGTCAAGGTTCACAACCCGCCACAAGTCAACTGGTGGGCCATCGGTAAGACGGTGGACCACTTCCTGACCTGCATCGTGGAGGACAAGAAGTCTGAGGTCACACTCGCAGAGGCCAGAGATGCAGTGGCGACGGTGCAGGCGGCGTATCGGAGTGAGAGGGAAGGGAGAAGGGTGGAGGTGTAGAGAGGGGGAGAACGGCAACGGCCTCCTACCCCCTTGCCCCCTCCCTTGCGCTCTTCGAGCGCGTAGGGAGGGGGTAACGGCGACGGCGAACGGCACGAGGCGCGCTGCCTCCGGTCGTTCGCCGTTTTTCAATTTCTGCGTTATGCCTTCTGCGTTGCCGTCCTCGGCAGTTCGAACCAGATCGACGCGCCGCCGTCTTCGCGGTTCTCTGCGCCGACGGCGCCTCCGTGACGAGTCGCGATCTCCTTTGCAATCGCGAGGCCGAGGCCTGCGCCGATGGTGTCGCGCGTGTGGGCGTGGTCGGCTTTGTAGAAGCGCTCCCAGATGAGCGCGAGGTCCTCCTCGAGGATGCCGGGGCCGCGATCGCTGACGGTGACGCGTGCGCGGTCGGCGGAGGCGGTCACGGACACCTCCACAGCCGACCCCTGGGGAGCGACGCGGATGGCGTTATCGAGCAGGTTCGCCACGACCCGAGAGAGCATGTGGCCGTCCCCGTCGACCGATGCCGAAGGAGCATCGACCCGCAGTTCGACCCCGCCCGCCAGCGCCTGAGGCGTCATCCCGGCGACGGCGTCCTTCACCACGTCCGCGATGTCCAACGGCTCCTTCTCCAGTTGTATCGTGCCGGACTGCAGCCGCGAAAGCTCCAGGAGTTGGTCCACGAGCCGGCGCATGATCGTCGCCTGCTGGAGCGATACGTCAATGCAGCGTCGCTGCTGCTCCTCGGTGCGCGCCGTGCCGTCCTTGAGAGCGCCGACGAAGCCTTGGATCGAGGTCAGCGGCGCGCGAAGCTCGTGGGAGGCGTTGGCGATGAAGTCTCGCCTCATGCGCTCGAGATCGCGCAGTCGGTCGCGCTCGCCCTCGAGACGCTGGAAAGCATCGGAGAGCTCCGCCGCCATCGTGTTGACGCTGGCGGCGAGGGATCGCATCTCGCCCGGGCCGGTCTCCGCGACGCGGGCGCTGAAATCACCGGCAGCGATGTTCCTCGCCGCCTCGGCGGCTCCGACCAAGGGTCGCGTGAGGGCGGGAGTGAGAAGCGTGGCGGCCAGGAATGCCAGTATGATTCCGGTCACGGTCGCGGAGATGAGGATCGCCCGCTCGGCTTCGGGAATGGGGCCCAGCCCACTGATCGGGCAGCGAAAGACGAGGGTGCCGATGCGCGATCTGCTGCCGGTCTCGACGATCGGCATCTTGATGCTGATGACGGGGCCGGTCATGCAAAGCAGCGTCGTTCGCTCGACTTCCGGCTTGTCGTCGGCTTGCGCCATGAGCCCTGCCCGCACGCCTTCGCCGCCTGATTCCGCTGGCGCGCTGCTGGCGGCGATGGTCGCGTCGCGCAGGTCGATGATGCACACGCGCCCCTTCACCATTCTGCTGGTGACGTTGGAGAGCAGGGCCAATTGCGGGCCGGAGTCTCGGCGCGCCATCAAGCTCGCGGCGGTCTGGGCGAGTTCCTCCGCCTGGTCGGTCAGCGCGCGTTCCTGGAGGGTCACGTAGTATTGGGAGAAGAGAAATGAGGTCAGGAGGCCCGAGACGAACAGGGTCCCTGCAGCGACGGCGAGGTGGCTCCAGATGAGCTGCGATAGCAAGGACCGCACGGAGGTCTACGTCTCCTCAGGGACCATTCGGTAGCCGATGCCCCAGACAGTGTCCACCCGGCACCCTGCGAGGCCCGCATCGCTGAGCTTCTTGCGCAGGTGCTTCACGTGGGTATCGATCGTCCGGTAATCGGTGTAGTCCTCGTCATAGCCCCATATCTGCTGGAGTATCTTGTCCCGCGCGTGCACGACCCTCGGGTGCGATGCCAACAGCCACAGGATGTCGAACTCCTTCTGGGTGAGACGCACCACTCCCGCGCCCACGGCGGTCTCGCGGGCCTCCTGGTCGAGGACGAGGTTGCCCATGTGAATGCGCCGCGCAGCCTCCGAGGACCTGCGCTGTCGGCGCAGAACAGCTTTCACGCGGGCGACGACCTCGCGGGGGTTGAAGGGCTTGGTAACGTAGTCGTCCGCGCCCACCTCCAGGCCGATGATCGGGTCTGATTCGTCGTCGCGGGCAGTGAGGAAAAGAACCGGCGATTCGGAGAAAGAGCGTATCTGACGGCAAACCTCGTAGCCGTCCAAGCCCGGAAGCATGATGTCGAGGATGATCAAGTCCGGCGCGCCGCATTTGGCCGCGGCGATCGCCGCGTGGCCGTCGTGAACGGCAGCAACCCCGAAGTGCTCCTCCACAAGGTACATGGTCAGAAGTTCGCAGACCTGGGGATCGTCGTCGACGATTAGAATTTGAGACACCGGAGACCTCCACGCGCGTTCAAGGGATTCCAAGATGATGCAACGCCCGGCTCAGCGGTTACGGTTCCGGGACGCCGGGAGAGTTACCGAAGTCTTACCGAATTGGCCTGTTCTCAGCGCCTTTTTCAGTGCGATCCACACGCAGGGGTGTCGGTCCAGAACGTGCCGAGAACTCCACGCGCCGCCCGCAGGCTTATTGGGCTTCAAACGACAAATTGGCTTACCTTTTTCATCCCAATTACGTCACTTATTCTGCACGCAACCGTCCTATAATGCTACCACTTCTATACCGGATTCTGGGACCGAGGATGGTGGTAGACATGCACCGAAAAGGATTCACCCTTATCGAACTGCTGGTCGTCATCGCGATCATCGCTATCCTGGCGGCGATTCTGTTCCCTGTGTTCGCTCGCGCTCGCGAGAAGGCCCGGCAGGCGTCCTGCGAGTCAAACCTCAAACAGATCGGCCTTGCGCTGCGGATGTACGCAGACGACTATGACGAAGTGAACGCCTGCTATCGGATCGTAATCCCTCCCCCCAGTGGCGACGTTCTGCCGAAGTCGTACTATGGTGGCAGCCCGAACGGCGCCGGTGGCAAGTGGGATATTTGGTGGGCCCCTTACGACCCATCGGTGAGCGCCACCGGCACGCCCGGCGCGAACTGGACGGCCGGCCTGCTGCAACCGTACTTCAAGAACACCCAGATCTTCAAGTGTCCGTCTGAGCCGACGTACCAGTGCGGATACGCCATGTCGTATATCAACGGAGGCCCCGACGGGATGCTGTACGGCAGTATGATGATCGGCGCGCCGGACAGCTCGGTCAGTGACCCGAGCGGCCGCGCAGTCGTATGGGACCACCGCAGCACACCCGGCTGTGCGGACACGACCAACTACAATGCGAACCCTCGACCGCCCTTTACGCCTTTCGCCGGATCGTCAACCTCCACCACGCACTATCCTGACCGCCACAATGGCGGCAGCAACTTCCTGTTCTACGATGGTCACGTCAAGTGGTATCTGCCGAACAACCTGACCGTGTCGATGTTCCGTGAGCCAGGCTCTCTCCCGGCGGTACCGGGCTACCCAGGGGAGTAGGGGCGACTGTCGCAGTCCCGAGACAAACAGACGAGGCCAGGCAAGAGCGGACGAGCGCCGCGTGCCCGGCCTCGTTTGGGTTCTGCTTGGTTGTCGTCTTGCCGGCGGCGAGGCGAGCGGCGGTCTCCAGGCTTCAAAGGCGGCGATGGAAGCCCAGGCACCGTGGAGTGGACTCCGCCGCCACACGCGGGCCGGAGCTGCCTCGCCCCAAGAGGCATCTCGCGCCGCGAAGACGAATGAACACTCGTTAGGGCCGTGCCACGATGGGGGCGGAGATGACACGATGCCACTGTCGAGCAAGTCGTCGCGCGCCGTCTTCCGGGGTGTTCGAGGAGCGCTGGCTTTGGCCCTCGCCGTGTCTCTGGACGGATGCGCCCATTGCGCCCCGAACGCGCCGGACAAGTCGGCGCAGGCCGCGCCGGTGGCTTACTCCATCGTCGGCACCGGCCAGAACCGCTGCTATAGCGACTGGCGCGAGATTCCACCCCCGGCTCCAGGTCAGCCCTTCTATGGCCAGGATGCCCAGTACCCGCGCCTGCAGCCGGCCTACAAAGACAATGGCGATGGCACGGTGAGCGACTTGAACACGGGGCTGATGTGGGTCAAAGCCCGCGGCGAGAAGATGACGTGGCCCGCGGCCGTCGCGGGGGCGCCTGGCTGTCGCGTCGGAGGCTACACGGACTGGCGCACGCCCACCATCAAGGAGTTGTACTCGCTCATCAATTTCAACGGCGCTTTCCGCATGACCGCCGCCAACTCCACGCCCTATATTGACACGAGGTTCTTCGGCTTCGCGTTCGGGGATGAAGCGAGAGGCGAGCGGGGCATCGACTGCCAGGACTGGTCGGCGACCCAGTACCTCGGCGCCACGATGAACGGCAACGCAACAGTGTTCGGGGTGAACTTCGCCGACGGGCGGATCAAGGGTTATCCGCGAGATCGCGGCCCTCGCGGCCCGAACAGGCTCTATGTCCGCTACGTGCGCGGCAATCCCGCCTACGGCAAGAACGACTTCCACGACAACGGCGACGACACCGTCACCGACCGCGCCACAGGCCTGATGTGGTCCAAAGGCGACAGCGGCAAGGGGATGAACTGGCAGGCGGCGCTGGCGTGGGTTCAGGCGCGCAATGTCGAAAAGTACCTCGGCTACAGCGACTGGCGGCTGCCGAATGCCAAAGAGCTGCAGAGTATTGTGGACTACACGCGCGCGCCGAGCGTGACGCATTCGCCGGCGATTGCCCCGGTTTTCCAGACCACGGCTCTCCGCGACGGCGAGTATCCCTGGTACTGGACCAGCACCACGCACCTGGACGGCCCCCCCGACCGTGCGGGAAACGCGGCGGTCTACATCGCCTTCGGGCGCGCCTGGGGCTGCATGTTCGGGCAGTGGATGGACGTGCACGGCGCGGGGGCGCAGCGCAGCGACCCGAAGAGCGGCGATCCGGCCTGGTTCCCCTACGGCCGGGGTCCGCAGGGCGACCAGATACGCATCTACAACTACGTCCGGTGCGTGCGCGGAGGGCTGTAGGCCGTCTTGGAAATCGCCGTTTGCCGGGCGAAGGGCGACCTCACCCTGACCCGCCTACAGCGGGTAGGCCTCTGTCCACTTGTACCTGTTTAGCGACTGCCTCCTTCGACCCTGTGGCGGCGCGATTTATCGCGCCCAATGCAGGCCCAAACTGCTCTCCGTCCATTGCACCGCTGGCACGAGCAGGCATCCTCTTGAAAGCGAAGATGCTGGTAGTTACGCGACGTAATGCGCACGATGAATCGCGCTGCCACATGGTCTGAGAGAGGTGTCGCTAAACACATACTTCCACTCG
>CAYWBK010000356.1:0-2579 GCA_964455745.1 uncultured Armatimonadia bacterium
TGCCGGGCACAGCCCGGCGCGGAGAGTGCTCCTACAGACTTTTGCAATTGCCTCCGTTGCTGTTCTCCCCTCTCCACGCGTGGAGAGGGGCCGGGGGTGAGGTGCCGTCCTCTGCACTCGCGGAGAGCGGCCGGGAGGGAGGTGCCGTCCTCTGCACTCGCGGAGGGCGGCCGGGAGTGAGGCGCCGTCACTACCACCTCGGAGGTAACGCCAATGCCATATCTCGCCTTACTGCTGTCCCTCATAGCCGCCTGCAGCCTTGCTCTTGCCCAGCCCGCCCCTTCCCCTGACGGCATCTACAATGCCCTCGACTTCGGCGCGAAGGCCGATGGCAAGACCGATGACACCGCGGCGATCCAGGCCGCCATCAACAAGGCGGCGGAGAAGGGCGGCCAAATCCATCTCCCGCCGGGTAAGTACCTCGTCGCCGGCAGCCTCCAGGTGAAGCCCGGCGTCGCGGTCGTAGGTTCTGCAGTCGCCCCCCAATATATACGGCCGCTGCTCGGCACCGTAGTCCTCGCCACCGGCGGGCGCGACAAGGAGGACGCCCTGGCGCTGTTCGAGCTGGGCGATTCGTCCGCCGTGCAAGGCTTGACCGTTTTCTACCCCGACCAGAAGCCCACCGACATCCACCCGTACTCATGGACTTTCCACCTCCAGGGCGGCGACAACACGGTCGAGAACGTGACTCTCATCAACAGCTACAACGCGATCCGCATCGGCCCCGAGGCCAACGTTCGCCACCGCATCCGCAGCGTCTACGGCTGCGCCCTGCGGCGGGGCATCTTCGTTGACAATTGCAGCGACATCGGCCGCGTCGAGAACGTGCAATTCCACTGCCACTGGTGGTCGGCCCCGGAGGTCGGCGGCGATTGGGGGCCTGTTTTCGAGTACATGTGGAAGAACTGCGAGGCTTTCATCTTCGGGCGCACCGACTGGGAGTACATCACCAACAACTTCGTCTTCCCGGTGAAAATCGGCTACCACTTCATCGGCACGCCGTCGGGCCAGTGCAACGGCCACGTCACCGCGAACGGGGCCGATGCGGCGCAGGTGTGCGTGCAGGTGGACGAAATCCAGCCGATGGGACTGCTCATCACCAACGGGCAGTTCGTCGCCTTCAACGGCCCGGACCCCACCGCTATCGTGATCAACGAGAAATGCTCGGGGCAGGTGCGGTTGGTGAACTGCAACTTCTGGGGTTCATTCCACCGCATCGCCGCGCTGAAGGGCAGTTCGTTCGTCGGCTTCTCCGACTGCTACTTCAGCGGCTGGGACGCGGTAGGCACAGGCTTGCCCGCCATCGACGTGCAGGCCGGGAAGCTCCAGATAGAGGGGTGCAGCTTCGTGGGCAGGCTGGGGGTGCGAATTGGGCCGAAGGTGCAGCACGCGATCGTCACCGGCAACAACGGCTCGCGCGGAGTGCGCATCGAGGACCTCACCGGCGGCAAGGCGATCATCCGCGACAATGAGCCTGCGCCGCCGCCGCTGGCCGCTTCGAGGCATCTGACCGTCAATGTCGGCTCTGAGGATGACGAGGAGCTGTCTCTTCTCGGCGACTGGCAGGGCGCGGAGTCCGCGGGCGACGGACCGCCCGGCACGAAAACCGCGCGCTGGACCGGGGCGAAGTGCAGCCTGAAACTGCCGGCGCTACCCGATACCGACTATGACCTGATCGTGTGGCTGACCGTGATGAAGACCAGCCCGGACAACACCATATCCGTCGCCGGCGGCGATACTGTCAAGCTGGACAAGCTCGGCCTGCAGCAAGTGAGCCTGCATGTGCCGAGAACGCTGACGGCGGGCAGGAACGAGATCCAGGTGAGCTTCACCGCGAAGACCTGGGTGCCGAAGGTCGATGCCCCGCCCAGCACCGACGACCGAGCCCTCGGCCTGCGGGTCTTCAGTGCGGAGTTGATTGCGCGGTAGGCCTTGCGGTTTCCGGCGCAGCCACAGATAGATGGCTTACGGCATCAACCACTAAGACACGAAAGCACGAAACGGCAGCATCCCCTCACCGGGTTTGCGTAGCCGTTTCGTGCTTTTGTGTCTTAGTGGTCAACCCTTCTTGCCTCCACCGGCGAACCGCAGCATATTCCGCAACAGCCGCTCCGCCACCGGCTGCGTCCCCAGGTTCTCGCGGATGCGCAACGTGTTCAGCACGATCCGCCCCGCCCCCAGCTTGTAGACGCTCACCATCAGCCCCGAGTCATAGTCCTGCGAGACCTTGTTCGCGCCCGCCACCGCCTCGTCCGGCGGGTCCTGCCCGCTGAAGACGAGGTCGGGGATGATCTCCCGGTACACCTCGTAGTCCATCAGCCCGCCCGCCTGCAGGCCCTCGAAGATCGGGTGTCGTTTCGCCCACTCGTCCTTTAGATACAGCCACCCCACGATGCCTTTCAGCGTGCCCCGGTTCGCCAGCGGCAGCCACCCCACCGGGTCATCGCCCTTGGCGAACACCTCGGGGCAGAGGAACACGGCGGTCGCGCCCCCGGCGATACGCTCCCGAAGCTGCGCGAAGGCCTCCACCCCGCCCGCCGGTGTACGCGAAACCAGGATCACCTCTCGCGGCGCAGCTT
>CAYWBK010000356.1:2679-6770 GCA_964455745.1 uncultured Armatimonadia bacterium
CGCATACGGCGGCTCAGCGCCGATCTTGTGCGCGGTCACGGTGACGGTCACCGTCTTGCCGAACACCTCCCGGTTGTCTGGCCCGAGGATCTGCAGGCGCAGCGGGTAATCCCCCGGCTGTAGGGCATCTTCGTTCGCGAGCACGGCCTCGATCTTCACCCTCTGTCCCCGATAGATGCTCTGCGGCTCGGCAAACAGGCAAAGTCTCAGCGGTGCCCAGCAGTCGTTGAGCGCGTCATAAGCGCCCGGCTTCGGCTCCCGGAAGGTCGTCCAGAGGCCCTCGCCACAGCTTACCTCGTCGGCGACGCAGGTCATGCTGTGCGCCACGAAGTTCGGGTTCGCCCGGATGGCATTGAGCCCCAGCGTGCGCTGCGCCGCCATCTTGCGCAAGCTGGCCGTGAAGAAGTCCGCCGGCCGCCCGAACGCCTCCCCCATCCGCCAGCGATCGTAGTCGGCGAGAAAGCGGTCCAGTCCGCTGCGGTAGTACTGTGCGTCTTCGGCGTCGGCTTTGCCGATCTGCTCGAAGTGCCGGGCGATGCGCCACAGGTCGTTGCCGCTGCCGATGCCATACTCGCTGAGGAACGTGGGGGATGTTCCCATCTCCCGCAGGCTCTGAATCGTGTCCGCCGTGTGCGGCACGCGCGGGTAGACGTGGATGTCGCCGACCACATTCTCCCAGCTCCCGCTGCCCGGATTGCACAGCGAACCGATGTCGGCGCAGCCATCGCAGCGGCTGCTGTTGAGGAACACCATCCGGGAATCGTCCATCAGCCGGATGACTGGCAGCATGTGGGTGGCGTGCTGGAACGCGGGGCTGTCGCCGGTTTCGTTGAGCAGCCCCCAGATCACCACGCTGGGGTGATTGCGGTCGCGCCGGATGAGATCGCACACCGAGCGGTCGAAGCGCTCCGCCATCTTCGGCGAGTCATCCATCGGCCAACTCGCGTATGATTCCTCATAGGCCATCAGGCCCAGTTCATCGCACAGATCAAGCTGCTCACGCGAGGCCCCGCCCCAGATGAAGCGCACCATGTTGAACCCCATCGCCTTCAGGTTCAGCATGTCGCGGCGGAGAAAGTCGGGATCAGGCGGTATCTGGATGCCCACGGGCATCGTGTTCACCGTGTGCGCGCTGCGCACAAAGATGCGCCGCCCGTTCAACCGGAAATATCCTTGCGCGAAGCGGAAGTCGCGGAACCCGCAGCGCACCGTTCGCTCATCGACCACAGCCGGCGCCCCCGAGCCGTCCTCCACCACCCGCAGTGTCACCCGATACAGGTACGGGTCGTTTAGCTCCCACAGGTGCGGATGCAGAACCTGTAGCCCGGCCTCGATCGCCGTGTCTCCCGCCGGCAGGGTCCTGCCCGCCGAAGCCACGTCAACCGTCTCGCCGCTCATCGCCGGCCCGACCGCAAACTCCAGATGCACTCCGGCTGTCCGGCCGCCCGCATTCCGCAGGTTCGCGCGCACGCGGATCTTGCCCGTGGCCGGATCGGGGAAGGCGGCGAGGTCCTCCACTCGCACCGCCGGGGCGGTCATCAATTCCACCGCGCCGGTGATCCCGCCGAAGTTGTAAGTCCCGCCCGCGAAGAAGGGGATGAACTTGTCGCGGTGCGGTGTCTGGTTGAGGACGATCCCGTCGATGGGCGTGTGCGTGGGGTTGAGGACCCGCACGGCCACGAGATTGCGCGCACCGGGCTTGATCGCGCCCGTCGTGTCCAGCACGAACGGCGTCTCGCCGCCCTCGTGCCCGCCAATCGGCTTGCCGTTAAGCCACACGTCCGCCTTATAGTCCACCGCCCAAAAGCGCAGTAAGTATCGCCCGCCCGACGGCGCATTACGCGGCGCGGTGAACTCCCGCCAATACCAGGCCAGGCCGTGATAGCCGGGGAAGGCGTCCTGGATGATCCACGGCACCTTTGTCGGCTTCGCCTCCGGTCGTGCGGCTGCGAACCAGCGCTGATCCTGCCCTTCATTCTTCGGGTCGGTCGCCAGCAGCCACTGCCCGTCCAACGACAGGACCGCGCCACAGCCGCTCGTCCTCGCTGAATCGGCCGCAGACCGGGACACGATTTCCGGCTCCGCGTCCGACAGCACCGCGAAGGCGACGCTCCCCTCCGACAGGTTCAGCACACGCCCTCCGGCAGTCGCCGACGGCTTCCACGCAACCTGGTAATGCCCGCGCAGACCGGAGACCGACACCCTCTGGCAGAAGCCGTTCGCTCGGGTGAGGGTCGCCTTCCTGGGGAATGCAGCGCCCCGCCCGGCATCGTCAGTGCAAGACAGCGCCAGCGAGATCGCCTGCACGCTTTCGGGGACGACATCGGGGTCGATGTGGAAGGTGATGTCCTGCGTCATGCCGGGCCGGAAGACGCCCCAGCGCGCCGCCGGGGTCGCCTCCACCTGTCCGGTGCGCGCGAACTGCTCGAGTTGCTGGGCCGGGGGCAGGGTGGAATGGAAGCTCTGCGCCCGATCCCAGATACGCACCTCCGAGATCAGCCCGTTGAAGAAGCGGTCGGCCGCCGGCCGGATGCCGACCCCGATCATCACCGGCGTCGTGCTCAAAGCCATCGCGGCGCTTGAGGCGCGGTTGTCGACCAGCACGCCGTCAATATAGAACCGCAGTCGCGTAGGCGTCTTGACGATCGCCACATGCTGCCACTGGTTCGGGGTCAGCTTGATCGTCTTCGAGTAGAGGTACCCGGTCCCCGTCCCGTAGGAGAAGTAATACTCATTGGGCCGCTCGCCATCCTGCTGCAGCACGAAACCGTTCGGCTGGCCGTGATCCGCGTGATTGCCGATGATGTCCGCATAGGGCCGCTGCTTCTCGCCCGGATTCACCCAGCATTCGACCGTGAAGGTGTCTTTCAGCATGGGCAGGTTAGTGCCGGAGTCGACATACCCGCCGTCCCCGCCGAGTTTCAGACACTGGCCCTCCCGCCCCGGTGCAAACGCGACGTTGCCGGTGCCGCGCCCGTCGTGCCCGTTGCCGGAGCTATCGGCGAGGCTGCCATCGAATCGGTACTCCAAGAGCAACCCCGGTCGCCCCTCCGGCGCGCTGCCGGCCGGTGCGCCGACTACGATCAGTGCAAAGACAGCGGCAATTGCGGCTGTCACGAACCTGGCTCGAACGGTCATCGGTTCACCTCAGCGGCGATGCTTCCAAGGGCAAGGCTCGAGGCCCGGCGCTCTGTGGCGTAGTTTAGGCGTCAACGGATGGAGTCGCAAGGGGGTAACCGGAGTTGTAGAGATTCCCACTTGACCTTCCCCGGAGACATCTTGTACTATCGTATTAGTACGTTAATACAAAGAACTATGCGCATCCACATCGACACAAAGAGCAATACGCCGGTCTACCGGCAGATCATGGACCAAGTCCAGGCGCAGATCGCCACGGGCCGGCTGCGCATCGGCGACCGCCTGCCCTCGGTTCGCGAACTGGCGGTGGACATCCGCATCAACCCCAATACTGTGGCGCGGGCGTACCGCGAACTCGGCCAGCTTGGGGTCGTGGAGACGCAGGGCAGCACCGGCACTTTCGTGCGGGCGGGCGAGGGCATGCCCGGACGAGAGCTTCGCGAGGAAGAGTATCGGCGGGGCCTGCGCGCGGCCCTCGCAATGGCCCTCAGTCTGGGTATCGAGGCCGACCAGGCGCGACGCATCATCCAGGAAGAGATGGACAGGACCTTTCCTGATGGGTCCGCCCGCTGATTGTAGATAAGGCTGCCGCAAGCGCGGCGTCAGGGAACAGCAAGGGGAACAGGATTGATAGGATTTGGAGAATTACGGCATGGCGGATAGTTCCGTAGCAGCATAACCTTGACGGCCTGTCCTCTGGCTGTTGAATACGGCCTGACGCCCGCCGATTACATATCATCACATTACTATGCCGCTTTGACAACCGGCAGACGAAGCGCTCGGAATGTTGTCAGAGGCTGACCGTCACGATGAAAGGCGAACGGCGTTGAACCACAGAGACACAGAGGACACAGAGAACGGCTGGGAAACGGCCCGCCTGCCCCACGATAGGCAGTTGAGGGACGTTGCCGTTCTCTGTGTCCCCTGTGTCTCTGTGGTCAATCGCCGTCCAT
>CAYWBK010000357.1:0-134 GCA_964455745.1 uncultured Armatimonadia bacterium
CGGCATTCACTCACTCATTGAGGTTCGCTTACGAGGCTTTCGTCAAGCTACCCATACACATTGAGGAAGAGCCCCGGGTGCAGGACCGCCTCCCCTCCCCGTCGAAACAACCCCTTCAGCCGTTCCCAGCATCC
>CAYWBK010000357.1:234-6734 GCA_964455745.1 uncultured Armatimonadia bacterium
AGTACCCAGCATCCAGTACCCAGCATCCAGTACCCAGCATCCAGTACCCAGCATCCAGTACCCAGCATCTCTCTTCCCTCCCCGGAGCCCCCATGCCCTCAACTCTCAAGGTCGGTATCGTCGGTTGTGCCGGGCGCGGCAGCAGCTTCTTCGCGCCTTTCCATGCGAACCCCAGGACCTGTGTCCACGCGCTTTGCGACATCAACCCGGAGGGCCTCGCGCAGGTCGCCGCCGACCAGGGCGTGGACCTGACCTACAGCGATTGCGAGGAGATGCTCGACGGGGCCGGCATCGACATCCTCATGGTCGGCACGCCGATGCCCTTTCACGCATCGCAGGCGATCATGGCGCTGGAGCGCGGCATCCATGTGCTCAGCGAGGTGCCTGCTTGCGTGTCCGTGGATGAGGCGAAGCTGCTGGTCGGGGCTGCGCGCAAGAGCAACGCGCACTATATGATGGCCGAAAACTACTGCTATATACGGACCAACGTCCTAATAGAGCAACTCATCAGGGAAGGCCTGTTTGGGGAGCCCTATTATGGCGAGGGCGAATACGTTCATGAGCTGAAGGAACTCAATGAAGTCACGAAGTGGCGGCGCAAGTGGCAGACGGGGGTCAACGGGAATACCTACCCCACCCACAGCCTCGGGCCGCTGCTGCAGTGGTTCGAGCAGCGCGTGACCGCCGTCTCCTGCGCCGGCGCCGGCCACCACTACACCGACCCGCGCGGCGACTATTATGAGAATGAGGACAGCACCACAATGCTGTGTAGACTGGAGCGCGGGGGCCTCGCGCAGATACGGCTGGATATGCTCTCCAACCGCCCCCACAATCTCACGTACTACGCGGTCCAGGGCACCGACGGATGCTACGAGGCCCCGCGCGGTTTCGGCGATGACCACAAGATCTGGCTGAAGAGCCACTGCAGCGACCCGAATCAGTGGGTCTCCTTATCGGAGTTCGAGGGGCACTTGCCCGATAAGTGGCTGAATCCGCCCCAGGAAGCGCTGGAATCAGGCCACTGGGGCGGCGACTATATGGAAGTCTGCGATTTCATCGACGCGATCACCGCCGATGAAGCCCCGCCGATTGGCATCGACATCGCGATGGACATGACCTTGCCGGGATTGGTGAGTCAGGTGTCCATCGCCGAAGGGTCCCGTTGGGTGGAGGTGCCGGACCCCCGGAAGTGGTAGTAGGTGCCACATTGTCATAATAGGAGACATCCCATGCAGAAACTCGTAGCGCTCGTTCTGGCGCTGTCAACGTCACTTGTCGCGGCCCACGCCGTCCCCAACATGGTCACCAATCCTGGCTTCGAGGACGGGGCGAATGGCTGGAGCCTTCCGGCGCAGTTGTATGCCATTGACGGCAACACGGCCCACAGCGGCGCGCATAGCCTCAGATACCATAACGAACCCGGCGGCCCGTATCTTCTCGCCAGCCAGTCGCTGCCGCTGAAATCCGGCAAGTGTTACCGCATGAGCGTCTGGGTGAAAACGGACAAGGTTGTATGTGACGACACCGGGGCCACGATCTGCATGGAATGGTTCGGCAAGGACGGCTACATCGGCGGATCGTACCCGCCCGGCATCAAGGGCACGAACGATTGGCAGCGGATCGACTATGTCACCTGCGTCGTCCCGCCGGGCGTGACCGGAGGCAGCGTCACCGTCTACGGTCGATCCGGCGCCACCGGCACCGCCTGGTTCGATGATGTGGAGGTCACCGAGCTGCCTGGCCCCGCCGCCCGCTTCGGCTTCGCCGGACGCCCGGCGATGCAGCGCACCGCGAACGTCTTCTCGGAGACGGACACGCCGCAGGTCGGCATCAGCGCCGAGCTTCTCCCGGACAGCGGGTTCGCGACCTCGGACCTGGTCCTGTCGGCCGTCGCGCAGCCGCCCGGCTGGCAAAAGGAATTCCGCTCCGAGGCCTGGCAGGGCGATACCGTGACCGTAGGCGTCCCCACCGCGCCGCTGCCGTATACGGAGACTCCGGTCCAGGTCGACCTGGTCTCGAAGGCGACGGGGCGGCCGGTCACCGGCGACATCCTGACGATCACGCGCCTCAACCCGCTGCGTCTGGACATCGTGCAGCCGAACTCCGCCGGCGCGATCGTCGCCGGCCCCGGCAGCGATCAGGATATCGTCGCCCGCGTCGTCGTCACTGCGCTCGATCCGACGAGACCGACCACCTACCGCGCCCGCCTGCGGCTCATCTCGGAGGGGAAGCCGGACGGGAGGTCGGTCGAGACGGCCGTGACCGACGCGAAGCCCGCCATCGTGCGGCTACCGACGGCGGCGCTGGGGTATGGCCTGCACGCACTGCGCTGCGAACTGTTCGGGAGCGCTTCTGGCCGGCCGATCGCGGTCGTCGAGGCCGCCGTGACCAAGGCCGATCCCGCGCAGCGTCCGGCGAACGCCACCTGTCTCGGGCCGAACCGGATGCTGATGGTGGGCGGCAAGCCGTTCTTCCCGATGGGTTTCTATATCCTGTCCTCATTCCAGACCGTCTTTCCCGCCGACAAGCCGTATAACTGGGTCACAGGCAAGCTGTACCCAGAGTATTACCTGCCGATCCTGGACCGCCTGTCGAAGAGCCACTTCAACTGCGTGATGGATTACGGCTCGACGATGGGCGGGATGCAGGAAGCGCGCGAGTTCATGGATGCCTGCCAGCAGCGCGGGGTGCGCACGATCTTCTCGGTGAAGGACCTTATGAAAGGGGCCTGCTGGGAGGCATACACGCGTAACCTGCCCTGGAAGGACCTCGGCGAGGCCACCCGCAATGTTGTCGAGGCGTTGCGGCAGCATCCATCGTTGATCGGCTGGTATATCAATGACGAGGTGATCCAGCCGGAACTGTGGCAAGGCGCGGTTGATGTATTCCACAACGTGCGGGCCACCGACCCGTGGCACCCGACGTGGGCGGTGCATTACGACTGCAAAGGCATCGCGCGGTATCGCACCGCCTGCGACGCCATCGGCACGGACCCGTATAGCCTGTGCGGCGACATCGGGGCCGCGGCCCGAAGCTGGCATGAAGCCCGCCAGGCGATGCCCCCGGAGCAGCCGCTCTGGGCGGTCGTGCAGTGTTTCGGGTCCGGGTACGAGATGTCGAACCCGGCGGACAAGCGCGAGCCGACCTATGATGAGGAACGCGCCGCCACCTTCGCCGCCATCGCCGAGGGCTCGACCGGGATCATCTACTACTGTTATCATTCGCTGCAGCGCTCGCCGCGATTTGAGGAGCGTTTCGCCGAACTGGACCGGATTGCGGCGGAGGTACAGGGGATGGCGCCTGTGATCTCCCTGCCCGATGCCGCAAAGCCCGCGCAGGTCGAGAAGGGCACGCTGTCGGTACTCACCAAGCAGGGGCAGGGAAAGATGTATGTTCTGCTCGCGAGCACGGTGCGCTCGGACCAGGACGTTGTGCTGCGCCTGCCCTTCAGGGCGAAGACTGCAATCGACGCGAAAACCGGGGAAAGTCTGCCGGTGAACGCAGGGAGGCTTGCGCTGCGGTTCAAGGCTTTGGATGCGCGGCTGGTGGAGGTAAGGTGACGGCGCCTCACCCCCGGCCCCTCTCCGCAAGCGGAGAGGGGGAACGGCGACGGCTTCCACCCCCTCCCTCGTAGGGAGGGGGAACGACACCTCACCCCGGAGGGACGGCACCTCACCCCCAGCCCCTCTCCGCAAGCGGAGAGGGGAGAACGGCGACGGCTTCCTACCCCCTGCCCCCTCCCTCGTAGGGAGGGGGAACGACACCTTACCCCGGAGGGACGGCACCTCACCCCCCTCTCCGCAAGCGGAGAGGGGGGAACGGCGACGGCTTCCTACCCCCCTACCCCCCTACCCCCCTCCCTCGTAGGGAGGGGGGGAACGACACCTTATCCGGCCCCTGCAGGGGCTGACTTGAGCGGCGGTGCCGTTGGAGGGGCCGGACCTACGAGATCGCCAGCCGTTAGGCGCTCTGGGCGGCTGCAAGCCGCCAACTGTATCCGGCCCCAGCCGTCCGCGCAGGGGTGAACGGCCGGGCCGGATACTTCGCTGCGCTCGTAGTCCGGCCCCTCCACACGGCCCGCGCCGCCTAACTTAGCGCCTATGCCCCCGGCCCCTCTCTGCAAGCGGAGAGGGGGGAACGGCGACGGCTTCCACCCCCTCCCTCGTAGGGAGGGGGAACGACACCTCACCCCAAAGCGGAGTGACGAACATGAACGTGCGCGCACTGGCTGTGCTGATCTGTGCTTTGTCCTGCCTCGGTTTGTTCGCCGCTGACGACTTCCCCATCTACGTCTATCCGGCGCCGATGGCGAAGACCCCGCCGAAAATCGACGGAGTGCTCGACGACGCGTGCTGGAAGGATGCTCCGGTCGTCAGCGGGTTCATCTGGTACAACAAGGCGGAGAAGATGCCGGTACAGACCTCATTCCGCGTGATATATGATGCCGCGAACCTGTATTTTGGCGTCACCTGCGATGAGCCGCGGATGGACCTGCTCAACCCCAAGCCTGCGCCGCACGATAGCATGGAAGTCTTCCAGACCGAGGCGATCGAGCTTTTCATCGAGCCGCAGCATGGGAGCGGAGACTACTACCAGGTCGCCGCCAATGCCGCCGGGGCGGTCTACGATTCGCACCGCACCGACCCGACCTGGGACAGCGGGGCCGTCGCGGTGGCGGGGCGGCAGAAGAACGCGTGGACGCTGGAGGTTGCGATCCCGTGGAAAGGGATGGGAGTCAACCGGGTCGAGTCGGGGATGAACATGAGCTTCAATGTGTGCCGGGACCGCACGCTGGCCGATGCGCGGGAGTGGTCGTGTTGGGCGCAGGTGGCCGCGAACTTCCACGACCCGGCGCACTTTGCGAATCTGGCGCTCTCGCCGACGCCGGAGCAGTTGGGGAAACTCGGGCCTGAATTCCGCAAAGGCGACCGGACGGGGCCGCTTCTCATCTTCAGCAACGAAGGATTCTCGAAGACTTCCTACAAGGCCCTTGCTACGGCGGCTCTAACCCGCACCGAGGAGCTTATCCGGCAGCTCGACGCAATCCGCGCAGGGGAGCGCGACAGCGCCGCCGCCGCGGAGCTTCAAAAGCGGCTGTCGCCTATCCGCGAGGCCGTCGATGCGTGTCGGAGGCAAGTCGCCGATGAGGGCTTCGATGCGGCGGCTTGGGCGCGGATGGACGCGCAGATCGAGGGGCTGAGGCGCGAGTTGGCCGAGGCCGTCTGGAACGCGAGACTGTCGGCCCTGTTCCAGAGCATCTGAATCCTCGCGCCGGGCGCAGAATCACAACGGCCGCCCTTGTGCCGGGGCGGCCGTTCCATCGTGAGCCAGAAGGGCATAGGCGCTAAGTTAAGGCCAGACGCCGTTCAAGGAGGGGCCGGACTACGAGAGCGCCAGCCGTATCGGCGGTCGAAGTATCCGGCCCCCCCCGCACGGCCCGCACCGCTTAACTTAGCGCTTATGAGCCAGAAAGGGGCGTGTCGGCTTACTCGCCGTAGGCCTCCAACGCTGCATCGCTGATCTCGAAGTTCGCGTAGACCTTCTGCACGTCGTCGTTATCACTGAGCTGCTCGAGAAGCCTGAGGACCTTGGGGGCGTCCCCGTCCGCGACCTGCACGGTGTTGGTCGGGATCATCGTGAGTTCGGCGCGCTCGGCGGTGTACCCGGCGGCCCCGACGGCATCATAGACGGCCTGGAAAGACCGGATGTCGGTGCGGATCTCCCAGCTATCGTCGGCGTCGACCACGTCTTCCGCGCCGGCGTCCACGGCGGTCATAAACAGCTCGTCGCCATCCACGTCTTCCTTGGGGATGACGATGACGCCTTTCTGCTCGAACATCCAGGTCACTGAGCCGGCTCCGCCCATGCTCCCGCCGCCTTTGCGCAGGATGTTGCGCACGTCGGCGACAGTTCGCGTCTTGTTGTCGGTCAGAACGGTGATCAGCAAGGCGACGCCCGCCGGGCCGAAAGCGTCATAGGAGCCGGGCTCGTAGGTAACGCCCTCCAACTCGCCGGTGCCCCGCTTGATCGCGTAGTCGATGTTATCATTGGGCATCTCCGAGGCCTTGCCTTCGGCGATCGCCAGCCTGAGGCGCGGGTTCATGTCGGGATTGCCCCCGCCCTCGCGAGCCGCCACGATGATCTGCCTGGATATCTTGGCGAAGGTTGCGCTTCGCTTCGCGTCCTGCCGCGTCTTGCGGTGAACGCGGTTTGCCCATTTTGAATGTCCTGCCATCGGTCAAAACCCCTCCATTGCTTCAGTATGTGCAGTATACCACGGGGCAGGCGCGAGGACAACGCAGAACGCAGAACGCAGAATCGACGGCAAAGAACGGCGAAAAACGGCGAAAAACGGCAAGGACGGCAAGGACGGCAGGAATGGCAGGAATGGCAGGAATGGCAGGAATGGCAGGAACGGCGGGAACGACGCGAACGACGCGAACGACAGGAACGGCAGGAACGGCAGGAACGGCAGGAACGGCAGGAACGGCAGGAACGGC
>CAYWBK010000358.1:0-6727 GCA_964455745.1 uncultured Armatimonadia bacterium
TTGGGCGGCTGCGCCGCCACCCGTCCTGCGGACGGAAACGGCCCTAACTGCCGGCCTTGAACCGGACGCTGAAGCATCCGGCTGAGGGGCGCTTCGCGCCGGGCGTCCTGCGGACGCAACGGCAACGGCTTACCCGGAGCAGTCGGCTACCGCCCTCGTCAAGACCGTTCGTGGCATCTACCCACACACATTGAGGAAGAGCCAGGACATGGAGGAAAGTAAGCTCGCTTCCGGGTGTGGTCACATTTCAGCAACGGGCACCACAGAAACACGGCGGGCGGCAAGCAGAATACCGGGGAAAACCAGTGATGCTCCAATACCTGGCAGGGTATAATGACAACGATACTGACACGGGGGCACGGAGGGTTCGGAGGCTGCGGGCACAGGGGTCAACATCAGTCCCGCTCGCGACACCGGAGCAGCGAACCGGGTCGAGTACCTCTGATGTAGAGCGCGGGTTTGTACCCCGCCAGTGGTGTTTTCTTCCGTACGCCCACTGAGGGGGGATGCGCTACAGCCGGAGGGCGGACCCGGAAGCCAGAGGAGGTGGAGAGAATGCGAAGGATTACTATCCTGTGGGCTGTCATCGTAGCCAGCCTGGCGGTCGTGCTATTGGTGGGCTACGGATGCCGCAAGAGCGCTGAGCAGAGCGCAGCGCCGATAGCCGTCGAGCAACCGACTGCGTCAACAGAGCAGACAACCACACCGGCGGCTGCGACGACGGATGCCGCATACGTGGAGCTGGCCCGCCCGCAATGCAATGACCAGGGCTATTATGTGCCCGTCACCAAGGAATTTGAGGAGCCGGTGATGGGGTATGCGGCTACAAGCCGACCGGTGAGGACCATCATGGTCAACAATGTCGAGGCCGAGACTTTCAATGCGCAGTACCAGCCGTTCAACGCGCCCGCCGGGCTTACGCCCATCGGTTTCAGAGCGCCGCTGACGCTCGAGCCTGACACCATCATTACCGTCGACATGACCGACGTGGACGGGTACACGATGGAGACGGTCTATTACCCCGGACGCGAGCAGACCTACGCCAGGGTCCACGAGCTTTGGGCGGCGGCGCCGAACGACGTGTACGCCAACTACCGGCTGGCGAACTGCTTCACCGTGATGGGCGACTACGGTGACGCATTTGTGCGTTACCATCGGTGCATCGACCTGGAGCCGGCCTTCGTCCTGGGAGCGTATTTCTTGGGATTGGCCTTCTGTGACGACGACCGTTGGGACGACGGGTTCGTCTGGTTCCGCCACTGCGGGGAGATCGACCCTGCGTTCTATGTCGCCCGTTACGACCTCGGCCGGTGCTATGAGCACCGGGGCGACTTCGCGGACGCCGCGCTTGAGTTCCAGGCGGTTCTGGGGTTCCAGCCGCGGTTCGCTGAAGCGCATTGGCGACTGGGGCAGACCTATGCCTGGCGGAACAACTGGGATGGCGCAGCCCGAGAGTATCAGGCGGCCTTGCAATACGATCCAAGGTTTGCGCCGGCCCATCGCGACCTGGGCTCGGCCTACGCCCATAGAGGCAATTGGGCGCAAGCCACAACTGAGTACCGGACAGCGACCGGATTCAGCCCGAGAAATGCGGGGTTCCGAACTGACCTCGGCGGCGCGCTGGCACATCAGCAGAAATGGAACGAGGCGACCGCCCAGTATCAGGCGGCTCTGAGGATCAACCCCCAGCACGCCGGGGCCCATCAGGGCCTGGCTCACGCCATGTATGCCACGGGCAACTACAAGGAGGCGTGGGCCCATGTCCATACTGCCCAGGGGCTTGGCGCGCGCCCGTCCGGGCAACTCGTGCAGCAGTTGCGCCAGCGGATGCCTGAGCCAACGTCCCGATCTCAAGTGCGCGTGGCAAGGTCGGCCCCGTCCGTGCAGCACGCCCGGTCATCAGGCCGGAGTGTAGCGCACTATACCGCGCCGTCTCGTGGTGGATCGCACGGTGGTGGTGGAGGGATGCACTATGCCGCGCCATCCGGCGGCGGTAGCCGGCACATGTCCTTGAGCAGTGGCGGCGGGAGGCACTACGCCGCGCCGTCCAGGGGCGGTGGATCGCACGGCGGTGGCCAGTCGGGCGACCACGGTAATGCGAGGAATAAGCGGTAGGGGGACTCGCAGAGACGGGGAGAGGATAGGGCGGGGGCCCCGTAGACCGAGGGCCCCCGCCCACGACTGGCAACCATCCGAACCCCCCTCACCGCTCCCAGATGCAACGGTAGTTGAACCGTCTGTTGGGGGCGGTAGCGCCGCTGGTGCACAGGGAGATCGGGTCAATCAGGTCAGTCGGATTGTCGGCCCATTTGAAATCGAACTTGAAGGCGTTGCCGTTCAAGCCCAGCAGCTTGCGCGGCACGGCCAACTCCAGTTCTTTGCCCGCGTAGCGGTAGTTGATCCGCGCCACCTCCACCCACGGACCGTCGGGGCTATCGGGGGAGTAACGCATGAGCGTCGTCTCCCTCGCGCTGATCACCCTCTTGTTGATGATGTAGTCATAGCCGTGCCAGCCGGTCTTGGAGTTGCAGTCCGCGTCGATCAGCAGGAGCATCCAGTTGTTGCCGGTGTGCGGGGTGAGCGGCTCGTTCGTCGCCGCGTAGAAATACACCATGTTGTCGTCGACGGCGACCTTGCTGGTGATGATGTCATTGCGGCCCGAATCGTCCTTGTATTGCAGGCCGCCGTAGCCCTTGTAGTCGCGGTGGAAGGTCTTGCCGACGGTATCCCGGTACTCGACCTTGGCCTGCGACCAGTCCTCGAAATGCCCGTCCATTTTGATCGGCAGTATCCCGCGCACTACCGGTATGGGACGAACGCCCTTGTAGCGGCGGATGTTCTCGGCCATCTGCATGTAGTAGTTGTCGGTGTAACCGCCTTTCATCGGCTCGATGGAGCGGTTGAACTCGGCGTTGTACTGGTCCACAAAGAAGTACGTGCTGTTCCGGCGCATGAACGGGGTGGCGCCCCCGCCGCCGGGCTGATACTTGCCGGCGGTCAATTCGTTCCAGTCGTTGATGTACAGGAATTGCGGGTTGGCCTTGATGGCTTCGTCCCATCGCTGCTGGAAGTAGATGCCGTAGCCCTCGGGGTGCTCGACCGTCTTGCCCAGCCACGGCACATACGTCGGCAGCGGCAGATCGTGCTCGTCCAGCGGCGGCTCGCCATGCTCACGGGTCCAGGATTTCCCGATCAGGCTCGAGGGATGCTGCGCGGGGGTGACGGCCGCTTCCTCCTTCTGGCCGTTGTGCCTCGAAAGCAGGTCATCCGGCTTCATCGCCGCGACCCGCGCGTCGCCCAGGTCCAGTCCGAAACTCCAGTTGTCCTCCGTGCCGACATAACGCTTCCCGGCCCACTCGTAGTATCCCCACCACATGGTGCGCAGAGTGAAAAAGCTCTTCACATCTTTGGTGTAGTCCTTGTAGAACGGCTCGGTGTACTCGGGGTCGCTGTGATGCGGGTTGGCGGCGTCGGTCTTGGCGGCTGCGTCGTAGTGCGGGTTGGGGTTCTGCACGCCCCCGCCGTTGGCGTCCGTGCTTGGCATGCCGTTATAGAGCAGCAGCGGCTTCCCATCCCACATAAACCATAGGTCCTTATACTTGCCCGCCTTGTAGACCTTGTCATATAGGTCCTGCACCACCGTAATCACGGGCCCATTGAATGCCCAGAAGCAGAACTGCGGCACTTTGTTGCCTTCGGCCTTCATCTTCTCCATGACCGGGAAGACGACGTTCCACTCGTCCCAGTACCGGACCGCGTTGGTGACGTCCATCACGAGGACATCCACTCCCGCATCGGACAGCATGGACATGTCCCGGCGGATGACGTACTCGTCCTTGCTGAGAAAGTAACCCATCTCCGGCTCGCCCCAATGATACGAGCCTTCCGTCCAAAGCGGATTGTTGGCGTCGAGGCGGGCCTTCGGATCGCGGGCCAGTATCTTGGACACGTCGGCGGCATAGGGGCTTCTCAGGGTGCTCAGCGGATCGCTATGCCACGTGATATAGAAGATGCCCACCACGCGGCGCTGATCCTTCTTGACCGGCCCTACCTCCGCATATCCCGGCATGGTTCGCCCGAGCGCGTCGGTCGCCACCCAGGTATCGGGGTAGATGTCGCGGTAGCCCGCGCTTTCCGGCTCGGCGACGGCCGCGATGCAACCTACGGCGAGCAGTACCGCGAACACGTATCGTCTCATGGATAGGCTCCGTTCTTGCGAGCAAAGGTGGCCGCGTCTGTGGACGCCTGCAGCGCATGGACGCCCTTCGGCTTCGACGCGAGGACCTGCAACGGCTTCCTTCCCTGGTGGGCCGGAACCCACCTTCCGCCGGCCATCGGGAGTATCGGGGCCGAGGGGCGCTTTCGGCGTCCAGGCTCATGGCCTTCGATACCTTTCAGGCATCCATGTACTGCTCTTCCGGTTCGTCGATGGCCGCTGCGAGGATTCTGTCGGCGACATATTCCGCTGTGTCCACGGGGGCGGCGGGATTGGTGCGTTGCCTCCGGCGTAGCTCCGGGTCTCCGAGCGAGTTCTTCGTGAAATCCGTGGCGGTCATGCGGGGGAGGATCGAGATGACGCGGATGTTCTCCCCGGCCAGTTCGACCCGGGCCGTGTCGGAGAGCATATTCAGCGCGGCTTTCGTCGCGGCATAGGCTGCCAGGCCTGGGAGACGCATCCTCGAAACCATCGAGCTGACGTTGATGATGAGCCCGTCCCCCTGTTCCCGCATGACCGGAATGGCCGACTGCATCGCAATCAGCGGGGCGAAGACATTGAGGGCGATGATCTGATGGAAGTCATCCGGGTTCAGGTCGGCGACTGTGCCGCTGGCAGCCTGGCCGGCGTTGTTGATCAGGATGTCTATCCGCCCATAATGCCGCACCGTCTCCGCGACGGCATGTTTCACCTGCGCCGGATCGCGGAGATCAGCCGGAAGGGCGACGGCCTCACACCCCTGCGCCCGTAGTTCGTCGGTCAGCCGCGCCAGGATGTCAGCCGACCGTGCCACCAGGGCCAGCTTCGCCCCCTCCCGCGCAAATCGCTGAGCCGTGGCCAGGCCGATGCCCGCCGACGCGCCGGTGATGAAGACGACTTTGCCATGAATGTCCATAAGCGCTCTCCTGAGGTGATTGCAAAAGTCGCTGCGTCGTCTGTAGGAGCGGTCTCCAGACCGCGATTGCCGTTAATACGCCGCGATAGAGACATGTTTTCGTCTCCATAGACGCTATTTTAGCACACTATGGGGTCCGGTCGCATTGCCGGGCACAGCCCGGCGCGGAGAGTGCTCCTACAGACTTTTGCAATCGCCTCTCCTCTATCGGGATTGGCCAGGTCAAGTAGGGGGCGTTGCCTCCCAGGAGCATCGTCTTTGCGGATCACCCCAAGGCGGGTGGCTGCCAGGACGGCGCGGGGTCCCCGTCACGCCCTCGTTCCATCCCGCTTCACGGGCCGGAACGAGGCCGCGATACCCCACGCCTTGACCGCTGAAAGTGCCACATCCCAAAACGATGCTCCTACGTTGCCTCCCTCGAAACTCGCAGGGTCTAACGTTCATTGCCGGCTACCTCGGCGGCCCGCCTTCGCGGGCCAGGTCACTGTGACATGAAAGCGGCGATGTGCTCGACGGCTTCCCGGCCTTCCGGAAGCAGCGGCTCATGTGACTGGAACACGTGGAACATGCCCTCCCAGACCTCGAGCGTCACGCTGGCGCCGTCCGCTCGCGCCTTGGCCGCCACTTGAACGCTGTCGTCTCGGATGATCTCGTGTTCGCCGACTTGGATGAGTAAACGAGGCAGCCCGGTGTAGTCGCCGAAAACAGGCGACACGAGCGGGTTGCGCACCTCACTGTCCGAGACATACAGGTTCACGAAGTCGGGCAGGCAACTGGGGTGCATGATCGGATCGAGTTCGCCCACGGACCGGATGGACTCCCCGGTGAGCGTCAGGTCCGCGAAGGGTGACAGGGCGATGCCCGCCTCGGGTAACGGCAGCCCACGATCGCGCAAGGCCAGCAACATGGATAACGTCAAGCCGCCCCCTGCCGAATCCCCTGCGATGAACGTTGCCCTTGCGGGAGTGGTTCCGGCAGGCCCGATGGCGGTGAGCCACTGGTGGGCTTGAATGCAGTCCTCAAGCCCGGCGGGAAAGGGATGTTCCGGGGCCAGCCGGTAGTCGGGCAGAAGGACGGCACACCCTGCCTCAGCCGACAGGTGGGCCGCCATCGCGAGATAGAACGCCGCCGAGCCTGAAACAAAGCCGCCGCCGTGCAGATACAACAGCCGCACATCAGGATCGGCGCCGGGAGCCAGCACCCATTCCCCGGGGATGCTCCCGATGTCAGCGCGCACGCACTCGACAGTGGGGTCGGTAGGCTCTCGGCGGGTGGCCATGCCCAGGCGCAGGTCCTCCAGGTTGAATCCGTGGGCGCCGAAGGCGGGTGTCTTGCGCAATTGGCGCAGGTACTTGCGGCTCTCGGGTGAAGTCATGGGCTGGTCTGTCCTTTGTGGGATGGCGCTTCATATTGTGACGGCTTCAGCGTGCTTCTTCCTCGCCCTGCGCGTGCTTTCCTTGCGCGTCCCTACGTGGGAATGCAAAGGGCGGAGACGCCCCGGCGGGGCGTCTCTACCGTTGCCCGGCGTCGCGTGGGAATGCAAAGGGCGGAGACGCCCCGGCGGACGCTGCTGTCTTGGCGCTGTTTGGGGCCGTTGGTTTGGCGCATTGAGGCAG
>CAYWBK010000359.1:0-6724 GCA_964455745.1 uncultured Armatimonadia bacterium
TACGGAACTATCCGTCATGCCGTAATCCTCCAAATCCTATCAATCCTGTTCACTTCGTCGTTCCCTGCCGCTACGCTTGCGGCAGTCCTACCTACAATCAGCGGGCGGACCCGTAACGCTGAAACGCTGAACGATAGACGATGAATGCTGAGCGAACGGCAAGAACGGCGAACGCTGACGGCTCGGAACTCACCGTTCGGGGTTACCCGTCCCCGCTGCTATACTGCCCGCTCCCTACGAACGCCTCATACGCCCACTGCTGCCAGATCGGCGGCGCGCCGATGCTTTTCTCGTCTCCGTAGTCTTTGGCGACGAAGCCTCCGAATCTGCCGCTGCGTTTCCCGCCCAGCTTCTCGACCATCTCTTCGGCCTTCGCGCGGATTATGGCTTCGTCGCCCGTCTGCAGAGTCTTTTGGATGTCTACCGGGCAGTAGTAGGTGACTCGGCCCGCGAACTCGGCGAGGAAGTCGAGGCTGTGCAGGTCCGGCTGGTCGAACTGCAGCACGTCCATGCCGAGGTCCACCAGGTCGGGGATGATGTCTTTCACATACCCGCACGAGTGCATCCAGACCGTCAGTCCCCGGCTGTGGGCGTGGGAGATGAGGCGCTCGAAGTCGGGCCGGAAGATGTCGGCCCACATGCGCGGGCTGACGAGGAGGCGCTCCTGGGTGCCCCAGTCTTCGCAGAAGAAGACGCCGTCCGCGCCGAGATCGGCGTAGATGTCCACTTGGCGGAGCACCAGGTCGCTGACTTTGCGGTTCAGCCGTCGGACCATCTCCGGCTCCGCGGCGCAGTCCAGCAGGTACTGCTCCAGCTTGCGCAGATAGCGGGCGGCGTTGAACGAGCAGGCGGCGATGTCGCCGAGCATGTACAGGTCGGGGTGGGCCTCGCGGATCTGCGCGCAGTGCTCGTACCGCTTCGGGTCGTCGTAAGTCGGCAGTTTGTAGGTCTCGAGGTCGTTCCACGTCTTGATGGGTGGATCGGCGACCTCGCCGGCGGTGGTCACTCCGGGCAGCCGCCGCCACACGCACCCCCACTCGTCGGCGCTCAGTTCCCCGCCGGCGTCGTCGAGGTGAACGTTCCTATCATGCCCCGGATCGGGAGCCGGCCCGCACCCGGCGAAGTCGCAGAGCCGCGCCTGCCCTTCGTAGCCGCTGAAAGCGAACCCGATTCGCGGCGGCGCGTCGAACTCGACAACTCTGCGGATGATCTCGCGTGAGGTCATGGGGGCTCTCCCGGGGGGCCGTCTACTGGTCGTCAGATTGTGGCGGAAGGGAATCGAGGTACGCCTGAACACAGGCAAAGAAGCCGGTGAAGACCCGGCGAGCGTTGCATGCGAGAGGGGCGGTCCGTTCCCAGTCGAGGGTCACTCCATAGCCGTGGGTCGACAGGTGGCGGAATCTCCGGTATCTGGATACGTCGCTACGCGATACGTCATCGAAGAGTTGCGGCAGCGGCTGGTCGGCTGGGGTGCAGAACATGGCAATGAGCGCTGAGTGCCAGTCATTGCCGCTCGGAAGGGCCACGCCGAGTTCCTTGCACAGTCGGAGCAGGATGTTTTCAAGGCCCATGTACAGGTCCTCGAGGAAGTGCGCCGTCGCGGCCTGCTCGCGAGGCGTCGGCTGGTGTTCACCGACATCGCGGACCAACGCGTCGATCTCGTTCAGCGTCTCCGCCATGAGGCTCATCTCGATACGGAGCTGGTCGACGATGTCTTCAGGCTGCATGGACCAGCCTGCCTTTCCTGGTGATGTACTTGACGAAGTCGCTCTCCGGACTCAGTGGGATCACGTCTACTGGTATCCGGAGCGTCTCCTCCAGATCCGCCGCATAGCCGAAGAACTCCCACCCTCCCAAACCGTCCACGGCGATGTCGAGGTCTCGCGCCTCTTCGGGCCGGTCCACGGCGCTGCCGAACAGGATAACGCGCGTCGCGCCGTACTCCTTCGCGAGCCGAACCGCCTCATCGATCTGCGCCTGGGTAACGGCCATTCTCGTGCCTCCGGTCGTCGCCGTCTTTGCCGTTCCTGCCGTTCCTGCCGTTTTCGCCGTTCTTGCCGTTGATTCAGCGTTCAGAGTTCAGCGTTCTGCGTTGCCTCTCCCGGGGGGTTATCGGTCTTCGACTTGCGGCGGCAGAGATCCGAGGTACGCACGGACACTGGCGAAGAAGCGGGTGAAGACCGTACCGGCCTCCTCGGCGCCGGGACGCATTCTCTGCCAGATCAGCGCCACACCATAGCCGTGGAAAGCGACGTGACGGAATCGGCGGTATGCGCCGATGTCATCTGCGAGTTGCCTGTCCAGAACCTGGGGCAGGCCGTATCGGTCTGCATGGGAGAACATCTCCAGCAGGCTCGCGTGCCAGCTCGGCCCCTGGGGGATGCCAATGCCGGTGGCCTCGCAAATGCGGACGAGTATGCTCTCAGCACCCATGTAGAGATTCGCCAGGAACAGGGCCACGCCAGCGACTTCAACGGTCTTCGGCTCTCGGTCCCGCAGGGCAGCCAGCGCGGCGTCCACCTGCTGAATGGTTTCCGCCATCAGGTCCATCTCGTCCAGCAGTGATTGGCGCAGGGCGTCAGGCCGCATGGAGCACCTTCCCGCTGGCCAGGATGCGCCTGACGAGCTTCGTCACCGGCGTCAGTGGAACCACATCGACCGGCATGTGAATGCTACGCTCCAGCTTATCACCGTAGCCATAAATGCCCCACCCCTCGATCCCATCCACGGCAATGTCGAGGTCCCGCGCTTCTTCGGGCCGGTCCACGGCGCTGCCAAACAGGATAACGCGCGTCGCGCCGTACTCCTTCGCGAGCCGAACCGCCTCGTCGATCTGCGCCTGGGTCACGGCCATCCTCGTGCCTCCGGTCGTCGCCGTCAGTGCCGTTTTCGCCGTTCTTGCCGTTGATTCAGCGTTCAGCGTTTAGAATTCTGCGTTGCCTCTCCTCTACCCTATCTCCACCATCCGCTGTACCGCCAGCCGTGCTTTCTCCGCCACATCCGCCGGCACATCGATCTCGTAGACCATGTCGCGAAGCGACCGCGCCACTTTCTCCAGCGTCGTCTTCTTCATGTTCGGGCAGATGGCCTCGGGCACCTCGTGGAAGATGACATCCGGCCGCTCCATCCGCAGCCGATGCGCCATCCCGCACTCGGTAGCAACAATCACTTCCGCCGCCTTCTCCCCCTCCCTACCAAGGAGGGCACCGGGGGGTAGGGCCGTTGCTTTCTCCCCCTCCCTACCAGGAAGGGCACCGGGAGGTAGGGCCTTCTCCCCCTCTCCACGAGTGGAGAGGGGGCCGGGGGGTGAGGTGCCGTCGCCCGGGGCTGAGGTGCCGCCGAACCCCTTCACAAACTTCACCATCCCCCCCGTCGACAATATCTCATCCGCCGCCTCACAGACCTCCGGCGTGCATTCGGGGTGAGTGATGACGACCGCGCCGGGGTGCTCGGCCCGGGCTCTGGCGATGATCTCCGCCGTCAGGTGGGCGTGCGTCGGGCAGAAGCCCCCGTAGGGGATGACCGTCTTCTCCGGCACGTGCTTCTGGACCCAGGCGGCGAGGTACTGGTCCGGCACGAAAAGCACCGTGTCGGCGTCGATCTTGCGCACCACGTCGATCGCGTTGGCCGAGGTGCAGCAGATGTCGCTCTCGGCCTTCACCTCGGCGGTCGTGTTCACATACGCGACCACCGGAGCGCCGGGGTGCTTCGCCTTGAAGCGCCGGAGCTGCTCGGGGGTTATCATGTCGGCCATCGGGCAGCCAGCGCTGGGGTCGGGCATGAGCACGGTCTTCCCGGGCGACAGCAGTTTCGCCGTCTGGGCCATGAAATGCACGCCGCAGAAGACGATCACCTCCGCGCTCGTCGCCGCCGCCTGGCGCGACAGCCCCAGCGAATCGCCGAGGAAGTCCGCGATGTCCTGGACCTCGCCGATCTGGTAGTTGTGCGCGAGGATCACGGCGTTGCGCTCGGCCTTCAGCCGCTTGATCTCTTCGATGAGGGTTTCCTCGTCTGTCATGTCTATACGCCGTCTCTCTGTGCGAGCCGTGGCGGGGAGAAGGAAGAGGGTTGAACCACGAAGTCACTAAGACACGAGGAACGGCCTGGCCCTGCCTTTTCGTGCTTTCGTGTCTTCGTGGTTAGGCCCAATGCCGTTCCCACAGTGGCGGGGTCCCCGTCGGCCCTCTCCGCGACCCAAACAGCGCGGGATCGCGGAGAGTCCGACACCCCGCCTCGAAGTGAACCGTATTGTGGTCAGGCCTCTCGTCGTCCCCGCTTCCCCTATGCCTCTTCCCCTGCATGAAGCATCAGCCCGTAGACGATGCTGTCTACGAGCGCCTGGTAACTCGCCTCAATAATGTTCTCGTGCGCGCCGACGGTCGCCCATTCCGCTTCGCCGTCGGTCGTCTCAATAAGCGCCCGGACCGCCGTCGCGGTCCCCTGGGTGGCGTCCAGCACGCGCACCTTGTAGTCCGTGAGCTTCAGCCGCTCGATCTGCGGGAACTTGTCGCGGAGCACTCGGCGCAGCGCCGCGTCGAGGGCATTGACCGGGCCGTCGCCCTCCGCCCACGAGGTCGTGACCTCCGTGTCCCCGTTGATGCGCAACCGGATCGTCGCCTCGGAGTACACGTCCGGCGACCCCTCCCACCTTTCGACGATAACCCGGAAGCCGCGCAACTCGAACAGCTTCGGCAACTCTCCTCGGAGTCTTTTCGCCATCAGCTCGAAGGAGGCCTCCGCGCCCTCGAAGGCGTAACCGGACTTCTCCAGAGTCTTGACCTGGTTGAGAGCGTCGGCGACGATCGGGTCGGTCCGGCTCAGCCCGGGCCAAAGCTTCTCCAGCTTGTGCAAGACCGTGCTACTGCCGGAGTCGTCCGACACGAGAATGCGACGCTCATTGCCGACGGCCTCGGGGGGAACGTGCTCGAAAGACTCGGGCTTCTTGAGCACCGCATTAACGTGCATCCCGCCTTTGTGCGCGAAGGCCGCCTTGCCGACATACGGGTAGCGGTTGTCGTGCGGTACATTCGCCTGTTCGCTGACATACCAGGACAGGTTCCTCAGCTCGGGCAGCTTCTCGTCGGAAACGCAGCGGTAGTCGGTCTTGAGCTGCAGGTCGGGGATGATGGTGCACAGGTTCGCGTTGCCCGCGCGCTCGCCGTAGCCGTTCACGGTGCCCTGCACCATGCTGCATCCGGCCTGCACGGCGAGGATGCTGTTCGCGACGGCCAGTCCGGAGTCATTGTGGCAGTGGATCGCGACCGGCACGTCGACCTTGCCGAGCACATCGACCACGATCTCGTACATCCTCAACGGGAGCGTCCCGCCGTTGGTATCGCACAGGCAGACGCTGTCGGCCCCGCCGCGCTGGGCGGCGCGAAGGCACTCGACGGCGTACTGCGCGTCCGCCTCGTACCCGTCGAAGAAATGCTCGGCGTCGAAGATGGCCTCGCGGCCGTGGGACTTGAGGAATGCAATGGAGTCTTCGATCATCCGCAGGTTTTCCTCGAGAGACACCCGCAGGATGTCGGTCGCGTGCATGTTCCAGGTCTTGCCGAAGATCGTCACAACCGGCGCTTCGGAAGCGATGAGCTGCTGGAGGTTGCTGTCGTCCTCCGGGGCGATCCCGCCGCGCCGCGTGCTGCCGAAGGCGGCGATCCGGGCGCTGTGCCACTGCATGTCACGTGCCCGGCGGAAGAACTCTTGATCCTGGGGATTGGTTTCGTTGGGCCAGCCGCCCTCGATGTATGCGACACCGAAGGCATCCAGCCTCTGAGCGATGCGCAGCTTGTCGGCCACGCTGAGGTTGATCCCCTCGGCCTGGCAGCCGTCGCGCAGGGTCGTGTCGTACATCTGTATCTGTCTCATGGTGGGTACCCCTTCTTGCCGGGCATCCGTCGCGATTGGGCGGATGTGCCTCGGTTGGTGTGGGGACTTGAGCAGGGGACAAGAACGCAAAGCGGCCCGCCTCCTGCCAAATCCAGAACGGATTTGCGCAGAGACGAGCCGTAGAGAAGGCCCGCGGTACCACTCTGCTTAGCGGTCCCGGGAAGGGCGTCAAAGCCGGGAACCACTCCCTCAGCCGGTGCGGACAACGTCTCGCCAGTAGGCGCGGCCGTCGTCGATACCGTCTTCCCTGTAACGGTGGGAGTTCCGTCGGAGCCTACTGGGTCCGGGCGACGCCCATTTGTGCCGGGGCGATGCCCATTCCGTTCGGTCCGCGGCTCAAGGGTGATGTTCGACAACCAGGCTTGCCCGCCGGGCTCGCACCGTCCCCGGCTCGCTCAGGACGTGCGGGCTTTTCTCCGCACGCCGTGGGATTCCTGGTTCCTACTGTCCCTATCAACGCCTTTGGATGGTAACAGAACCAATTGTCAGGCGATCTTATATCACAAAACGCGGCGGAGTTCAAGAACAATAATGGGCGAGGAATGGCCAATCCGAGGGGTGCGCACACTTTGCGCGTGCATGTCATGTTGCACAAATCGCCCATCAGATCTATACTGGGGTGTGACTTATAGTCCGTAGACTTTTAGTACACAGGCGGGACAATAGTCGCTCATGGATGAGCGACAAAGAGCGCTATCGCGGTTCGGGAATAGGATTCGCGAGCTTCGAACAGAAGCTGGCCTCTCACAGGAAGAACTGGGGTTCACATGCAATCTCGATAGAACTAACGCCCCTGCGGGGCGACCTTGGCGTCGGTGCTCCCACGGTGTCCTTC
>CAYWBK010000360.1:0-6722 GCA_964455745.1 uncultured Armatimonadia bacterium
GTTCACGCTTGACAAACCGTTTCATAGAGGCCGGATACTTCGAGCGCCTAACGGCCGGCGCTCTCGTAGTCCGGCCCCTCCTTGGACGGCATCTCGCCGTAAGTCAGCGCTTATGCGACACCTACCCCCCGGCCCCCTCCCTTGCAGCCTGCGGCTGCGTAGGGAGGGGGAGACGGTCAACGGCACGGCGTGCCACCCCGTGCCAGGAGAAGGTGTCCACGGTCAACGGCACGGCGTATCGATGTCAGGTTGTAACGCCACACACCTAAGGAGGCGTTGTTTCCATGAGCCGAACAAGGCTGTCACGCATCATTGCCGTAGCATGCTCTATCGTTGCATTGACTATATGTATGGCTAGCTACGCGCAAACGAATGCGAGTCTGGACAAGGGCTTCGCGAGTCCCCCGGATTCGGCGCGGCCGTGGGTGTACTGGTTCTGGCTCAATGGAAACATCACCCGCGAGGGCATCACCGCCGACCTGGAGGCCATGAAACGCGTCGGGATCGGTGGCGTGCTCATCATGGAGGTCGATCAGGGTACGCCGCTGGGGCCGATTCCGTTCGCCAGTGACAAATGGCGCGAATTGTTCCACTTCGTCGTCACCGAGGCCGACCGGCTGGGGCTGCAGGTCAACATGACCGATGATGCCGGCTGGAACGGCAGCGGCGGGCCGTGGGTGCCGCCCGACAAGGCCATGCAGAAGGTCGTCTGGAGCGAGACGCAGGTGAGCGGTCCCGCGCACTTCGACGCCGCGCTCCCGCAGCCGCCGGTCGTGCGCGATTACTATCGCGACATCACGGTCCTCGCCTTCCCGACCCCGGGCGACTATCGCATTCCCGACATCGAGGGGAAGTCGGACCTCAAACGCGGGGAGTACCCGGCGCGCGCAAACTTCGGCGAGGCTCCGGCAGGCAGCGCTATCGACCGAGGCAAGATCGTCGATCTTTCCGGCAAGATGACCGCCGACGGCCACCTGACCTGGGACGCGCCTGAGGGCAAGTGGACGGTGCTGCGGCTCGGCCACACCTGTACCGGGGCGACCAATGAGCCGTCGCCGGCATCCGGTCGCGGGCTGGAATGCGACAAGCTCAGCACGGAGGGTTCCGAGGCCGCTTTCAACGGCTTCATCGAGAAGCTCGCCAACGACTCGGGGCCGCTGACCGGCAGGGCGCTGGTTAAGACGCACATCGACAGTTGGGAGAACGGCTCGCAGAACTGGACCGCCCGGATGCCGGAGGAATTCCGGCGTCTGCGGGGCTACGACCTCACGCCGTATCTCCCCGCGATGACGGGACGAGTCGTGCAAAGCCTCGAGGTGTCCGAGCGGTTCCTCGACGACCTGCGCCAGACGTGTGCGGACTTGCTGTCCGACAACTACGCCGGGCACATCCGCGATCTTGCCAACAAACACGGGATGCGGCTGACGATCGAGGCTTACGGCGACAGCCCGGCGGACAACATGGCTTACGCGGGGCGCGCCGATGAGCCGATGGGGGAATTCTGGTCCTGGCCGAGCTTCGGCGCGGAAGGGACGCTCATCGAGATGTCCTCCGCGGCCCACGTCTGGGGCAAGCCCATCTGTGGCGCGGAGTCGTTCACCGCCGGGGACGGCGAGAAGTGGCTGTACCATCCCGGCTATATCAAGGCGATGGGCGACACGGCCTTTTGCCTGGGAATCCAGCGGTTCGTGTTCCATCGTTTCGCCATGCAGCCGTGGCGCGACCGGCGTCCGGGCATGTCGATGGGCCCGTGGGGGCTGCACTACGAGCGCACGCAGACGTGGTGGGAGCAGTCGAAGCCGTGGCATGAGTACCTCGCGCGCTGCCAGTTCCTGCTGCAGAAGGGCATGCCGGTAGTGGACGTACTGTACCTGGAGCCGGAAGGCGCGCCGCGCAGCTTCAACCCGCCGCCCTCAGGCGCGCGGGCCGGGTACAAGGGCGACGGCTGCCCCACCGAGGCGTTGCTCAAGCGGGCCAGCGTCAAGGACGGGCGCATCGTGTTCCCGGACGGCATGAGCTACCGCGCGCTGGCCCTGCCCGGCGCCGAGGCGATGACGCCGGGGCTGGTCAAGCGGCTCGCGGAGATGGCCAGCGACGGGGCGACGATCGTCGGCGGCAAGCCGCAGAAGGCCACCGGGCTGACCGACTACCCGCAGTCCGACGCCGAGGTGAAGCAGCGCGCAGACGCGCTGTGGAACTCCGGGAAGGTGATCGCCGGGAAGACACCGGAGCAAGTCCTTGCCGCGAAGGGCGTCCCGCCGGACTTCAAGGCTGACCGAACGCTGAACTTCGTCCACCGGCGCATCGACGGAGCGGAGGTTTACTTCGTCGCGAACACCCTCAGCTACAGCACGAGCGCCACGTGCGCGTTCCGCGTGGCCGGCAAGCGGCCGGAGTTGTGGCATCCCGAGACCGGCAAGATCGAGCCGGTCGCCACCTACACCGAGGCCGGAGGCCAGACCCGGATGCCGCTACAGCTCGACGGTGGCGGCTCGGTGTTCGTCGTCTTCCGCCAGAGCAACGCCGGCGATGACCCGATCGTGCGCCTCGACCAGGCGGGCAAACCTATCTGGCCGGTGGCGCCGCGAAAGGTGAAGATCACTGTCCGCCGCGCGCTCTGGGGCCCGACCGAGACGGCTGGTCAGCACACCAAGGACGTGACCGCCCAACTGCAGGCGATCGTGGACGGGGGGGCCACGAGCCTTACCGTCGCCGACCTCGCTTCAGATGGCGACCCCGCCCCGAATATCGTCAAGACACTGCGCGTTGAATATGAGGTTGGCGGCAAGACGTACTCCGCGAAGGGCACCGACCCCGAGCGTATTACCTTCACGCGTCCGACAGGCGACCAGCGGATCGTCATCCGTCATGCCGTATGGGGGCCCGCCGGTGACGAGGAGGTACACGGCACCACTAAAGACGTGACACGGCAGGTGCAAGGCATGGTGGACCGGGGAGGCCCATCCTTCGTGGTCGCGGACCTGGTCTCCGAGGGTGACCCGGCCCCGAATATGCTCAAGACGCTGACCGTGGAGTATGAAGCGGAGGGCCAGATTCTCACCGCCACCGCCACCGATCCTGACACCATCACCCTCGACCCGCCGCCCCAAGACGCCCCACCCCTGCGCCTGGAGCGCCTGCCTGGCGGTCGGCTGGTAGCGGAGACCACCAAGCCTGGGCTGTACGAGATCGAGACCAAGTCGGGCCGAAAGATCAGCTTCCGGGGGCAGGGCGCGCGCTCGGTCGCGGTTGAGGGCGCGTGGGACCTGCAGTTCCCGCCGAACTGGGGCGCGCCGGAGCATGTGAAGCTCGACCGGCTGGCCTCTTGGAGCGAGAACGCCGACGCGGGCGTGCGGTACTTCTCCGGCACGGCCACCTACCGCAAGGCGATACAGGTTCCGCAGCAGCTTCTCGCGCAGGGACGACGAGTGTATCTGGACCTCGGGCAAGTGGAGGTCATGGCGCGAGTGATCCTCAACGGCAAGGACCTGGGGATCTTGTGGAAGTCTCCCTACCGGGTGGAGATCACCGGGGCCGTGCGGCCGGGCGAGAATACGCTCGAAATTCAGGCGACGAATCTGTGGCCGAACCGGATGATCGGGGACGAGCAACTCCCTGAGGACAGCTCGCGCGCAAGCAATGGCACGCTGAAGGAATGGCCCAAGTGGCTCGATGGCGACCAGCCGAGCCCGACGGGGCGGTTCACGTTCACCTCGTGGCGGCTGTGGCGCAAGAGCGACAAGCTGCTGCCGTCGGGAGTGATCGGGCCGGTGAGGGTGGAGTCGGAAGGGGTGGAGACGGTCGGGGGATAGCGCCCTGGGCCTCGGTTGTGCCCAATGCAGCGGGATTGCGAGGAAAGTCGGCGGTTCAGACCACGAAGACTCGAAAACACGAAACGGCACTCCAGATTCCGACTGGACAGGGCTCGGTCGTTTAGTGTCTTCGTGTCTTCGTGGTCAACTTGCCTCCTGATTCCGGCCACGCCTGGCGGGCCGCCGGATTCTGATGACGCCAGGAAAGGCAGGACATGAGATCACTCATCGGTCATCCCATCGAAGACATCGACACGCCGGCTCTCGTGGTCGATGTTGATGTGCTGAAGGGCAATATCGAACGGCTGCAGGCCGCCTGTGACGAGGCCGAACTGCAGCTTCGTCCGCACACCAAAGCCCACAAGACGCCCGAAATCGCTCTCATGCAGACGCGCGCCGGCGCGGCAGGGGTGACGGTGGCGAAGCTGGGTGAGGCGGAGGTCATGGCGACCGCTGGGATCGAGGACATCTTCATCGCCAACCAGCTTATCGGCGCGCCGAAGATGGCCCGGCTGGCGGCTCTCGCCCGGCGGGTTCCGAGGCTGTCCGTAGCCGTCGACAGCCTCGTCAGCGCGGGCCAAATGGATAAGGCCCTGCGCGCCGAGGGGCTGTCCATCGACGTGCTTATCGAGGTCGATGCCGGCGCCGGACGGTGCGGCGTGGCCCCGAATAGCCTACTGTTGTTCGCGAAGCAACTCGGCGAGTACAATTCCCTGCGCCTGGTCGGGATCATGGCCTACGCGGGGCCGGCGTATGAGGCGCGGGGGGCGGAGGCCTTCGAGAGGGCAGCAGCCAGGGAGGCGGAGGAACTCGCGCGAATCGCGGGGACGCTCACCAGGGCGGGGTACCGGATGGAGCGGATCAGCGGAGGCACCACACCCACCGGCGAGCGCTACAAGAAGGGTTGCGGGCTGACGGAAGTGCGCTCTGGCACCTACTGCCTCAACGACTACAACCAGGTGGACCTCGGCAGCACGACACCCGACCGTGTGGCGGCGACGGTCCTCGCGACCGTCATCAGCCACCCGACAGTGGACCGGGCCATCGTGGACGCCGGATCGAAGGCGATGGGCCTGCAAGTGAGCCAACTCAGCGACGGATACGGGTTCGTGCAAGGCCCGAAGGGCGGGAAGCTGAGTAAAGTGAATGACGAGCACGGATACCTGGACGTGCGCGGCATGGCGGGCGAGGTGGAGATCGGGGAGAAGCTGCGCCTCATGCCCCCGCGCATCTGTACCGCGCTGAACCTGTACGACTGGATGTACGCCGTCGAGGGCGACAGAGTGGTCGATGTCTGGCGAGTAGCGGCGCGAGGGGCGAACACCTAAGCCCATGCGTTGACAGGAGCGGGTTTACCGCGAAGAGCAGGAGACGACGCCGAACGGAGTGAGAGTCATGTCCGACAACGCTGCGCGTTTCGATTACGAGAGCGAGATGGAAAACGTGCTGCAGAACCGCGAACCGATGACCCGGTCGCGGCTTTTGATGGAGCGGGCGGGGGAGGCGCTGGGGCTTCCGAGACACGAGGTCATGGAGCTAATCACTCCCCAACAGGTGATCGCGTTCCGGGTGCCCTGCAAGATTCTCGGCAAGGTTGTCAATTTCTGGGGCGTTCTCGCCCTGCACAACAATGCTCGCGGGCCGTTCAAGGGCGGTATTCGGCTGGCCGCCGACATCACGATCTGGGAAACGAGCGAACTGGCCCGGCTGATGACGCTGAAGTGCGCGGCCTGCGACATCGAGTTCGGCGGCGGCAAGACGGGCATCCGGGTAGACATGCCCGCGATCTACGAGAAGTTTGGCCGCACGCCCCGAGACCTGGAGTTCGAAAAGATCATCTCGCTGGATGCGGTCGAGTATTATTCGCAGATGTTCCGGGAAACCTTCAGCGAGCACGTCTACATCCCCGCGCCCGACATGGGCACAGGGCCGGACGAGATGGCTTTCATCTACAACGAGACCCTGGACCCAGCCTCGGTGACCGGCAAGCCCGAAGGCGTCGCGGGTTGGTTGAATGGGCGCAAGGAATCGACCGGCATCGGGTGCGCCTACGCGACCCGCCGGGCGATGCACGAGTTGGTGGGGATCGAGCCCGAGGGCGCGACGGTGGCGATTCAGGGGTTCGGCAATGTGGGGCGACCGTTGGCGATGAACCTTGCCGAGGGCGGCACGCGAGTTGTCGGAATCACCGATCTGTACGGTGGCGTGTACAACGAGAATGGCCTCAACATCGAGCATCTGCTGGCGTACTTCGCCGAGAACCATACCGTCGGCGGCTTCCCCGGCGGACGCCCTCTGACCAATGAGGAGCTCTTCGAGCTGAAGGTCGATGTGTTGATCCCGGCGGCCTCGGGCGACGTCATCAACGAGCAGAACGCCGGGCGGGTCGCTGCGGCTTGCGTGGTGGAGGCGGCGAACATGCCGACAACCGTCGGCGGGATGCAGATCCTCCAGGAGCGCGGGATCGCCTGTGTGCCGGACATTCTCGCGAACGCCGGCGGTGTGATCGCCTCGATGCTCGAGTATAGCGGGTCGCTGTCAGCGGAGAAGATGGACCCGCAGGACGTGTTCGCGGTCGTCGAGAGGAAGATCGGCGAGAACTTCGGCCTGGCGATGGACCTGGCGCATTCGGAAAGCATCAGCCTCACCGAGGCGACCGTGAGGCTGGCGACACAGCGAGTGCACGGGGTGATGAAGGCGCGGCGAATGCTGTGAACGGCAGGGCGGTCATGCCGTTCCGCCCACGGCGCAACGGCGGGAACGGCCCTACCCCGCCCCGCCTACGGCGGGGCACCCCTCCCGGTACGGGAGGGGAGAGGCAAACGGCGATTTCCGCACAGCAGGGAACTGCTGCTGTTCTCCCCTCTCCGCTTGCGGCTATGCTTTACCCACATCTTCGCACCTGGGGGC
>CAYWBK010000361.1:0-6692 GCA_964455745.1 uncultured Armatimonadia bacterium
TCCGCCATGCCGTAATCCTCCAAATCCTATCAATCCTGTTCCCCTCGCCGTTCCCCGCCGCCACGCTTGCGGCAGTCCTACCTACAATCAGCGGGCGGACCCCGACCGGAGCGTTCCTTGACAGCGAAGGCCCCGGCAGGGGATAATGCGTTTATAGCCCGCGGGGACTCGCGGGCTTCTGTCGCGCCGCACTATCGGTGCCTTCGACTGCTCGAGACGGTCGTCATTCCGCCGTGGCGGTCGTCCGTAACGATGAGAATTGGGGCCGGCGGGCGAGACGTTCGCCCCGCGCGCGACAGGATTGCCGCGCCCACCCCATGTTCGAGACAGGGGTTTTTCCAGTGCCGCCTGACGTTGATGAGCTCAGATCTGCACGCATAGCCGTCCTGATGGGCGGCAAATCCGGTGAGCGCGAGGTGTCCCTGCGTTCCGGGGCGGGGGTGCTCGCAGCGCTTGCGCGCCAGGGCTTCGACATCGTCGCTGTCGATCCGAACCGCGATCTTGCGCACCAGCTTGGCGAGGCGGGGGCGACGGTCGTGTACAACGCCTTGCATGGCGGGGCGGGGGAGGACGGCACGATCCAGGGCGTTTTGGAGATGCTCGGCTTGCCGTACACCGGCTGCGGGGTGCTCGCCAGCGCACTGACCATGAACAAAGTCCTGACCAAGCGCGTCCTGAGTGCGGCTGGGCTGCCGGTGTGCGACTACGTCTTCGCGTCCGTGGACGACGACACTCCGGCCTCCGTAGATGACATCATCGAGCAACTTGGGCTTCCGCTAGTGCTGAAGCCGAACGCTGAAGGCTCCAGTCTTGGCGTGACCATCCCCAAGACAAGAGATGAGGTCGCGCACGACCTTGCGGAGTTGCTCGAGCAGTATGGAGCGGCCTTAGCTGAGAGGTACTTGCGCGGGACGGAGATCACGGTCGGGGTTGTAGGGGTCGGTGCGCGGCTGCGGGCGCTGCCGATCCTCGAACTGGTGCCACATAAGGAGTTCTACGACTACGAAGCCAAGTACACCAAGGGCTTGACCGACCTGATCTGCCCGGCGCGGATCGCCGAGGAAGCCGCCGAGGAAGCCGCCAGGCTGGCGCTCGCGGCACATCGGGCCACGGAGTGCTGCGCGCTGTCGCGGGTGGACATGCACCTTGACGAAAACGGGCAGCTTTGGATCCATGAGATCAACACCGTGCCCGGCATGACCGAGACCTCGGACCTGCCGCACGCCGCGGCGGCCGAGGGCGTGGAGTATGACGACCTGGTTCTGGAGATTCTTGCGAGTGCGACGCTGCGGCTGAGAGATGCCCGGCGCGCGCAAAGGATGCAGTAGACGATGCTGGCCAAACGCATTATCCCCTGTCTCGACGTGACCGGCGGCCGCGTTGTGAAGGGGATTAAGTACATCGACCACCGCGATGCCGGAGACCCGGTGGAGCAGGCCGCGCGCTATGACGAACAGGGCGCGGACGAGCTCGTGTTCCTCGACATCACCGCGTCCGTCGAGCACCGGGACATCATGCTCGACATCGTCCGGCGGACGGCGGAGCAGGTTTTCATCCCGTTCACCGTCGGCGGTGGCGTGCGCACGATCGACGACATCCGCGAGATTCTGAAGGCCGGGGCGGACAAGACGTCGATTATGACCGCGGGGCTGCTTAACCCTGAGATCATCAACCAGGGGGCGGAGCGCTTCGGCAGCCAGTGCATCGTTTGCGCGATAGACGCCAAACGGGTCTCGCAAGAAGGCCGCGATGACACGCGCCTGGGGTACGCGCCGGACGCGGAGATCGAGTGGAAGGTCTACACGCATGGCGGACACACGCCGACCGAGGTAGATGCGCTGGCGTGGGCCAGAGAGGCTGAAGAGCGCGGGGCGGGGGAGTTTCTCATCACCAGCATGGACGCCGACGGCACGAAGGCCGGATACGATATCGAGCTTCTCAGACGGATCTCCGAGCATACGAACATCCCGGTAATCGCCTCCGGCGGGGCGGGGAACGTGGATCACATGTATGAGGCGCTGACGGTGGGCAAGGCCGATGCGGTTCTGGCGGCGAGCATCTTCCACTTCGGCGAGACGACGGTCCAGGATGTGAAGCGGGACCTCGCGGCACGCGGTGTGACGGTCAGGATATGACGCCGATAGCCTGGCGCACGTCGCGAAACACGGCAGAGGATACGGCATGATCGACACTGGCGAACTCAAGTTCGGCGCGGACGGCCTGATCCCGGCGGTCGCCGTTGACTGGCAGAGCAACGAGGTCCTGATGCTCGGCTACATGAACGCCGAGGCTGTGAGGGCGACGGCCGAGACCGGGCGGCTGACATTTTGGAGCCGCAGCAGGCAGAAGTTTTGGGTCAAGGGCGAGACGTCGGGGCACACTGCCGACGTGAAATGGATGCGCATCGACTGCGACAATGACGCCCTGCTCGTCGGCGTGGAACTCACCGGCGCCATGTGCCATGAGTGCTATCGCAGTTGCTTCTTCCGCGAACTGCAAGACGGGAAGTGGCAGGTCATAGACGAGCGCCTGGCCGACCCGGAGAAGGTGTACGGGAGTGCATAGGGGGCCTGGCCGGGGCATGGACCGGGCGGCGCGGACGAACGGGAAGACCGGCGCAAGGGAGGGCCGCAGGTGACTGGCATCGCTAACGACAATCGATCAGGCGAGTCCGGCGCCCGGTTGGGTGACGGACGCTCAAGTTGTCTGACGCTTGTTATCCCCGCCTACAACGAGGTCGGCCGCATCGGGCCCGGACTTGCCAGCCTCCTGGACTATGTGGATGCCAGGAGCCTCGCGGCTGATCTGATCCTCGTCGATGACAACAGCTCGGACGGTACGGCGGCGTATGTCACCGAGCGTCTAGGCGGACGATTGCCGCTTACGGTCTTGCGCAATGACCCAAATCGAGGTAAGGGTTTCTCCGTCAAACGCGGTATGCTCGCCGCGACCGGCAAGTACGTGATGTTCTGCGACGCCGATTTCTCAACCCCGATCGCGGAAGCGGACAAGATGCTCGAAGCCCTCGACCGGGGCGCAGACCTCGTGATCGGCTCGCGGACGTTGAGGGAATCCCGGATCACCACGCACCAGCCGTGGTGGCGTGAGGCTCCGGGCAAGATGTTCGGAGCGATGGTGCGGGCCGTAGCGTTGCCGGGCATCCGGGACAGTCAGTGCGGATTCAAGTTTTTCCGCCGCGACGTTGCCCAGGCCATTTTCCCCCTCGTTGAGCTTGAGCGGTGGGCGTTCGACGTCGAGGTCTTGTACATCGCGATCCGGCTGGGGTATCGGATCGTTGAGGTGCCGGTTGCGTGGGCCAACGACCCGCAGACCAAAGTCCATATACTGACCGACGGCCCCCGTATGGTGAGAGACACTCTGACGGTGAGACGCCGACACCGCGGTCTGCGGCAGGCGCGGTAATCAGTCGGCCGACGGTGGTGACGGTGGCGGACTATCTGCTCAGTATCGTCGTCCCAGTGTTCAATGAGGTTGGCAATGTCGCGGCCCTGCACGAGCGGCTTGGGGCGGTGCTGGCGACCCTCGGATGCGAATGGGAGACCCTCTTCGTAGACGACGGCAGCACCGACGGCACCGCGCAGGCTTTGACAAAGCTGCAGCAGCAGGACCCGCGGGTCCGTGTCATCGGTTTGTCGCGCAACTTCGGTCACCAGGTCGCGCTTACTGCCGGTCTCGACGCGGCCCGGGGCGACGCGGTGATCTGCATGGACGGCGACTTACAGCACCCCCCTGAGGTTATCCCGGAACTGGTCGCGCGGTGGCGCGAGGGGTATGAAGTCGTCCAGACGCTACGCGTTGAGACCGCCGGCGCAAGCTGGTTCAAGACGAGCAGTTCGCGCATGTTTTACCGGCTGATCGGTTGGCTGAGCGATACCCCGATCTCGGCGAATGCGGCGGATTTCAGGCTCATGTCGCGGAGCGCTCTCGATGCGCTCTTGCAGTGCCGCGAGCGCGACCGCTTCGTGCGTGGGCTCGTCTCATGGATCGGCTTCCGCCGGGCCGAGGTGCCGTTTCGGGCGGATGAACGTCTGGCCGGGAACAGCAATTACTCGCTCGCCCGCATGGCGCGGTTCGCCTTCGACGCCCTGACGTCGTTCTCGACGAGGCCGCTGCGCTTTGCGACGGTGGTGGGGTTGGTCGCGGCGCTCCTCGGCGCGGTGTATGCGGGCTACATTATCTACATACGCCTGTTCACAACGCACGCCGTCCAGGGATGGGCGTCGGTGACGATTTCGGTGCTCATACTGGGTGGCCTACAACTCGTGTGCCTCGGCCTCATCGCTGAGTACATCGCGCGTCTTCTCAATGAGGCCAAGGCGCGGCCACTCTATATAGTCAAGGGCCCCGAGGGCAAGGGGCCGGCCGATCGGGCGACATAGTGAAGCCGGGAATGCCGATTGTACCCGCGAGTGCAGCTTATCGCGCGAGAGCGAGCAATAGTGTTGACGAATGTTCCTTTGGTCATCACAATTGACACTGAAGCGGATAATGAGTGGGGCCACGGCCTCCAAGCTACCTACCGGAACATCAGCGTGTTACCGCGCCTACAAGAGTTGTGTGACCGGTATGGCATGAAGCCGACGTATCTCGTCACCTACGATGTGGCGCGGGATCCGGCAAGCCGTGAGACGCTACGGGGATTGATTGAGATTGGAAAATGCGAGATAGGCGCGCATCTACATGGGTGGCGGACGCCACCTTTCGTGCCGGGAATCGATGATCGCGGAGCAAGCCATCCCTACCTTCACGAATACCTGGCCGACGTGCAAGCGGCGAAGCTGCAGAACCTCAACGATGCCCTCAGCGAAGAGCTTGGCGTGACACCGGTGTCGTACCGTGGGGGCCGGTGGAGTCTAGACGAGACCGCGCTGGATATCCTGGAAGCCGCTGGTTATATCGTCGATACCACCGTCTCGCCGGGAATGTCATGGAAGCACATGCGGGGTCGCAGTCGCGGGGGGTGCACATTCATCGGCGCGCCGTGGGAGCCCTATCATCCGACCGTTGGCGATCTTCTGCGCCCTGGCAATCGCAAAATACTGGAGGCTCCGGTTTCGATAGTACCGACTGGTCCGCTATTCCCCTACTTCCTTGGAACTCGAGGCAAAGCCTGGGACTGCTGCAGTGCGGGGCGACTGGTAGCCCGTGTCGTCAAGCGGCTCGGGCTCGCCCGCGCTATATGGCTGCACCCCGTGCGCAGTAGCGTCGACGAGATGCGTCTCGTCTGCAATGAACGTCGAGCGAGCGGTATCCTCAATATGATGTTCCACTCCAGCGAGCTAATCGCCGGCGGCGCGCGCGGGGTCCCCGACGAGACAACTGCAAGGACGGTCTGGGAGCGTATCGAGGCAATCCTCGCATGGCTGCAAGGGATCGGAGTAAGCGGGAGCACGGCGAGCGAGTTCGCCCGGAGGGTTGCAGCGTGAAGGTGCTCATCGCCAACAAGTACTTGTATCGGGGCGGGGGCACAGCAACGTACCTGCTGGCCCTGATGGACGAACTGCGAGATCTCGGCCACGACATCGTGCCCTTTACCGTGGCATTCGAGGGGACACAGACGACCGCCTATAGCGAGTACTACGTCTCTCCCCCGGGGCGGCCAGGGCAGACACATTACGCGGACCTGCTATCGGCGCCGGTGTCTTTGGCCAAGCTTGCCGGCCGTGCGATCTACTCCACAGAGACCTTCAGAAAGGCGATACGGCTGGTAGACGCAACCGGGCCGGATGTCGCCTACGTCAACAACATCTACAACTACATGTCGCCGAGCATCTTCCGCGCCCTGAAGCAACGGGGCGTTCCCATCGTGATGGGTGTCGCGGACTTCAACCTGGTCTGTCCCGGTCTGTACGTCGTGCGGAACGGAGTCCACTGCCGACTGTGCGCCTCGGGCGCACACTGGAAGGCACTGGCCCATCGTTGCCACAAAGGCTCCCTGGCGGCCACTTCCGTGCGGGTGCTCTCGATGTACGCGCATCGTTGGCTGCGCCTGTACGATCTCGTGGACGCCTTCGTGACGCCGTCGCGGGTGCTTCGCGACCTTCTTATCGAGTCCGGTCTGCCCGCGACGAAGGTCCGCCAAATACCGCTCTTCTATCGCCCGCCGGCCGCGTCCGCCACCTCGAATGCGGATCTGCCCCAATTCCCGGCGGCCGATGCGCTCCCGTACGTGATGTACTTCGGGCGCATCGACCGATATAAGGGGATCGAAACGCTCGTGCGCGCTTTCGCTCAATGCCGACGTGGCGTCCGCCTGCTGATCGTAGGCGCGGACGTGGACGGCGAGAGGCAGCGGCTCTCACGAATCGCCGACGAGATTGGCGTCGCGAATGTGGAGTTCCTCGGCAACCAGGGGCGCGCCGAACTAGATGTGCTTATCCGTGGAGCGTTGTTCACCGTCATTCCATCGGAGATGCCGGACAACTGCCCTATGTGCGTCCTCGAGAGCTTTGCCCACGCGAAGCCGGTCATCGGGTCGAATATTGGGGGCATCCCGGAGCAGATCACTCCCGAAGTCGGCTATCTGTTCGAACCGGGGAATGTGGGCGAGTTGGCGGACCGCATCCAGTCGCTGATCGACGACGCCGCACTGCGCGAGACGATGGGCGCTGCTGCGCTGCATAGGCTGCGCACCGTCTTCAGCCCCGAAGCGCATTGTGAGGCGTTGCTTG
>CAYWBK010000362.1:0-6691 GCA_964455745.1 uncultured Armatimonadia bacterium
CGGAGGCTTCCCATGATCGGCATCGGCATTCTCGGCAACTGCTGCACCCACGGCGCCGGACTGGCGGCGGGCCTGCGCGCCCGGCCGGATGTGCAGGTCATCACCGGCTACGAGCCTGACGAGCGTCGCGGACCCGAATTGGAGGCGGCAATGGAAGCCCCGCTGGCGGCTTCCTACGAGGCCGTCGTGGCGGACGAGCGCGTGGAGATTCTCGTCGTCACCTCTGACCCGTGCGACAAGGCGGGCATGGTGGAGCTTGCGGCCGGGGCGGGCAAGCACGTCCTGCACAACAAGCCTTTCGCCGATAGTCTCGACAACGCCCGCCGCATTGTGCGGACCGTCGCTGACAGCGGCCTCAAGCTCGTGCACGACATCCCGATGGTGCGAGGCTTTCCGGTCTATGGGAAGCTGAAGGCGGAGGTGGCGAGCGGGCTTTGGGGCAGGCCGATCAGCTACGCGCATTCGTTCGGCATGAACTTCGCGCACGATTTCCCCATCGCCGACATCTGGCCCGAGCGCTTCGATCCGCCCGCGGTCTCCGGCGGCGGCGAGATGACGAACATGGGCTGCTATGCCATCGACTACGCGGTCGCGCTTCTCGGCAGCCCCAACGCGGTCCAGGCCACGTGCACAGCATTCTGGGACATCTACCGGGACGCGGGGGTCGAGAACTTCGGGCAGATCATCCTCGACTACGGCGGCTTCTACGCGCTGCTGTCGGTGGGCAAACAGCAACTCGACGAACCGCGCCAACACAGCAACTGGCTCAGCATCCAGTTCCCGCACCGCAACTTCCTGATTGAACCGCACGGCGAGGTGCTTCTCATCGACGGCGTCCAGCGCCCGATGAGCGAATACCTGGCCGGATACCAGCCGGAAGGCTCGTTCGACGAGCTTCTGCGCTGCATCCGCGACAACGCACAGCCCGACAGCAGCGCAGAGATCGCCATGTGGGGAGTGGAGGTCCTCATGGCCGCGTACCGCTCGGCGCTGGAGGGCGGAAGAGCGGTGAAGCTGCCGCTGGAGGATGGGGGGAATCCGCTGGTGGGGTGAGGGTGGTGGGGCCGGGGCGCTTCGGGTTGGTCTCGTTGGGCAGGCGGATGTTGTGAAGCCCCGCAAGAGGCGGCCCGCCAATTGCCACCAGCGGAAGCTGGTGGACGTCGCCGAAAGGAAGCCGTGCGAGCCCCGCAGGGGCGAAAGTTCCTGTGCGACACGGCCTGCCGCCCCTGGCGGGGCTCTGGGGTGCTGAAGGGCCAACGTTCCACCAGCTTCCGCTGGTGGCAATTGGGGAACGCCCCCTGTCGGGGGCTGAAGGCAACGGCCCCGCCCTGTCCCGCCTTCGGCGAGCCACCCCTCCCGTGCCGGGAGGGGAACGGCGGATACCTGCCTCCCTATTTTCCTTATGTAGGTGCGCGATTTATCGCGCATTTCCGCGATGAATGGCGCGTCCACATGTACCGAAGGAGGGCGGCGATCTCACCCCACTCCACGTGGCCCGGTGGAGCTACTTCGCCTGCGTCCCGGCGGTGATCGCCAGCAGGGCTGGAGCGCCGAAGCGGCTGCCTGGCGGGCCGTAGGTCATGTCCACGCTGTCGATAGCCACCTCGGGGCGCGGGTTTGTCCACTGGAACTGGTAGACCACCGTTTGATCGTCGGACTGCTCGCCGGGGAACGGGGCGGCCCAGGCAATCGAGGCGCTCTTCAGGCCCGACGGCTGCTTCGATACCCAGTGATCCACCCCTTCGCCATATAGCACCGGCACTGTTACCTTCTGGCCGTCGGCGTAGTTGATGACATACTGGAAGACCGCCGGCGGGGCGTCTTCCGGCCTCTCGGGACGCCAGTCGGCGACGCGGTTCATCGTGTGCAGGAAGAACAGCACATCGGCCTTCGCCCCCACCTTCAAGCCCCTCACCTCGTTCGGAAGCTGCCCCTTCGCGCCCGGACCGGCCAGCATCACACATGATGCGGCGGGGGAGGTCTTGAAGTCGCGGATCAGGTAGGTGACGCCGCCCAGCGTGACCTCGCCGTGGGGGATATGCGACAGGTCGCGGTTGCCCTCGTACCAGCCCCGGTCCTTCGTGAGGTACTGGTTACACTGCTCGCCGAGGGCGACCGGCTGGAACTTGAGGTTCGCGGTGGTGAGGACCTTGCCGCCGGCGAACACCGCGTGCAGGTTCCGCAACAGGGTCGTCACCATCACGCGCTTCTTCTGCACGTTGTCCGGCACGGCCTCGCGCTCTTTCACGTTCACCTGGTTGAGGATGATTCCGCCCTTGCCCATCGAGTAGCGGACCAGTCCGCCGATGTTGAGCAGCGGCTTGACCGTCTGCCGCCATTCGAGCGGGCGGGTGACATGGACCCACAGGTTGTCGATGCCGGTGGTCTGGCCGGGCTTGTTGAACTCCGCCAGCTCGACCGTCAGACGCTTCGCCTTGCGAGGCTTGAGGTCGAAGTCCTGGCGGACGCCGGCGGGCTGGCTCGTCAGCGAAACCGGCGTCGGATCGTCGTCGAAGTAGAGATTCACTTTGGTCGCGATGCTGTAATGCGGGTTCGGCACAAGGGAGAAGCGGTCGATCTCCTCCTCGCGCGGGAGGGTCAGCGTGACCTTCGGGCTGGCGGTGGACATATAGTAGATGAGCTTCCAGGCGTCGGCGCTGGTGAAGCCGTTGACCAGGTTGCCCGGCCAGCCAGCCGCCGCCGCCCGCCCGGCGGCATGATCGCCATGCTTGAAGCCGGGGATGTCGCAGAAGGGCGCGATGTCGTCGAGATCGACCACATAGGTGAACTCGTCATCCACCAGGTACTTATCTCCGACCCAGGGGAAGATCTGCTCGGCGGACTCCATCGTCACATCGCGCACCGTGAGGCCGGAGGTGAGCGGGTCGCGGATGGTCGGGAACGACACGCGCTCCAACTCGAAGGGGCGGATGACGTGCTCGACGCCCACGAGCTTGTTGAAGTCTGCGAGGCCCTCGGGCGTGAGGCCCCAGGCCATCAGCCAGCCGCCCTTCGCGGTGAAGGCCTTCACCTGCGGCAGCGCGCCGACGAGGGCTTGCAGGTTCGACGGCGTGGCATCGAAGACCACGATGTCGTGCTTGCCCTCCGCAACGGCGGCGACGACGTTGGCGGCGCTATCGAATTTCAGGCCGGAGTCCACGAGGAGCTTCGCCGCCGGGCTTGCCGGGTCCATGACCGCGACGGTTCTGCGGCGCGTCGGGGCGTAGCTGTCACAGTAGGCCAATGCGTTATCGAACAGGCGCGTGGCTACGGGGTCGCTGCCCAGCTTCTCGCCGACGGCCATCTGGCACAGCATCATCAGGCCGTCATTCACCGCACATTCGGCCAGCGCCGAGCAGCCGAGGCCTTCGTCGCACTGGACGAGCGAGACAGCGCCGCGCGTCGCCTTGCGATAGGCATTGCGATACACCACATCGTCGCCCGACCAGGTGAAGAAGTCCGGCTGATCGAGGCCTAAGAAGACCGGGTGATCGAGGTTCTCGGCGAAGGCCACGCGGCCCACGTAGTCCGTCGGGGCGAGGTCGGCGGGGACCGCCAGGTAATGCAGCGGGTTCGCCTGCTCCAGGACGAACAGCCGCGTTCCGGCGGAGGCGAGGGTGATCCATCGCGGATCAGTCGCCTCGCGCGGCGAGAGGGCGTCTTTGCCGATGACCACGACATGCGCCCCGGCGGGGATGTCGTCGACCTTTGTGGCCTCGGTGAAGGCGATGCCCCGGGTCTTGAGCCGAGCTTTGACCGTGCCGAGGGGGTCGAGGACGACCAGTTTGCCAGCGGTCAGGCGGGGCTTGGGGCCGTCGGGGCTGATGAGCGCCACCGGCTTGACCTCGCGGAAGACCTCCTTGCCGCCACGGGTGCAGGTGAGGACGAACTCGCCCGCGGTGCGCTTGCCGACGGTCGGGGTCGGGATCGTCACCTTATACTCCTCACTGCCGCCGGGCGCGAGGGCGAAGGTGCGAGAGTCGCCGGCGACCTTCCTGCCGGCCACGTTGAACGTCCAGGAGGCCGTGATCGGGTCGGCGAGGTGCGTGTTATTGAACACCTTCAGCGTGCGCTCGACCGGCCCGCCGCCGAAGGTCCAGTTCCACTCGCGGCACAGCACGCACACCGGCTGCCAGGAGTTGTAGTGCAGGTCGGTCTCGCCGGAACTCAGCCAAAAGTGCGTCGCCGCCACACCGTACCAGCGATACCCCTCGGCCAGCATCTTCGCCAGCCGCCCAACGCCGATGCGCGTGTACTCGCCCCAGCCGCCGAAGCAGCCCTCGCCGCCGAACTGCGCGAAGGCGCTGGGGGTACTGCCGCGCGCGTAGAAGCTCTCGCCCATGAAGATCGGGCGGTCGGGCACCAGTTGCCACAGAAGTTTGCCCCAGCCCGGCATCACCGGCTTCTCGTGAGTGATGAGCGCTTTGGCGAGCGTGTAGGCCTCGTCGGGGTAGTCGCGCCAGTAGGTCTCCTCATAGTGAACCCCGTTTACAGGCAGCGAGTTGTCTGTCAGGCAGTTGCCGCCATCGACCATCACGGGGCGCGTCGGGTCGAAGGCCATGATCTCCTTGCCCGCGCGCTCGATTTGCGGCTCCACCGCCTGCGACTGGCCGAGATTGCGGGAGTTGATGAAAGTGATCTCGTTCTCCAGCGACCAGATGAGGATTGAGGGGTGGTTGCGCTCGCCCTTCACCTGGGCCTTGAGCTGCGTGATCCAGTTGTCGAATAGTTCCTTATTGTCCGACAGGCCGCTGAGGTAATTCGCGACCTGCCCGTCGAAGATGCCGCTGCGGCGGACCGCGATGCCCTTCGTATCCATGAAGTTCAGGGCCTGCTGCTGGTTCATGCTCCCGAAGTGACGCCCCCACAGCCGCCACAGGTTCTGGCCGTTCTTGCGCCACTGTTGCACGGTGGCCTCGGGATTGGGGCCGAGGTCGAGGCCTGTGGTGTCGGCGAAGAACTGCCAGGGAACCCCGTTGACCTTGAACCCCTTGCCCGCCCACTCCCACTCCCGGAAACCGAAGGTCGTATGGCGGATGTCGACCGTCTTGCCGTCCATCTTCACCCGCGTGACCAGCTCGTAGAGGTTCGGATCGTCGGGCCACCACAGTTTCGGGTTGTCCCAGGCTTCGGCGAGGCTGACGACCTGCTCCTTGCCGGGGGCGAGGGTGACTTCATGGGCGGAGAAGACCTTCTCTGCCGCCGCGCCGGGGCGGGGGAGGGCTTCGTTGACGATCTGGACCGTGCGCTCGGTGTCGGAAGGATTGAAGAGCGTGATGTCGAGGCCAAGCTGCTTCGCCTTCACCGAGGGCTTCACGAACACGTCGCTGGCATAGACCGGCCCGGTAACGATCAGGCTGGGGGTCTCGAGCAGTCCCGCGTTCTGGGCGTAGTCACTGGTGCCGACGGGGAAGTCGAAGCCCTGGTTGATGTAGTTACGGTCGCCCATCCAGGTGACCGGCACATTGAAGCTCATCCGGCACCTCTTGCCGGTCTTGCGGGGGGAGAAGGCGTAGTAGGTGTCCTTGATGACGACGGCGATCTCGTTCGCCTGTCCGGGCTTGATCGCGCGGGTCGCATCGCACTCCCACAGCGCATACGGGGCCTTCGTCCAGCCGCAGAACTGGCCGTTGACGAACAGGCTGCCGATCATGCTGATCGAGGGGAAGCGGAGGATGAAGGATCGCCCGGTCATGTCGGCGGGAACGTTCACTTTCGTGCGGTAGACGAGGCGATGGCAGAAGCGAAGCTCGGGCTTGACCTCGAACTTGTTGCCCGGCACGGGAATCGACATCCAGTAGGCCTCGGTGGCCTCGGGGAGCGTCTTCGCCGGGCCGTCGCGGTCCACGACTTCCTGCTCATCATACCGGCACACTTGCCACTTGCCGGCGAGAGGGGTCTCACTGCGCTCGTCGGGGACTGGGGCGGGCGTCAGGTCGAATACCTGCGCTGCGGCCTGCTTGTCGTCTGCGGTCTGCCAGGCTTCATCGGGCTTGTGCCAGAGGTTCGGGCGGAAGGTTCCCTTATACAGGCAGAGCACGTCAGAACAGTAGAGGATGCCGTTGGGCGTCTGCTTGCCGTTCTCGTCTTTGTAAGTGGGCATGAGGCGTATCTGGAGCGTGTGCTTGCCGGGGGTGAGGTCGGCGGCGCCCATCTTGATCCACGCGACCTCGCACCATTCGGCAATCTCCATCAGGTCGGTGGTCAAGTCCGTGGGCTTGATGGTCTGCCACTCGCCCTGGTCGATCCGCCACTCGAAAGGCGAGCGCACGAACTCCATGCCGATGCGGTTCCAGACCTCATAGCCGCCTGCCGAGGGAGCCTGGAAGTCGTAGCCGAGGAGGACGCCCTCCTTCGGGCACTGGGCCTCGACTTTGCCCGCCTCGATGTTGACGTTGAGCCACTTGCCCTGCGAGAGGAACTGGGTGTTGCCCCAGCCGACACCGGCAACGTCGAGGTTCTTGCTGGTAGGGTTCTCGCCCTCCAGCCAGACGTAGTCGGCGGCGAAGGCTTGCGTTGCGAGGAAGCAGCAGATCCCGAACAAGGCCAGGCGTTTCATGAGTCACGCACCTCCGGGCGATCCGATACGATTACCCCGCAGTGTTGTCCTATGAGTTTGGGGCCAGACGTCGTCCACGGAGGGGCTAACATGAAACGGCCCGCCGTTTGGCGAATGATATTGCGTCAGCAA
>CAYWBK010000363.1:0-6689 GCA_964455745.1 uncultured Armatimonadia bacterium
GCCGTGGGCGGCCGAGGGGGTGAGGTTGCCGTTCGCCCGGCAAACGGCGATTTTCGAGGCAGTCGTCATGCCGGGTTCCGGCACTTGAAACGATCCCGCCTGGGTGCGATGATCGCGGCTCTTGCCTCCGATCTCTCCACCTCGCTAGCCTCATGTGGCGCTACTCATGGCGCGACGCGCGCGGTGAACCGCGCAACCACATGAAGGGTAAGAAGAGACGCCCGCCCCACGCGCGACAAGATTGTCGCGCCCACTCCATTTTCGAGGGAGAGCTGCACAGTGTCTTACGGCGGGCCGCAGGCCCGCAGGCCCGCAGACACGAAAACGGCAACGGCCCCGAGATATCTTCTCCTCTCGGTAAGCCGTTGCCGTTCGAGGCCCATATAACCTCCCCCGCCTAAGCTCCAGTTTCCCTGGAGCGGCTACCAGTTCGGCGTGACGTCGATAACGAACGGCGCCACCTCGCCGGTGTCCATCCGTCTCTCAATCCGGAGGATCACGTACTTCTTGCCGCTCTTCTTGGCGGCATCGACCGCCGTCTTGAAGTCATCGACCGTCTTGATGGCGGTATCGTTGACCTTCAGGATGACATCGCCTGCCTGAAGCTCGGCCGCCGGACCGTTGGGATCGACCTGGCTGACCACAACGCCGCTCTTACGGACGGCATTCTTCGTGTCAGGAGTGATCTGTTTGACAGTCACACCGATCAGCGACTGCTCGGCAGCCGGAGCGGGAGCCTGACTCTCCTCGGGCGCGAGGCCGGTGTACTTCTCAGGCAAAGCGCCAAGCTTCACGGTCACTTGATACGGCTTCTTCGCGCGGATGATGTCAAGACGAACCTCCGCGTCGGGCGGGAGATCGCCAACGGCCTTCTGCAAGTCCCAGGCCGAATGCACTTTCTCACCGTTCACTGCGGTGACGACATCCTCTTCCTGGAGCTGCTTGCTGGCCGCCGCCGGTCCGCCCGGGGTCAGGCCGCCGATGAGCACGCCGCCGTCAGGCACACCGTAGAAGTCCCGTTTGTTCTCATTGAGATCCTCGATATTGATGCCCAGCCACCCGCGGGCCACTTTGTGGGTCTTGATGAGCTGCGGGAGTACGTGCTTGGCCGTGTCCGCCGGGATTGCGAAGCCGATGCCGACATTGCCGGCCACCATCCCCGGAGAGGCGATCGCGACATTAATCCCGATCACGTCGCCGTTGAGGTCCACGAGCGGGCCGCCGCTGTTGCCGGGGTTGATCGCGGCGTCGGTCTGCAGCACGTCGCCGATGCGGATGTAGGCGTTCTGACCGGGAAGGGTGCGGCCCTTAGCCGACAGGACGCCGACCGTCACGGTCTGCTGCAGCGCGAAGGGGCTCCCAACCGCCATGAGCCACTGCCCCACCTTTGCGGCCGCCGAGTTGCCCAGCTTCAAGGTAGGCAGTTTGCGGCCGGCATCGATCTTGATCACTGCCAGCTCGGTCTTGGGATCGGTGCCGACGAGCTTGGCCGGGTACTGCTTGTCATCGTTCGCCTGGTCGTGAAGCTGAACGGTGATGCTCGTCGCGTCGCGCACCACGTGGGCGTTGGTAACGATGTACCCGCTCTCGTCATAGATCCAGCCGGAGCCGAGGGCGTGGCCGCGCTCCAGGCCCCTGGGAGCCTGCGGATTACCGCCGCCATTATCTCCCTCGTCGTCGCCCGGGCCGCCAAAGTCCTTGAAGAAGGGCCGCAGCCACGGGTTCTCTCTGAACAGCTTGTCGAGGTCGCCTGGCGACGGAGTGCCACTAGGGGCGCGCGTTGCGGTCTCGGTGCTGATGTTGACCACCGCCGGTGTGACTGCCGCGGCAAGCCCGACGAAACCGTCTTGGAGCGCCGATAGGCTTTGCGCGTTCGCCGCCGGCGTAATCGCGTCGCGGACATGCGGCGCGTAGAGAATCACCCCTGCCAGAACGGCCCCAAGGGTCGCGCTGAGCAGGATGATCATAATGTGCGCGTGTCGATGTGCTGCTGATTCCTGACCAATCATGAGAACCCGCCTCCTCGATCGAGGGCACCCTCTCAGCGCTGTGTCTGTCGCTGAACCCTGTCTGCGAGCGCGCATGACGCTCGCCGCTCACAAGGTGCCCAGGCCAAACTTGGCCATTGTACTGTGCATTTTAGTAACGCGTGAACACGGGCTGAAGTTCGCCGGCTCTTAGCATTACTACGCCGGTTGTGCGGCCCTGCTCGGCAATGAGATGCCCTGCGGAGAAATGGACGGCGATTGACCACAGTCGTCATGCCGGTTTCCGGCACTCTGGAACGATGAAAACGGCCCTACCCCGTCCCCGCTTCGCGGGGCCACCCCTCCCGTGGACCCGCCGCAGGCGGGTATGGGAGGGGAGAGGCAAACGGCGATTTTCACGGCAAAGACACAGGGGACACAGTGAACGGCAACGTCCTTGAGTGTCTATCATGGGGCAGGCCGGCCGTTTCCCAGCCGTTCTCTGTGCCCTCTGTGTCTCTGTGGTTCAACGCCGTTCGCCCTTCATACTGGGTAGCCGTCGGCCTCTGACAAGTTCCGAGCGCTTCGTCTGCCGGTTGTCAAAGCGCCGACTCGACCAGCTTCGCCAGTTCGTCTTCCGACTGCGCCCCGACCAGCCTGTTCGCGGGCTCCCCGCTCTTGAACAGGATCAGCGAGGGGATGCTGCGGATACCGTATTTGGCGGCCAGCTCTCCCTCATCGTCTACGTTCACCTTGCCAACCTTCGCCTTGCCGGCGAATCGCTCGGCGATCGCCTCAACAACCGGCCCGACCATGCGACAAGGTCCGCACCAGGGCGCCCAGAAATCGACTAGAACCGGCTCTGTCGCCTGGAGAACCTCCGCATCGAAATTGCTCTTGCTGAATGCTTGGACATCCGCCATGTAAGACACCTCGTTCCGAACAGCGTGTTAGCGCCCCGCAGGCGCGTAGTGGCCTATTGTACAAATATCTGCCGCGAGTTTCCCGGCCCCGTTCCAGTATACATCAAATTCAGGTCAAGCGTTGCATCTTCGTGGCCGATAGCGGATACTTCGCCGCCCTTCACAGGGTTTCCTGTTCCACGACTAAACAAACCGGAAGTGCAGGGTGTTCCCAGCGGGAACGGACCAGAGGACATGACGGGCGGTCCGAGGGACGACGGCGGATGACTGCGGCCGCTATTCGCCGGCGGTCTGGCTGTTGTCTATCAGGAGAGTGCAGACCTTCTGGTCGAGCACTGCGCCGTGGCTGTCGACCGCCTGTACGCAGACCTGATGGCGGCCCTCCTTGAGGCTCTTGCACTCGAGGGAGTAAGCGAACGGGGCGCAGTTGGTGAGCGCTCGCACTTGGCCGTCCACGAGGAAACTCACGTAGGCGAAGTCCGGCCCCTCCTGTACGGCAGCGGAGACCTCCAGGCGCTGGGCAGCGGAGGGTCTCAGCGTCTCAGGCAGAGAGACGCGCAACGACGTCTTCGCGGGAGTAGGCGGAACAGCGGGGCTGACAGCGGCGATGGCGCTCCTGGCGGCGTTCGCGACCGCCTCGCGCGCGCCGGCGATCAGCATCCCGGGGGCGCGGTATGTTCCGGCGAGCGGCTCGTTGATGAGGCTGGACGCGACGACCATGACTGCAACGGTCTGGAAGCCGACGCGGTACTGCATACTGCGCCCGCCGCCCGTCTTGGCCTCGAAGAGGAACGACGGTATCCCCTCCCGCAGGCCGAAGTGCCTGTGACACAGGTTCGTCGCCTCGCCGGGGAAGTCGTAATACACGTGCAGCGGGTAGCCGCACGCGGCCATCGCCCGGCTCAGTGCGCCACTGACCGCCGCGGAGAAACTGCACAGAGCGGCGGGCAGCGCCGTGGCCTTGCCGACGCACTCCATGAAGTTGTCGCGGTAGGACTCCTTGGTGGTCTCGGCAGGCAGTTCGTGCAAGTCCATCACGGCATCAGGCCGCCACAGCTTCACAGCCTGCGCAATCGCGGCTGTCTCCGGCTGGCTGCACGTGTCCCAGTTACGGTTCAGGTCCGCGCCATTGGCATTGCATCGCCGCGAGGCCTCGGCCCCGTCGGGGTTCGCCATCGGCACGCAGACGATGGTCACGCGGCGCAGAAAATCAACGTCCTCGGGCCTGGAACTTTGGGCGAGGTAGCTGACGAGGGCGATGCACATCTCCGTGCTCGCCCGTTCGGTCCCGTGTTGCCGAGCGACAATGAACAGCCGTGGGGTCGTGCCGAAGACCGTCTCGGGGTGCATCAGCGCGACGAGGGGGATCGGCCTACCTTGAACGCTCTTGCCGATAGTGGTGACCTTCACTCGCCCCGTAGCCTGCAAACGCGAGAAGATGCCCACCATCTCGGCATAGCTGTGCGTTCGCTCACCCACCCCGGAGACGATCCCGGCGATGGTGCTATCGCACCGCGCGATCGGGGCGGCCATAGCGAAAACGCCTGCGATGATAGCCCCCAGCATGATGCTGTGGCCGGTCGCAGGCGAGCAGTAGGCGCGGACAGGGCGAGCCATGACGCACGCATTATAGCCAAAGGGACCTTCCGCCGCAACCCAGAGAGCCATTCTACAACGCAAAACGCTGAACGCTGAACGCAGAATCAACGGCGAAAACGGCAAAGAACGGCAAAAACGGCAAGGGACGACAAACGGCAACGCAACGGCAGCCCTGGCAAATTGAAATGCCGATGCTAACGAGGTCGCCGTTTTCGCCGTCTTCGCCGTCTTCGCCGTCTTCGCCGTCTTCGCCGTCTTCGCCGTTTTTGCCGTTCTTTGCCGTTCTTTGCCGTTTTCGCCGTTCTTTGCCGTTTTCGCCGTTGATTCTGCGTTCAGCGTTTTGCGTTCTGCGTTTCCCTTGCGCGTTGACTTCGGGCGTCGCAGGTTCTATACTTTTGCTACCGCGAATCACGCCTGCGGAGGGGTGACCGAGCGGTCGAAGGTGACGGTCTTGAAAACCGTTGTGCCTCCGGGCACCGGGGGTTCGAATCCCTCCCCCTCCGCCATGTACAATAAGGCCACCTCACAAGGGTGGCCTTTGCGCTTGCCCCTACCCTCTGTTTACACCGTGACGCATGCTGGGCCCCCACAGGCAGCGCGGTGTGCGTCTGGTGACAACTCAGACCCCGTGCGGCCGTCAACCGGCCGTGGCACTCCCCGCGAACACGTTGAAGTCGCTCCAGCCATCATCTGTGATCTCGTGCTCGCCGGTCTTGTCGAGGACGGCCTTGCCGCCGCGTTCCAGCACGAAACGTTGCTTGCCCAGCGCGAAAGGCATCTCCAGGTGGTGCACCCCTCCAGCCACCTCGAACGTCCGCGAGGTGTCGCCGCTGTAGATGGTGAGCTTCGCCGGTGCCTTCAACTGGCACATGACGAATACGCTGTCCACCAGGGCATCGGCGCCGCCGGGACGGCCCAGCGTCTCCTCCTCGGGCTTGATGCGCCCCTGGACGGCCTTGGGGTGCAGGCGGTAAGCGTAGTGCAACTGGTCGCGCTCGACCGGCGGGGGCGTGCCGCGATGATACCAGCCGATGTAGTAGCGCATGGCGTCGAGGAAGCCGGTGTGGGACAACTCCTTGCCCCAGTGGCCATCCCACAGCTCAGTCTGCTGCGGGTCGCCGAAGGGGCAGACGTAGCTGGCCTCGCCCCAGTCGTTCCAGGTCACAATCTCAACCCATGTGGCCCGATGGGCAATGGCGGTTTCCCATTCCTGAGCCATCCCCCCGAAGCCGCGGGTCTCATAGACGCGATAGTTGCCCCCGAAACCGCGGTAGAACGGCGTGACCGGGGCCATGTAGATCTTCCCGGAGCCGACCCACTTGTCGGCCAGCAAGGCGCTGGCCTGCGCCAGCTCGGGCCCACAGCCCGCCGCGCCAAAAAAGAAGAAGCCATCGAGGCCGGGGAAGGTGTTGAAGACCTGGTCCACGTGCGCCTGGGCGGGGATCTCGGTGATGTTAGGCCGCGGGTAGTAATAGGGCACATAGACCACGGCGCGCCCGCCCCGGCCGTCGGGGAACTCGCGGTTCGGGAAGTCGATGACCTCCTGGCCGTGCTTGTTGTCGGCCCCTTCGCCGCAGAAGGTGGAGAGCACGGGCTTGCCATCCCACTTGAACTGGTTGGGGTGGTCGCGGAAGGAGACGATCATGTCCTTGGTCTCCTCCAGCGTCAGGCCGGTGGAGTAGTCGGCGGAGATCATAAGCTGGAAGCCGGTGCCCAGTTGCTTCGCGGCCTCATATAGGAGCGTGGTCCGGGCCTTGTAGTGCGGCTCGTGCAGGCTCCAGCCCCCGCAGTTGAGCACGAAGCCGTCGATGCCGCGCGCCTGCGCCTCGCGCATCTCGGCCATGTAATCGGCCACTGTAGCCCCGCCGCCGGCACGAGGGATGCAGACCATATAGTGGGCGAAGACCTTGCGCGTCGGGCGCTGCGGGTTGTCGGCAGCTTGGCCGAGGCTCATAGACAGCAGGGCACACAGCCCCAGGAATAAGGTGGTCAGTGAGAAGGAAGGCATGCTTTCCTCCACGTGATGAGTTCGGTCGCGCGATTGGCGGCGGCGTCCAGCATAGTGCCCCGTATCCGCGCGCGATACCTGCAAGCGAGGCCTTTCCTTCCGCGCTTTCCGGCTCTTCCTCAATGTGTGTGGGTAGTGACCTCGAACTGGTCTTGGCCGGGGTCTTATATCAGGGCGTAGACGAAGCCGTTG
>CAYWBK010000364.1:0-5509 GCA_964455745.1 uncultured Armatimonadia bacterium
CCCGCCCGCTTGAGCCGCCTGCGGCGGCTACGGGGCACCCCTCCCGTGCCGGGAGGGGAACGGTTGACGGCGGCCCTGGCAGTAGCTTAAGGCTGTGGCCCCACGCGCGATAGGATTGTCGCGCCCAGTTGATCCTCGGGGCGGGCGAGGGATGCCCGCCTCATGCGGTATGCCCAGGACAGGCTATCGTGAAAAACCTCCCGCATTTCCTGTGCGCAAGCTGAAACTCTCAGCATAGTTGTCTGTCTATAAAATGTTAGCCCGGCGAGCGGAACGGGGTCTCCCTTTCGCGCAACTCGCCACTGGAGGTATTGATGAAGATCAAGCACACTTTCATCTGGAGCCTGGCGGCGGCCGGGATTGCGGGGATTATCGCCGTCGGGCCCCTGTTTGCAGACCCCGCCACACCCGCGTCTCCAGTCGCGGCCCCGGCGGTGAAGGTCGGCGTCGTCGATGTCGACGCCATCAGCAAGCAGTACCAGGAACTCAACAAGGAGCAGAGCGACCTTCAGAAGTGGGCAGCGGACCGGCAGCGCTATCTTGACGACCTTGAGAAGTACATGTTCCTATCGCAGGCCGACTTCAACGAAGCGCTTACCATCATTGACCTGCCGATCCCGCGTCCTGAAGCGAAGGCGGGGCGACTTAAGGAACTCGAGAATCTGTCGGCAGACAAAGAGAAGCGCTACCTGGAGCTTCGGGCAAAGACCAACCGCGACGCGAAGGAAGGCGACGAGTTCAACGGCCTGACCGACATCGGGACAGCGCGGCAGCAGCAGATCGACGGTATCAAGCGCAAGATCAGCGAGGATGGCGACAAGCGCCTCGCCGACGCTCGCACGGCCCTCATGGCGAAGGTGAAGGACATGATCGCCCAGATCGCCAAAGAGGGTGGGTATACTTTCATTTTCGACAAGGCAGTGGTGTATTCCGGTGGAGACGACATCAGTCAGACAGTCGTCGACCGACTCAATAAGGCCAATCCAGCGCCCACGCCGGCACCGGCTCCGGCTCCGGCGCCAACTCCGGCCCCGGCCCCACCGGCCAGCGCCCCGAAGTAGGGGTCTATTGGGCCAAGGCGGCGGTTGTGAGATCAGGCCCGGGATTTGGTCATGGTTCGTTGCCGTCGCGCTCCTTGCCATCTTTGCGACCGGACAGGGCTGCAGCCGGGTCAAGCTACCCGCCGCGCCGATCGGGCCACCTTTCCAGGAGTTGACGCTACGCCCCGGATATGCGTATCCCGCGGAACTGGCGACGGCACATCCGCTGTACCCGGAGCTGCGGCGACTCGATGAGACTCTCACGAGGCTGCGGCGAGTATCCGAGCCGCAGAACGTCCCGGAGCCGCAGGCCGCGACGGCCGACTCGTTCCTGACTGCGCCGTCGGCTCCGGCCTACCCATCGGACCTTTGGAGCCGCCACGTAGCCGACTGGCGAGCCGGTGTCGAGCCTCTGCAACCGCCGGACACGAGTGTGCTGACGGACGATCTGCAGGTGATTCTCAACTGGCGGGCCCGCGAACTGGAGGAGAAGCTGGAGACCGAGATGCACGCGGCGGAGGCGGAGGAAGGGCGCAAACTGGCGGCCCTGCGGATCGCAGCGGTGCGCAGGCGGCAGGAGGAACTTAGCAACCTCGGCCTGCGGAACCTCGACATGGACGACGTGCAGGCGCTCGCCAACGCGGACGAGGCGGCTAAGAAGATCTGGGCGGAGATCGACACCGAATACCGGGCCGCGAAGGCGAAGAGCGATCAGGCGCTGGCGGCACTCCGGGAGCGCAAACATAGCGCCGCGGTCGCAAGCCTGGCGGAGTACGAGCAGGGGTTGCGGAACACGATGGCGGAGCGAGTGAGGTCGGCGGTGTCTGCCGGCCACGAGGACCGGACGGCCATGGAGGCCGCGGTCAAGGGGATGGCGCCGGGGATCGTGGCGACAGGCCCGGTGGCAACGTACGCGAGCACGGCCGATGCGGCCGTTGACAGAGCCCTGGCGGCGACGCGCCTGGTGAGAGCCGTCTACAATCAGACGCGCGACAGGCAAATCCAGGAACTCGCCCGGCGCAGAGCCGACCTGGCTAATCAGATCATGGACGCGACCGACGCCACAGCGCGGGCGGTCGCTTTTGAACAAGGAATCGAGCTGCACCTTCTGCCTGGCGATGAGGCCGTGGGCAGCAATGTCACAGAGATCGTCAGGAGCGCTCTGCTACGCCGCTGGACGCAGTTCTCGTAGCCGCTAGGGAGGTCCACAGGTGCGAAACAAGGGTTACCCGCTTGAGAAGCTCGCCGCCCTGGTCGAGGGGGAGGTCCGCGGGGACACATCGGTGACCATCACCGGCGTCAGCAGCATGGAGCACGCCTCGGAGGGCGAGATCGCCTTCGTCGAGAGGATTGAACTGCTGCCTAAGGGTGAGGCCAGCGCCGCCTCGGCGCTCATCGTCCCACCGGGCACCGGCGACATCAGCAAGCCCTGCATCATCACCGAGGACCCGCGCCTGGCGTTCAGCAAGGTTCTCGAAATCTTCGCCCCCGTGCCCGTCGCGCCGCTCGGAGTGCATCCGACCGCCGTCATCGGCCAGAACGTGCACCTCGGCAAAGGCATCTCCATCGGCGCTCATGCGTTCGTCGGCGATGACACCATCATCGGCGACGGCACGTTCATCTTCCCGCTCGCTTATGTCGGCCATCAGGTCCGCATCGGAAGCCGGTGTCACATTCACCCGCAGACCTGCATCGGCGACCGGGTCAGCATCGGCGACCGGGTAAACGTCCATGCCGGCGCGGTGGTCGGAGCCGACGGCTTCGGGTACCTGCAGACCCGCCAGGGCCATCGCAAGATCCCGCAAGTCGGCACCGTGGTCGTTGAGGACGATGTAGAAATCGGCGCCAATGCGACCATCGACCGCGCCACCGTGGCCGTGACGCGCATCGGAGCCGGCACCAAGATCGACGACCAGGTCCACATCGCGCACAACGTCATCATCGGCAGACACGCGCTCTTGTGCGGCCAGGTCGGCGTTGCGGGGAGCACGACGCTCGGCAACGGCGTGGTGATGGGCGGGCAGTCGGGAGTCAGCGATCACGTCACTATCGCCGACAACACGATCATCGCGGCGGCGGCCGGAGTCATGGGGCAGATCGAGACCGCCGGCGTGTATTCGGGCTACCCGGCACGAGAGCACTCGCGCCAGATGCGGGTCATCGCCCTCACACAGAAACTGCCCGAACTGCGCAAGCAGGTACAGGACCTCGAGGAGCGGCTGGCAAAATTAGAGGGCAAGACCGGGTAGGCGCTCGGCACAACGCAATTCACTCGCCCGGCGGCGCGCAAGCAGTCGTCGGGCGATGTTGTTTGTGGGGACAGGAGTGATTCGGACAGCATGCGGATTCTGTGCAGCCAGATGACGGCACTAACCCTGCCGTGCGAGACGGCTAACGGCAACCTCACCCCCTGCCCCCTCTCCACTCGTGGAGAGGGGGAAACGGCAACGGCCCCACCCCGCCCGCTGCGCGGGCACCCCTCCCGTACCGGGAGGGGGACGGCTAACGGCACCTCGCCCCCGTGGCCGCCTGCGGCGGCCGAACCCCTCTCCACTCGCGGAACGGGGGAAACGGCAACAACCCCACGCCGCTTCGTAGGCGGGAAGGACGGCCTTGGCGGGCGAGACGCCCGCCCCACGCGAGGTTCTCGGAGCGGCATCTCAGCAATAACGTTCCTGCGCTATATGCTCGCGCTGGTGATTCTAGGCGGAGCAGCCTGCTCGCAGCCGGCTTGCACTGCGGACGTGCTGCGATTCGGCTGTAACGTTCGGGGCGATACGGGGGCGTGCGTTGCCGAGGTGATCTGTGGGAGCCAGACGATCCTGCGGTTTCGCGGGGGGGATCGCGCCGCCCTTGAAGCCCGCGGGCAGGCTGTCGTGTCTCGGTTGACAGAACTGACACTTGCTGGACTACGCGCCGAGGAACTGTCCGCCAAGCCGAACGGCGCGGAAGCCCAAGTAGTGGCGCGCGGGCTCGTCGTCGCTGACGCCGATGCCGAGACCGCGCAGTTGTCGAAGAGCACACCCCTCACCCTTGCCGAGCAATGGGCGCACACGCTGCGGACGCTTCTGCTGCCCGCATACATCATCGTGACGCCCGGAGGGACGCTCGCGGTGCCTCTCGGCGAGGAGCGGGCGGTAAGGTGGGGCGGAACGGGCGGAGGCGACGCCGAACTGCTCGAGAGGCCGGCGTGCGCGGAGGTGCGGGTGCAGGGCTCCGAGCATCAGATACTGGTCAGCGGCGCTCGCGTGGGCGAGGGCGCGCTGCGCTTGAGCATCGAAGGGCAGGCGGTCGAGGTGCCGATCATCTGCCGGAAGTGGGCGGCGCGAATCGGGGACGCGCCCGCGGCCTTCATCACCGGGGACGGGCAGCGCACAACTCTGGTGCGCCAGGCGCTCGTGAACGCCGCGCTATCGGCTGCCGAGCCGGAACCGGGTGCGCACGTCGAACTGGAGGAGGTGGCCGCTGACGCCGACCACCTGCGCGCCCTGGTGGTCGCCAGCGGGCCGGAGTTTTTCACCGCGAAGCGGCAAGTCCTGGTGCGAACGAAGCTCGCGGACGCCCCCAGAGGTGGCGCGGCGAAGCTCGTGGTGAGCAACTACCCCGAGCGAGTGTCCGGCCCCGGGCCGATCCTCAGATACGCCATCCTGGGGCAGGAGCCGACGCGGCTCTTGTGGCATCATGTGAACGTCGGCGGCGAGCCGCTGCGGCTGCGCATTCGGCTCACAAATCTGGGCCAGGATGCGGCGCTCATCCATCTGGCCATGTCCGAGGCCGGGCCGCTGGCGGATGAAATCGGGGCCGGGCATCGGGCGATGGTGCGATACCTTCAGGATGCCGCGAAGGGGCGGGGCGTCATGCTGCGGATCCCGTCCGGGTGCTCGTGGGACTTGGTGGATTCGACATTTCGGCCCACGCAGGTGCTGAGCGGACTCGCGCAGATCTCGGTTCTGCAAGGGGCGGCGCTGGCTTTGGAGGTCGGGGCCGAACCCGCCGGCGGGCCGACCGATCTGTGCTTCCACCCGGCATACCTGACCCAGGCGCAACTCCAGAAGACGGCGACACCGTATGACTTCGATGCCGAGAAGCCGATCCGGCTCACCCACATCATCGGCGGGGCGTGGACGTTCCTGCCGATCGGGCGCGATACTCGCAGCAATCAGCACGGGCGGTCGCTGGCCGGGGAGTATGGGGTCAGCTATGATGTGACGCTGACGGTGCGGAACGACAAGGACGTGGCCGCGCCGTTCGAGATCGCCCTGCGCGGCGGAGGCGGAGCCGGGCGCGGCACTTTCGTCATCGACGGCAACGTCGTCGAGACCGGGCTCCTGGTAAGCGGAATCGAGGAAGTCCTGGCGAAGGGCACGGCTCCGGCCCGGAGTGAGAAGACGGTCCACATTCTCACGATCCCGGAGTCGGGGACATACTACCCCGTGACGCTACAAGTGCGCAGCGCGAGGAACTGACGA
>CAYWBK010000364.1:5609-6683 GCA_964455745.1 uncultured Armatimonadia bacterium
ACCTTCACCCGCGCGACGATGAGGCCATTGCGGACGGTCCACAGGGCCATTCTGCCGGTATCCAGCGGCTTGGGATCGTCTGCCTGCACGGCGAGTTTGTTGTCGATATACAGTTCCAGGTGCCCGCCCTGTTTCCGTACCCTCAGACCCCACCATCGGCGGTGGAACTGGTAGAGATCGCTCATTACGTTCGCGTCCTCGAAGATCGGGAAGAGGAACTGCGGGTCCTTGGTGCGGGCGAGGACCGTACTGCCCTTCATGATCCGCACTTCGGTATTCTTCTCCGCGCCGACGATGAACGAGTAGCCCGAGTCGACATTCGCGCCGTCGCCGCAGATCGTGATGCTCATGTCGTTCGGGTGGCGGTAATACTGGACCCCGCCGACCCCCATTTTGAAGCCGCAGTAGGCCTCGACGCACAAGTCCCCACCGAACTCGCGCTTGTTCCAGATCGAGCACAGGCCGTCGGCATTATAGCCGCCATACCAGGACCACTGGGGCGAGCAGGTCCAGCGATTCGTCGTCGCCCAAAGGCCGCCGCCGGGGACCCAGTCGGTCGGGGCCTGCGCGAAGGTGTAATCGTAGTAGTTGCGGGCGGGAATCTCGACAGCGCCGGGATCGACACCGAGACTCGCGCCGGAGAAGCCAAGGCGGCTACCGGCCCCTGCGGACGGCGCGCACGGGGCGGCGAGGGTCAATGCGAATATCAAGGCGAGCGATGCGAGAACGGTGAAACAAACGATGCGATTCGTGTTCATGTGACCCCTGTCAAGCATGAGGATAGTTGGCATCTGTTCGACGAAATAGAGACGTGCACCTGCACTGGGAGGTTCGGTTGATGGAGGCATCACGGCCCCATCCCGCCCGTACCGGGAGGGGAAGAGCTAACGGCCAACGGCTCGCGGGCGAGACGCCCGCGCCACGCGACGGCTCAGGGCAGGTTCACCGTCGATGTGAGTCGAACCACACCGTTACACTGCACTATATGTACTCCTGTCACTAAGAACGATGCTCACCTGTGGAGGTTCCGATGTCCCGGACTGTATCGGTCGTTGCTGCGCTCTTGATTTGTGC
>CAYWBK010000365.1:0-6674 GCA_964455745.1 uncultured Armatimonadia bacterium
CCGCAGGCGGGACGGGGTAGGGCCGTCGCCTTTTCATCGTTTCAGAGTGCCGGAATCCGGCATGACGACTGCTTCGCAGGTTCAGACACCCCACAACTATGTGAACAAGGCTCGGGGAGCCGCGCTACGCTCACAGGAAGAGGCAAACGACGCTGGTCATTCCTTTCTTATCGCGAGTTCTCTTATGCTGACTACACCCGACTGCATTCAAGTTGGCGACGGGTCGCTGCGCCCGGACGTGCAGCGCGAGGGCTTGTTCCTGACCGTGGAGGACGAGAAGGGCACCTACACGATACCGTACATCCAGAACTCCGGCACGCTCAGAGTGAGCATGAAGTTCGGGACGCAGGACATCCTGCGGGTGCAGCTCGAGCTGTACGGTCCGGCCCATCGCGTGCTGAGGGCCGCGGCCACTCCGAAACAGCCCACCGTGTGCTTCCCCGACCTGCCGCCGGGCGAGTACACGCTCTACGCGCGGGCACGAGACGCCTCCGGGGCGAAGGCGTTTGCATTCACCTACCGGCACATCGGCATTGGCACAGTGCTGGCCGCACTGGGGGACAGCATCACCGAAGGGTACTACAGCCGAGGATATGCCACGGGCGATGACCGCACGGCAAGCATGTTCCCGCCCGAAGCCGTGTCGCGCGACGGCCGCAACTTCCCGCAGTACGGGCCTACCACCCACCAGTACATGCCCACCGTCAATTGCTTCGAGAGTTGGATGACCGGCCTGAACGACCTGCTTGCCGAGGCCTGGCGGCACCCGGTGTTCATCGCCAATGAGGGCTGGGGCGGGTATACGTCGGAGACCTACCTGAACCTCATGCGCACGAACACGAAGTGGCAGGCGCGGATGCGGCAACTGAAGCCGCAGGTGTGGCTGATTCACCTCGGGGTGAATGACGAGCGGGCGAAGATGCCGCCGGAGACCTTCGCCCGGAACATGGACGCAATCGTGGGCGAACTCATCGACAAGTACGGCGCGAAGCCCGACCACATCCTCATCGCCCACCCGTCCTACGACTACTTCGAGGGCGCGCCGCAGATCCTGCAGTCATTCTCGCGCGAGATCGATCGGCTCATCGAGCGGCGGGGACTGTCGCACGGCCCGGACTTCTTCGACGCCTTCTCGCGCGATAAGCAGAAATGGTACGGCGACGACCCGGTCCACCCCAACGTCGCCGGGGTGCGCTACATGGCGGAGCAGTGGGCGAAGGCTATAACGAGCGCGGTTTCGCACTGACGCCGGGCAGTGCTGCGACACGATTCTGTGCAACATCGTTGAACGGCCCTGACATTACTACGCCGCTTTGACAACGTTCGGAATCTTGTCAGAGGCTGATCGTATCCCCAGATGAGGCGCGAACGGCGATTGACCACAGAGACACAGAGGACACAGAGAACGACTGGGAAACGGCCTGCCCCGCGATAGGCGTTAAGGGACGTTGCCGTTCTCTGTGTCCTCTGTGTCTCAGTGGTCCATCGCCGTCCATCTCTCCGCAGGGCATCTCATTGCCGAGCAGGGCCGCACAACCGGCGTAGTAATACTAAGACCTTGGGGACTGCGAGAAGATCGCTGCGCGATCCTACCCCCACACCCCCGCGATCTTTAGCGTCAAAGACCTTCAAAGTGGATCAGTGCCTACTCGTAGGGCACCTGCTCCGTCTGCCCGGATTTCGACGACTTCTCGGCGGTCTCGAACACGCCGATGACCCGCCTGCCGATCTCGCCAGGCACCGGCACCGGCCCGCCGCGCAGGAGATGGTCCGCGACATCACGCCAGTACATGAACCAGTCGGCGTCCATGTAGGGCACTTGCTCTTCGTGGCGGCCCGCTTCGTCGATGGTCACGAGCGTCAGACTGCCGCTGGCCGGCGCGCTGATCTGGTGCTCGTAGCCCGGCCCCCAGCCCTCGCCGCTGTCGGAGATGGCTCCCTTCGTGCCGAGAATCCGCCACAGCGGCTTGCCGATGGCCGCGATGTGCGACCACTGCACGTCCGCAACCGCGCCGCTTTCGAAGCGGATGACCGCGCGCACCTGGTCCTCGTTCGTCATGTCGTGCCATACCAGCTTGTGGAAATACCCGTTCACGCCGGTGATCCTCCCCGGCACGAGGTTGAGCACCCAGTCCACCGCGTGCGGTCCCCAGAAGAAGAACGCCCCGCCCGACTTCGCCTTCTCCGAGTACCAGCCGTGGCTGAAGGGGCCGTACCCGGCTGCGGTCAGCTCGACGTGGAAGACATCGCCGATCTTGCCGCTGGAGACGATCTCCTTGATGCGCCGGAAATTGCCGTCGTGGCGGCGGTTGTGATGGATCGACAGCATCTTCCCCGCCCTCTTCCCCGCCTCGACCATCTCGGTGGCCTGCGCAACGCTCAGGCACATCGCCTTCTCGACGACGACGTGCTTGCCCGCCTCGAAGGCCTGGACTGCCAGCGGACAGTGGGTGAAGTGCGGGGTGACGATGGAGACCAGTTCGATCTCGGGATCGGCCCACACGTCCGCCACATCATTGTAGGTGCGGATGTTGGGATACGCTTCCTTCGCGGCCGCGGTGCGCGCGGGATCCTGGTCGCAGACGCCCACGAGGCGCAGGTCAGGTGTCGCCTCGATCCAGGCGCAATGCGCCCAGCCGAAATTGTGCAAAGGGCCATATCCGATGACGGCGCAACCGATGGGTGAAGACATGAAACGGGCCTCCTGTAGCATAGAGAATCCAGTGGCCGCGACAATCCTGTCGCGGATTACCCGGTCATTTCCTTGACGACTTTGACGATGTCCGCCACCTGCGGGATGCAGGCATCCTCCAGCGGCGGGCTGTAGGGCATGGGCAGGTCGGCCGAGCCGAGGACCCTCGGCGCGGATTTCAGCAGCCCGAAGCCCTCCTCGGCCACGCGCCGGACGATCTCCGCCCCGATCCCGCCGCGCGTCGGGGCCTCGTGGACCACCAGCAAGCGTCCGGTCTTGGCGACGGACTGCAGGATCGTCTCGGTATCGAGCGGCACGAGCGACCGGGGGTCGACAACTTCGACGCTGATCTCGCCTGCGAGGAATTCCGCCGCCGCGAGCGCCTTGCTGACGGCGTAGGAGACCGCGACCACGGTGACGTCGCTGCCCTCGCGCTTCACGTCCGCCACGCCGAGCGGCACGAGCCACTCGCCGTCCGGCACCTGCTCGGTGAGCGGGTGCAGCAGGCGATGCTGGATGTAGACGACGGGCTCGTCATCGCGGATGGCGGACTTCAGGAGGCCTTTCGCGTCGTACGGGGTCGAGGGCATGACGACCTTGAGGCCGGGGGTGTGGACGAACCAGGCTTCGAGACTTTGGCTGTGGTGCGCGCCCTCCCGCGTCCCGCATCCTGCCGGGGTCTTGATAACCATCGGCACATTGACCTTGTTGCCCGACATCAGCTTGAGCTTCGCGGCCTGGTTGCAAATCTGATCCATCGCCACGGTTACGAAGTCGCAGTACATGATCTCGACGACAGGCCGCAGTCCGGCGGCAGCGGCCCCGACCGCCAGGCCCGTGAAGCCGGACTCGGAAATCGGCGTCTGCCAGACCCGCCGCTTGCGGAACTCCCCGAACAGGTCTCCGTTGGTCTCGCGCACCGAGCCGAGGTCCTCACCGATGAGGAACACACTCTCGTCGCGCTCCATCTCCTCGCGCAGGGCCTCACTCACGGCTACGGCGTAGTTCAATTCACGCATGGTCTGACCTTTCCAAGCTCCAGAATCAGTGGGCGTGCGACATCAATTTTTGGGGGGCAGTCCTGTGGACATAGCGCCTATTCGGCGTGTTGCTCTCCGGCAGGAGGGACTCGGCGCCAGTCGCCGTCCAATTGCTGCACCACCTCGGCTACGGCGTCGAGTTCGGCCAGATAGACGCGGGGGTCGGAATCTGCGGCGTGATCCTCCGCCAGAAGACTCACATCGCCCGTGTAGACCAGCAGGCCGACGGCCTCCTCGCCCAGATCGTGCTGTGCGAGCGTCACCGAGCGCTGAAGCTGGCGCACTTCGTCGACTGACAGCCGGGCGGATGCAGCATGGGCCTTCACTTCAACCACGACAGCGGGTCCGCCCGATCTTGTCGCGTAGGCGTCAAGTCGCCGCCGCCCGCCAAGTCCAACCGGCTTCTCGTACTGTACATCGAAACCATGCTTCTCAAGCTCGCTGGCTGCAAGCTTGACGCACTCGGAGTGCCGCGCCAAAGCCTCCAGCGAGTAGTCGTCAGTGTCGAGATTCAGGGCATTTATACCCACGTTCCTCGCCTCCTTGGTCAGATGTCCCCTGTGCACGGCTGCGCCCTTCACCTGCGCTCGGAAAGAGCGCCGCCCATCCTGTCGCCCAGTCGCCGCCGGACGCGATAACCGACGCGAAGTAATCCCTGACCAGGGAGGGGAACTCGGTCTCCAGAGCCTGGAACACTCTCTTCCTGGTCTCCGGCGTCTCAGCGTCCAGCCCAGACAGGCGACGCAGCACCAACCCAATGTCCTCCATGCGATGCGTCCGCTTGTCTCGCACAGCGGAAACGACGGCCTGCTCAGCCGCAACGACGGCTCGCTCCGGCCAACTGCCCACTCCCGTGCCCCCGTGAAGAACCGAGCCCCGCATGAGCAGCGTCCACCCAGTGGTAGAATGGTGTTTCCAGTGTACCACAGTGGAGCCATCCGTAACGCCAAGGGCCCTGCAGAACATCTGAACCATGCCCTCGATCTCATCAAAGGCCCACGTCACCGCCTCGGTTTCGTCCCATATATCGCCGGCGGAGAGCCGCTCCATATCATACGCCACGAGATAGCCGTCTGGCTTGAGCAGAAGCAGAGCCCGCGCCAACACGGACGGTAAGGCTGACGGTGGTCGTATCTCATGGATGACATTCGTGAGTGTGACCATACTGACGTCCCCGGTTGCCTGGACGATGGATCGGAATGTCGTCTCGCTGGTGAGGTCTCCCTCGATACACTGGGAACGACCGTCCAGTCCAGAACTGGCCACCTGTGCTCTCGCCCGGGTGACGTCGGAGGCATCGCATCCGACGTACCACATACGCCTTCTCAGATCGTCGGGAATGCCTGCCCGTATCACGGCCAGCACATCGCCTTCTCCACATCCGAGATCGACCCAGACAACTGGATCGCCCGATGGAGCAGTGTCCAGTAGCGTTTTGAGCAGGAACGCGCAGACCTCTCGGTGCTCATTGGTTACCCGAATGGCCATATCGCCGCTGTCGCCAAGCGTCATGTCACGCAGGCCTCCCAGAGTGCATGTACTACCGGGTCGCCAAGATCCCTCGTCTCGAGGCGAGACTACACCCCGAGCATCGCAGGCTCGGGGAGAGGGCTTTGCTTCGCGAACTCCTCCGCCTCGTCTACTTCGGCGGCGATCTCCGCCCGGATGTCCTCGCGCGCTTCGGGGGTCAGCGTGCCATCGGCGAGGAGCTTCTGCTCGAAGATGTCGATCGGGTCGCGCTTGCACCACAGCGCGCACTCATCGGGGCTTTGGTGCTCGGTGGCGATGCCGCAGTGGCCCTGGAAGCGGAACGTCTTGGCCTCGATCATCGTCGGTCCCTCGCCCCGGCGGGCGCGGGCAATCGCCTCGGAGGCGACCTGATGCACTGCGAGCACGTCCTGCCCGTCCACGACGACGCCAGGCACTCCGTACCCCTCGGCGCGGGGCGCGAGGTCCTCGGTCGGATACGACAGCGCCGCGGGGGTCGAGTTCGCGTACAGGTTGTTCTCGCAGACGAAAATCACCGGCAGCTTCCACAGGGCCGCGAGGTTCATCGACTCGTGGAAGGTGCCCTGGTTGGCGGCGCCGTCTCCGAAGAAGCCGATCGAGACCTGCTGCCCGCCCCGGTACTTCGCGGCGAACGCAGGCCCCAGTGCGATGGGCATTCCCGCGCCGACGATCCCGTTGCCGCCGAGGATGCCGTCCGGCATGTCGAAGATGTGCATCGAGCCGCCGCAGCCGCGCGAGTAGCCGGTCTCCCGGCCCATCAACTCGGCGAGCGTGTAGCGCAGGTCGGCCCCCTTGGCGATGGCATGACCGTGGCCGCGGTGGGTGCTGGCGATCACATCGTCGGAATTGAGGTCCGCGCAAACGCCCACGGCGACGGCCTCCTCGCCGATGTACAGGTGCACCGCCCCGCCGATCATCCCGCCGCTCGCGAAGTCATACGAGACGCACGTCATCAGATCGTCCGAGCTTTCGGCTTCCATCTCGGCGCTATTTTGGGCATAGTAGCCGCAGTAGTCGTAGAACTTGCTCAGTCGCTGCTCAAAGAAGCGTATCCGGTACATCCGGCGCAGCATCTGCAGGTGCTTCTGCTCTGTTGACATGTTTCACTCCGGGAATCACAGGTTTGTTACTCGGTCTCGGCGTGTGGTCCTATTCAGAGTACACGTTCTCTCGGCATCCTACGGCTACCACCGCAACGGTCCGGGTGGCATCGGCGATGCTTCGACATGAATCACCACATACCTGCTGGCCCGGCCCTGCTCGGCAATGAGATGCGATGCGGGGAAAGGGACGGCGATTGACCACAGAGATACAGAGGACACAGAGAACGGCAGCGTCAAACGCCTATCGTGGGGCAGGCGGGCCGTTTCCCAGCCGTTTCCCAGCCGTTCTCTGTGCCCTCTGTCTCTGTGGTTCAACGCCGTTCGCCTTTC
>CAYWBK010000366.1:0-6673 GCA_964455745.1 uncultured Armatimonadia bacterium
GAACACAAGTTCGATTATTGAGAAAAACAGCGGCGTCCGGCGGGGCGTCTCTACCGTTGCCTGGCGTCGCGTGGGAATGCAAAGGGCGGAGACGCCCCGGCGGGGCGTCTCTACCGTTACCCGGCGTTGCGTGGGAATGCAAAGGGCGGAGACGCCCCGGCGGGGCGTCTCTACCGTTGCCCGGCGTCGCGTGGGAATGCAAAGGGCGGAGACGCCCCGGCGGGCCGTCTCTACCCTCCGCACGTGGGAACCCGGCATTCCCCGGCAGGTGCTTCTCTCGCGCTGAGAGAAGAGCATGGCCAATTCCACAAACAGGAGCGCCCTTCCTATGGTCCACTGCAAAGTCATCCGGCCCGCCCTGATGATCTTCGCGTTGCTGATCGTTGTCAATGCGGCATTCGCTGCAACCTACTATGTCTCCCCGCTCGGCGACGACACCCACACCGGCCTCCAGCCCGACGCTGCCAACGCCTTGCGCACGATTCAGGCCGGGGCCGACAAGGCCCGCGCCGGGGATACACTCCTGATCCGCGGCGGCGTGTATCGCGAGACAGTCGTCTTCCACCACAGCGGCACAGCGGGCCGGCCCATCACCGTGAAGCCCTATCAGTCGGAGAAGGTGACGATCACCGGCTGCGACCCGATTGCGGGCTGGACGTTGCACGATGCGCGGAAGGGCATCTGGAAGGCGTCGATGCCGTGGACGCTGGGCCTGGGCCGCAACCAGGCTTTCGCCGGCAGTCAGGTCCTCATCGAGGCGCGCTATCCCCACAAGCCCGACCCCGGTCTCGGCATGTATGTCTCCGGCCTAAGCCCGCTGTGGCCGACCTTCGGCGAATTCTCGATCCCGAAGGAGACTGTGGAGAAGCAGCCGGGCCGTATCGTCAGCAAGCTCCTCGAGGGCCAGCCTGACGACTACTGGAAGGGCGCGATCTACTACGGCGTCCACTTTGAGGGCTGGGGGGCGCAGACCGGGGTGGTCGAGAGCTCCAAGTCCGGTGAGATCACCGTCGGCGACCGGACTCAGGGCTGGTGGTTTGGCTCCAGCGGCTACTCTCCCGAAGGGGGACGCGGGATGCTGGTGGGGCACATGAATGCCCTCGACCAGCCCGGAGAGTGGGTATGGAAGGACAACACGCTCTACCTGATCCCGCTGGATGGCAAGCCCCCCGCCAATGTCGAGGCCAAGCGCCGGCAGTTGGCCTTCGACCTCAGCGGCGAGCAGTACATTAGCATCAGCGGCCTCACCGTCCGGGCCGCCTCCGCGCGACTGCAGGATAGCGCCTGGTGCACCTTTGACCGCTGCGACTTCAGCTACATCAGCCACTTCACCCTCCAGTATGGCGCGGGCGTGATCGAGCACGGCCGCGATACCATCAAGTCCGGCGAGACGGGCATCTTCGTGGGCGGACACGACAACTCGTTCCTCAGTTGCAGCGTACACATCAGCGCCGGCGCGGGGTTTCACCTCCGGGGCTACCATCACACCATCCACAACTGCCTGATCGACGAAATCGACTACACCGCCCACTACCTCAACGCCATCACCGACGCTGTGGACGGCTACTCCGACTACGAGAACTTCCTCTACGGCGGGCATGTGATCACCTACAACACCATGCGCAACGCCGGGCGGCACTTCTTCAACTTCTACGGCAACGGCCCGAGCCTCGTTTCCCGCACCCGCTCGGGCATGGACTACATGGCCACGCTCTTCGCGCACAATCACCTGTATAACGGGATGCTGCAGACCAAGGATGCGGGGTTCCTCACCAGCTTCTACGCGAGCGCCGGGACGCTCGATGGCCTGAATTCGCAAGTGGCCTATAATGTGATGCACGACTCCTACGACCTGGCCGCCATGCGCTGGGGCGTCCTGGGGATCGTCTACCTCGACGCCGGAAGCTGCAACGTGGACCTGTACAACAACCTGCTGTGGGCCGCGCCGGGGTCCTTGCAGAGAGGCCTTTGGTACAACACGGCGTGCGTAGACATCCATGAGCACGACAACGTCTTCCACCCCGAATTCACGCGCACCTGTGCCGAGTTGAAGCCGGGGGATTTCCCGAACGGCAAGCCTTTCCGCTTCGGCCACGACTTCGCCAATCCCCCCCCGCTGCCGAAGTGGCCACAGTTGGTCAGACAGCGGGTCGAGGCGAAGGTCGGCGCTGCCGATCTGAAGGATGGGGCGGCGATCAACCTCGGCGACGTGGACTTCAGCCAGGGGTGGCAGTCGGCGGTGCTGCATTTCGCGAGCGCCGAGAAAGGCCTCAACAGCGATACTTCGGCGCGACAGGCCCCCCGCCATCGCAAGGCCACCGACCCGCTCATCATGGAAGCAACCGTCAACGACGGGGCACAGGAGAAAATCCAGCAGCAGTGGACCTTCATTTACGGCGTTCCCGATGGCTCCTGGATTCGTTTCAACCAGGTGCCGCTGGGTGAGGGCTATAAGCGCTTCCGCGTCATATATGGCAGCGAGCAGCCGCTCGCCCGGAAGGTCGAGGTGCGACTGGACCGGGTGGACGGGCCTGTCGTAGGCGAAGTGAGCCTTCCGCAGACGGATAGACCTCGCGGCGGGCACATCCAAGTCTACTCGACGGCAACCGGCGTCATCGCCCCCATAGCGACCGGCACCCACGATGTCTTTTTGGTCTTCCACTCGCCTGACGGCACGGCCGTCGGCGAATTCGAGTATTTCCGCTTCGAGCAGTACCGGGGGCAGATTCCGCTGCAGAAAGACGAAGTGAAGCTCGAGTTGCGCGTGGGGAGCCAGGACGGGGAGAAGATCGGCGAGTTCTACCCGCGTGACACCGGCGGCGCGGACAACTACCGCGAACTGGTGGCTTCTCTCGAGCCCACTGCGGGCAAGATGCCGCTCTTCATGGTTGTTCGGTCCGCCTACTCCGGCCCAATTGGGAGCATCGAGTGGCTGAGCCTGGAGAAGGCGAAGCAGCCGATTGACTGGACAGGCGTCGGTCTGCCGCCGCGGATGGTGAACGGCCAGCCGGTGTATCCGCAGCCGACCAACCGCCCCTGTGCCAGGCCGGGCGACCAGTTCCCCAAGCCGCGCGACAGCAATGCGGCCGCTGCCGGACGGCCCATCGCCACCGCCCTGGGCCTGGCCAAGACCCCGGTTGTGGATGGCAAGCTGGATGAGTGGCCTACCACCGATCCGAAGCGCACCCTGACCCTCGCACAGGACCCGTACGGAGCCAAGACCCCGGCGCCACCCAGTCAGGCGTGGCTTGGCTATGACGCCCGTGCGCTGTATGTCGCCATGCGCCACCCGGTGAACAACGCCGCCGCCCTGCTGCCCTCATCGCACAAGTGGGGCCTCGTCGATGGCGTCGAACTCGCGTTCCAGAATGCCTCCAGCGCCACGCCGGGGGCGATCCTGACGCTGTATGGCTACCCGGACGGCAAGTTCACCAGCGAAAACTACGGCGGCGCTTCCCCGGCGGAGATTGCGAAGCTGGAGAAGACCGTGACCTACAAGGCCGTCGTGGGTGAGAACGAATGGACCTGCGAGTGGCGCATCCCGTTCAGCGCCTGCGGCTTCACCCCGCAAGGCGCGCCGCTGTGGGGGTTCAATCTCGGCGTGCGCAAACTGTCGCCTGAGGGCTGGGCGGTTTGGCGGGGGACCGGCGGGCCAACCTGGCAGGTTGGCAATGGCGGGCTGCTCGTCTTCCCCCAGGAGATGCTCGCGAAGCCCCTGCCGGCAGACAAGCTCGAAGTGCATCTGGATGCACAGGCGGCCGGCGCAGCGCCTGTGGACGCCGAGGGCAATGTGGCGCTGTGGAAGGACCAGAGCGGCAAAGGGCACGACGGGAAGCAGGTCGACGTTGCCCTGCAGCCGAAGCTCGTCGCCGACGGCATGAACGGCAGGCCCGTCCTGCGCTTCGATGAGAAGCGATCCACCCGGCTGGAGCTGCCTGACCTGTCGGATAAGCAGATCGCGGCGACCACAATCGCCGTAGTCAGCAACCCGCTGGCGGGAGCGGAGGTCAACCACGATCCCCGCATCTTCACGGCCAGCGATGGCAAGGGGTACGATTACCAGATCGGAATCGCGCTCACCGTGCCGGGGATGGAGACCGGGGGACCTCGGGTGCTCAGCGGCTTCTTCCCCAGCGCCTGGGCGAAGTGCGTCCGCGTGGGATGCTTCTCGCCCAACACGCAGACCTTCTTCACCGGCGACATCGCCGAGATACTGGTCTACAGCCGGGCGCTCAAGCCGCAGGAGGAGGACCAGATCCGCGCCTACCTGACGGCGAAGTGGGGGCTGTAGCGGGTGTCCCTCACGAAAACCGGGTGAGGTTTGTCTCAATGCTGATCCGTGAGGTTCGAGGAGCCCTCAGACCTCCGCCTGGCGGTTCGCGCCGCTCCGGGCGCAATCCCGTCTACCCTCCCGCGTAGGCCCCCAGGTCCGGCGCCCCGGGCGCGCGCTTGCGGCCCTCCAGGTCGATCTCGGGTGTCTCGGCAGCGTCGCCAGCGCCGAGCGCAGGGCTGCCCGGGTTCAAGTGGTAGTCGGCCGCGGCGGGGTTACGGAACAGGGGGTCTTTCCCCACCAGGTTGCCCTCGCCGAACTCATCGCGCGCCACATCGGCGAAACCGAAGAACAGGTTGTGCTCATAGCGCACGTTAGCAGCCTGGTAGTTCTTCGAGAAGCGCTGGCCCTCACGCCCTACGACGATGTTATTGACGAAACGCACGTTCTCGCTGAAAACCGCCCGCAAGTCGCAGTTGTTCAGGTACGGCGTGCGCTGATTGGCGACGACCGTGTTGCAGCGGACCAGCGCGTTGCGCGCGTGGCCTACGTCGATGCCGCGGCCGCCGTTGTCGTAGCACAGGTTGTTTTCGATGAGGATGGCGCCCTTGCCGCGGCTGAAGTCGATGATGATGCCATTGCCGTCGGAGAGTTGGCCGCCGAGGAGCGGCGTGGGGCCCTTGTTCTCATTCTGATAGCTGACGTTGCGCCGCACGATGTTGTGGAAGCCGGGTCTGTCGTCCAGGTCGTGCACTTCCCACAGCGAGATGCCGCTGCAATTGTAGATACTCCAGAAGGCGTTGGCGTACACGGTGTTCCCCTCGACGGTGATATAGTCGCTGAATCCGGTAGCGATGCCTCCGCCGCCGCAATCGTGCACCCGGTTGTTCAAGAAGCGTAAGTGGTGCGCCTTGTTGGTGCTGATGCCGTTGCCCACGTTCTTCTTCTCGGCTTCCACGATCTGGGTGGAGATGTCGAAGCCGTTGATCTCGATGTAGGCGGCCTCCTCGATGCGGAAGGTGGCCCAGGTCGGCGAAGTGACCCGTGGGTGGTGACCGGGATACGCCTTGAAGGTGATCCAGGCATCCGATGCGCCGGAGTGGGTGATGTGCACGCCGGCAAGGCTCGGCACGGCCTGCTCGACGTAAGTGCCATCTTTCACCAGTATGGTGTCGCCCGGCTTGAGAGTGTCCGCCGCTTTCTGGACAGTGCGCCAGGGCCGCGCCTCGGTCCCGGGGCCGGCGTCGTCGCCCCTGGCCTGTTCGACGTAGTAGGTGGCCTTGGAGCGCTCGGTTGGAGTCGCCAGCGTCTTGGCGAAGACGACTTCGGGCCGGTGGTCGTCGGTGGCAGGGGTCTGGGCCGCTCCGGGCGTTCTGCCGCCATCCACCCGCATGTCGGCAATGGCGAACTGCCCGGAGCCCCCGTCCAATGAGACATCAAACCCGGTGACGATGCCGAGGCCGACGGCGATGTTGTCGAGGTCCTTGGTGGCAAGTGTGAGACGCTGCCAATGGCGCGCCTCGGTGGTGGCGACGGTTCCGGTGAATTTCAGGTCTTTGTCACCTTTCAGCGTGATGCGGAAGGTCATCGGCCGGCTGGTGCACGCGGCGAAGGTGAGGGCCCGCGCCTGGCTCCAGTCCTGGCGGCCTTGCCAGACCTCGCCGACCATCGACCAGAAGCCGGCGAAGCCGCCGGGAACGATACGGAAGTCGCCATAGAGGAAACTGCCGTTCTTGCCGTCACGATGTGGGGCGATGGCGAGCGCCAGAGCCGAACCCTTGTCATCCTCGAAAACCCCGCAGAAGAGACCGTTGGCGTAGCTGTCGACTACGAGTCCCTGGCCGGCGGGGAGGGCGAGGGGTGGCACGTCCACGAGGGCGAGTGGCGTCTCGTCGGCGCCGCAGGGGAGGAAGCCGCACGCGAGGGCACCGAGAAGCCAGAAGAGCGGTGCGAGTCGTAGCCTGGCCATAAGTGGTCCTCCTGCCGGAATGAAGCCACAAAGGCAACCGGAATATGATCCGGGCGGGCAGCCACTGCCGGCGCTCGCCGTGCGGCTCGAGCACCTCGTAGCGGAGGCCGTAACTTCTCTTTCCAGGCCAATCCTCCTCCTCGCACCGGCTCTTCCTCAATGTGTGTGGGCAGTGACCTCGAACTGGTCTTGGCCGGGGTCGTATATTAGGGCGTAGACAAAGCCGTTGTCGTTGCGTCCGCAGTAGGACGCTTGGCGCGAAGCGCCCCTCAGCCGGATGCTTTAGCGTCCGGTTCAGGGCCGAAGTAGAATCGTCCCCGTCCGCAGGACGGGTGGCGGCGCAGCCGCCCAGATCGTCGGGGACGCAGGCAAGCCGGGTCTTTCTGTCGGGCGCTTCGCGCCGCCCGTCCTGCGGACGGGGAGGTCTTTGTGCG
>CAYWBK010000367.1:0-6670 GCA_964455745.1 uncultured Armatimonadia bacterium
TTCAAGGCGCTAAGCTGCTAATCGATTCCACAACCGAGCCTATACCTCAGGCGTTTCAATGGTTGTTCGGCAGCGGGCCGGTCCGGGTGTTATGGGCGGCGTTAGTCGGAGTGGTGGTTCTCCGGCTTACCGACATCGTATTCCCAGACAGGCCGCGACACCTATATGATTCGGACGAAACGCCGAGCGACTGAGAAGGGAGGCAGATGTGTCCATGATCAATCTCATCGAAGATGGACTTGCCCGTGACGCGAGTTCGACACTCCGTCGCATGGCGACGCTTCTGGATGCCCCGAGTGATCCGGCGAACGCGGTGTCGGAGGCGGCGAAGCTGGCCCGCGAGTTGGCCGAACGGCTCGGGTCGCTTGCACCCAGTGAAGCCAAGCAGGAGCTACTGGGGCATCTGGAGGTGATCGCTTCGGCCACCGTGCACGACCGCAGCCTGCTATCTGCCGCGGCCCGTGCCCAGTGCGTGCTGGGAGCGTTAGCGCGGAGCGACGTAAGCCCGGCCTGACGGCCCCACCCATTCCGGGAGAGATTCAACCAGCGAAAGGCACCGTAGGCGTCTCCGACGGGACGGGTTCAGCAGCCCCGTGCTAGAGCGGAGTTCGCCTCGGTGTTGCACTGCCGCGAACTTGGCAGCCGTGACACGCCACGCACAAAGGGGGTTCAGACTTGACGAAGGATTCCGTAGCACAGCAAGTTGCATCGGAGAAGCCCGTTACAATCTTGACGCAGCTCATGCGTCTGGCGACGTACGTAGACCAGCATGGCGACACCCCAACCACGAGGGCCGAAGCCGCCAAAGCCGCGGCGAGGATGGCTCAGGCGCTAGAGAAAGTGAGAACCAGTGATGAAGCCGCCAAGGCTCAGCTTCTGTCACGACTGAGGCATCTGGCTACGGGACGACCGGTGACCGGAAGGTTGTTGGATTTCGTGGCGCGCTGCCAATGCCTGGTGCAGACGCTGGCGGCGTCGGCGGTTACGGTGATGCCTACGACGTTTCGGGTGCCGGACGACGGACCGCTCGGGGCGCCCTTTGCGCGGCGGACGACGCGTCTTCCGGCCCCTTGGGAGTCGTACGCTCAGCCTGGCGATGTCGCAATCCGCACCTTTGACGGTCTGGGCGACGTGTTGCAGTCGCTTGCGACGGCGTATGCGCTTTCAGAGCGGGGGTATCGCGTTGACATTCTCCCGACGGCATCCTCGGAGCGCAGCGGCACCACCGTTCTTTCGCCGTTCGCTCTTCCGACGCTGCCCTTGCTTTCACGCTGCCCCGGAGCGCCGGAGTTCGACCAGCAGCCCCGCAACTGGCAGGAACCCGACGTGACCGCAGCGGACCTCGCCGGCGCAGGGCTGGAAGCGATCTCCACGCCCAGGTACGGAATGTTGTTGGCTCCGCCGCCCGAAACGGCGGAACGGACGCGGCGTTTCAAGCTCGGCGCCCCGTACATCCTGGTGTCGCCGGATGGCAACTGGCGGGCCCCGGAGAAGGCGCTGTCCGAGAAGCAACTGCGTGCCGTTGCCGCGACCGCCGAGGCGCTGGGTCTTGATGTCGTAACCGTCGGCAGGGATAAGACGTCCCGATGGGCGCCAGGACGCGATCTGCGTGGTGCGACCACCTTGGACGAGCTTTGTCTGCTGGTCTCCGAGGCGGCTGCCGTGGTCTCGGCAGAGACTGGCACCGCGCACCTGGCCGCCGCCTATTCCGTGCCATGCTTGGTCATTGCCCCGCAGATAACGCGGCCGGTGATGCGCTACCATGCGCCGAAGCTCGAGCTGGTAGGCCCTACAGCGGCGGCGGTCGCACCCTCTGCCGTAGGGGTCGCCCTTTCGCGTTTGGTTGCAGCCGCCAGGACGGACTGGGTGATGGTGGGCAACGGGAAGCACGACTGCGGGGTTGCCGAGACGGCGCGCACTCTGGCCGCCGCTGCCGGCGTTCCCGCCGTCACATTCGAGGACCGCGATCCCGATGTCTGGGCGATTGCGGAGTGGCTGGACACCTACGAAGATCGGCCGCCTGCGCGTCGGACGGTCCTCAGCGCTCACCGGGTGGACACGATTGAGACTGAGACGGTCGTCCCCGATTACCCTGCCGTCATCTGGCACAAAGCCGACTACTTAGCTGAGTATGGGCCCCTGTGCCGACGTGCCTGGTATGTGCCGCTGCCAACGCTGAATGTTGACAGCGTTGCGCAGATTCCGGAACGCCCTCGGCTGATCGCATGGCATGGCCATGTGCACCGGCGCAAGGGCTTGCGCCTACTGATTGCCGCCTTCGAGGAACTGCGGCGAGCCATTCCTGACGCACGCTTACTGCTGCTTGCGGGTGTCGGTCACTGGGACTCTGCCGAACAAGCCTGGTTCGAGACTGTCAGCGGCCCTGGAATCCAACGAGAGCAGAAGGCTTACTGGTCGCCCGAGGAGCTGACGGCGAGGCTCGCGGAGGCTGATGTTCACGTCTATCCGGAAGTTGCCCAAGGGGAGCAATCGGGCGCGTCGGCGGCCATCCTCGCACTCGGCAAGCCGGTCGTGGTCAGTGCCTCGGAGCGCCATGACGAGGTGCGTGGATGGTGTCTGACCGCCGGTGACAACCTTGCTGATACGCTGGCGCGTGTCCTTACCGACCGCGAACTCTACGCTCGTCTCTGTGTGCGGGCAATTATGGGCGCGAGCTACAGGTCACCACAGATTATCGCACGGCAGTACCGCGCCATAGTCATACAGGCGATACTGGACGCTGAGCGGTGCACATGATCGCACTTGATGAAGCATGATTCGGAGACGCAGCACAGTCGCAAGGGGCACAGATATGCCGATCTGAGAGGCGTGCTTGGAAAGGCGGCCTATTTGTCGCGCCAGGTCAGGGCATTACTGGACACATTGCCTGTCAGCATTGACATTCGACTTGTCGCTCTACAGCGGCTTTGCGAAATCGGATCCCGCGCTGGTGGGCGCTGTTCCTGAAGCCGACGCGATGTCAAGCCCCGGTTTGTGCTTGCCTGGACCTGTGGAAATGCGTGGTGAGCAACTGAAATGACGATACTGGACTTCATCACCCATCCGCCCTTCCAGTACGACCTATGCAAGACCAGGCACGAGTTCCACTTCGCGCCGAGTGAGATGTGGGACCATTGGGACGAATCCCTGCGCCCGCTGCCAGCGAACGCGACTATCCTGCCGTCTCTGCCCGACCCGAACGCGTATGATCTCATCATCGCGGCGACTCGCGAGCAGTACCAGCGGATTGCGCACAGTAGCGCACCCAAGGTGTTCCTGTCGCACACCAAGCTGCACCCCTGGGACGCCGAGTTCTTTACTTCGCTGCCGCAGGACGTGCAGGTCGTCTACGTCAGTGACCACAAGCGGAGAACCTTCGGCGCTCTCGGGCGGCGGGGAGTCACGATCCCGCTCGGCGTCGACGTGGAGGGCGAGTTCGGCGGCTTCACCGGCAGCATCGCAGCGGCCTTGAGCGTGACCAATCGCTATGCTGACCAAGCGGATAGAGGCTACCCACTATTCTGCGAAGTCACGAAAGACTTGGCGGCACAGGTGGTCGGCCACGGCAACGAGGCCATCGCCGGCGCATACCCGGCCCGCGACTTCGAGCATCTCAAGGCCGCTTACCGCGAGCACCGCTGCTATCTACATACCGATCTGGAGGGGCGTCTGCACCTGGCTACCCTTGAGGCTCTGGCCACGGGCACGCCGCTCGCGACGCTTCCAATCGCCGATCTGGAAGGCTTGTTGATCCACGGCGAGAACGGGTTTGTCGGATCAACGCCAGCCGAACTGCGGGAGGCACTGACAGCCCTGCTCGCGGATGCTGAACTCGCGAGACGGGTCGGCGCGGCAGGCAGGGAGCTGGTGAGACAACACTTTGGTCTGGGACCGTTCCTGGGTGCCTGGGACTGCCTCATGCGCGAACAGGCACGGAGCCCTCGGGGGGCTATCAGCATCCCAGCGCGTACCGCCGCGAGCGCACCTCCCCGGGGCTTGCGGATCGCCATCAATGCCCTCTCCGCTGCGGGGACACCGACCGGCATCGGCCACTACTCGGCGACGCTGTGTAACAGCATCGCGGAGTTGGACGTCGATCACGAGTTTCTCCTGATCCGTGGGCCCGGAGAGTCCTTGTTGAAGTCTGACCCGCGCGTTCGCGAGGTCGTCATCGAGCACCCCGACCCGATGTGGGAGCAGCTGCAGCTACCGCCATTGCTGGAGGAGCTTGAGGTCGATGTGTATCATAACCCGGCCTTTGGGCTTCCGTTGGTGAAGACTTGCGCGCTCGTGTGCACGGTGCACGACTGCATTCCCCGGCTGTTCCCGGAGTACTCCCCGCCGTGGCTGGAGGGCTTCTTCCGGCGCTGGGCACCGCTATGGACGAGCCTCGCCGATAAGATCGTCACAGACTCGATGCACACGAGCCATGACCTCCTGCACCTATATGGTGTGCCCGGAGGGAAGTCCCAGGTTGTCTACCAGGCGGCTGACCCCGCTCTCCAACGTGTGGCAAACGGCAAACTCGTCGCCGCGGTTTTGCGGCGCTACGGCATCGACAAGCCCTACCTCCTGTGCGTGGGACGGGTGGAACTGCGCAAGAACGTCGCGGGGCTCTTGCAGGCGTTCAGGCTGCTTCGCGAGCGATTAGGAGACGGGCTTGCCCTCGTCTTCGCCGGCCCGAAAGACGCGGACGCGTACGATCCCGATGGCGTTCTGCCGTCTCAGGGCCGAAGCGGAGACGTTATCGTGACGGGCTACGTCCCTACGGAGGATCTCGCCGCACTGTACACCGGCGCTGAAGTGTTCTGTTTCCCGTCCTTTTACGAGGGGTTCGGGAGGCCGGTGCTGGAGGCCATGCAATGTGGCGCTCCGGTCGTCACTTCGCCGATCTCGTCCCTGCCGGAGGTGGGAGGCGAGGCCGCCGTCTATGCGAACCCTTACGACCCGGCGGCACTTGCGCGGGCCGTGGAGATGGTCCTGACCGATACGCGCCTGCGGGATGACCTGCGCGCACGAGGATACGCCCGCGCCGCCGAATTCACTCCCGAACGTGCGGCGAAGGACATGATTTCAGTCTACGAACAGGCGGCTGGCGCAACATGAAGTTGACAGCAGGCATTCGCGTAAAAAACGGAGAGCTGTGGGCCGAGGAGTGTCTCGCCAGCCTGAGCCGTTTCGTCGACGATATCTGCATCGTGGATGACGGGTCGACCGATGGCACGGTCAGCATCTGTCGGAGCTTCCCGAAAGTCACGCGGCTCATCCGATGGCAGAAGAGCTTTTTCCACGAGGGCATCGACAGGAACGTGGTTCTGGCGCTGATGAAGGACACTGATCCCGACTGGCTGCTTTTCATGGACATCGACGAGGTATTCGAGGACGCCATCTTCTCTCAGATCGGGGGTATGCTCGACGCGGAGGGGATCGCCGGGTGGGGCTTTCAGATGCTGCACTTCTGGAAGGACAAGCTGCACTTCAGGGTTGACGGCACGTGGGGTAACGAGACGCACCATCACATTCATCCGCGGCTCGTCCGTAACACTCCCGATCTATACTTCCCGCCCCAGATGATCCACGGAGCGCACATCCTGGGAGTGCACGGAACGATGGCCCTTTCGCCCGTACTCATCAAGCACTACGGCTATTCGTTCCACGAACAGGTCCTGGAGAAGTATCGCATGTACAAGGCACTGGACCCGGATGGCGACTACGAGCACCTGGTCGATGAATCCGGTTTGCAGCTCGTCGCCTACGAGGTGAACCCATGAGCGACGGCAAGCTGGTCTCCATCGTAATGCCCACGTACAACCAGGCGGCCTACCTGGAGGCGGCTGTGGCCAGCGTGCTGTCCCAGACCTACGGGACCACCGAGCTAATTGTCGTCAACGACGGAAGCACCGACGAAACGCCTGGCATCCTGAAGCGGCTCACGGATGCCCGTGTGACCATCGTCACGCTCTCGCGGAATTCGAGGCTCCCGCGGGCGTTGAACGTAGGCTTCGCACTGGCCAAAGGTGAGTACCTGACCTGGACATCATCGGACAACGAGATGCTGCCCGCCTGCATCGAGGTGTTGGCTCGTTCGCTGGACAGCCAGCCCGAGGTGGGGATGGTATACGCCAGCCACCACAACGTAGGCACGCTGAATTTCCTCACAGTCAAAGAGCCGTTCCAGCACGACCGTTTGCTGCACGACAACATCATCGGCCCATGTTTCATGTACCGCCGCGAAGTCATGGACACGGTGGGGCTCTACGATCCATCCTGCTTTGGCGCCGAGGACTACGACATGTGGCTGCGGGCGGCTGCACGGTTCAGGCTGGTTGCTCTACCGGATGTGCTCTACGTCTACCGGCATCATTCGGCGAACATCAGCACGAGATACCCTACCGAGGTCGAGACATCGCGACGCCGAGCGCAACAGCGGGCGCTCGCCGCGTCTCTTGGTAGGTAAGCGCGCGGCAGTCGGAGGGCATCTGAAGCTCCAGGCCCGCGCGTTGCCGAGAATGTCGGCTCGAGGTCGGGGTCGCGGGCATGCTTTCGTTGTACGACGATCACATGCTCGGCGGCATCGACTTTGGCTTCACCCAGGCGTACTCGTGCGACTTCATGGCGCTGAGAGTACCGCTGGGACATTAGGTCCAGCCGAGCGCGAAATGGGCCGGAC
>CAYWBK010000368.1:0-6660 GCA_964455745.1 uncultured Armatimonadia bacterium
TGGCAGCCACCCGCTCTAAGGTCCCCGTCTGTAGCCGCGCTCTGCACGGCTCGCGGCACCCAGGGCTTAACGTGATCCGTAATGACGATGCTCCTGTCCTGTTAGGAGCCGCCCTTGACTTCCCCACCAGAGGGCCTAGAATAGCATGACAAAGCTGTGACCAGCAGCAGTCGTCCGCCGTTGCGCGCTATGTTCGTCACCTACCGCTCTCCATCGGAGGCCTCTTGTGCTTGAGAGCATCCACGCATCGTTTCTGAAAATCTGGACATCCACCTTCCCGACCAACCTTGCGCGGGCGATCTGTATCGCAGTTGTCGCGGAGCTTGTGCTGTACCTGACTAACTGGTGCATTCGCAAGAGCATCCGGCCGGCGCTGGCGAAAGCCGCGGGCGAGGACGCTTCGGCGCGAGTGCGTCGCCGCCGGATCGTGCTGGGTATCCCGCTGCTTCTGGCGCGGACGGTTATCTATGTGATCGCGCTTCTTATGATCGCCCGTCTGTTCAGCTTCCGGGCGCAGGAGGAGTTGTACCCCGTCTGCCTGGTCATCCTGGTGCTCGTGGCGGTGGCGATGAAGGATGTGCTACGCGACGCCGTGCGCGGCTACTTCATCACGTACGACCATCTATACGGGGTCGGGGATGATGTTCGGATCGGAGAGGTTAGCGGGATCGTGCAGGAACAGGCGCTGCGGCACACGACGATCCTCACGCGCGACGGCAAGGAGATCGTGATCCCCAGCCGGTCGATCGAGACGGTCACCAACTTCAGCCGCGGGCTGAAGAGCGCGCGGACGGAGGGGTAGGGCCGGGGCACTGTGGCCGCGACGATCCTGTCGCGGATGCCGCTTTCGGGACGGCCCCCGACGGGGCCACTGACCAAGGGGGCTACCGATCGGGACCGGCCCGCGAGCTTAGCCCGTGACCCCCTCCATCGCCGTCTGCACGTAGCGGACAGCGCGCGCCTCGAAGTCCTCCGGGTATTCGATGCCCCACTTCTCGCAAGCCACATGCGCGTCTTGCGAGAACTCCTTCATCTGCTTGGGAAGCGCCCGGCATACCCCCTGGACATCTGCGCTGCCGAGGTAGCTGAGGCACGTGTCCTGGGCATCCCCCTGACAGACTTGCTTCGCCATAATCGGCCACCAATCATAGGCGACCTCGGGCCGCGTGGCACGGAGCACTTCGAGGTGGCAGTGCATCAGTTCGTGCTGGGCGGCGATGAGCTTGAACCTGTCGCCGCGCTTAAGGTACTTGCCGTGGATGTACACATAGAGCCAGTACATCTCGATGGTCCATCGCAGCCGCACGGGCGAATACTGCGCTTGCGGTGACGGCTCGGCGACCTCGAGGACCGTAGCTTTGTCGAAAATCACCTGGTCGCGGCGCACCGGGACCTTGGCGTTCTCTTCGACGGCGCAAATCGTGATGTCGTATTGCAGCAGTTCGCCGTCCTGCTCGAACAGCACGGCATAGTTGCGCAGTGTCTCGTTGTTGATGCGCTCGGGCCACCACAAGACGGGCTTCACACCGGCTTGACGGAAGACATCCGGCAGGTCGGCGTCGACGGCGTCGAACTCCTCCGCGCGGACGAGGAACATGGGATCCACATCGGAATACGCGTCCTCGCGCTCCGTCCCGACCGAACCCGTCATGTACGCGGCCACAACACGAGGGTCCGCGGCGAGTATCTCCACGGTGCGTCGGTAGACACTTTCAAGCCCGCTCTTCATCCGGGGGCCGTCACCTCCGCGCGACCATCGCCGCCAGGGCGCTGGAGTACGTGTCAAAGCTGTTTCTTGGCGCGATGAGCAGCAGACTCGTGCGGTGCTCGGCGGGCACCCGAATTGTCAGCTTCCCCTCTAACATCCTCACCGCGGCCGTATCCAGCTTCTTCCATTGCCCCTGGGAGATCTCGCCCCACTCCCCGGCCACTTGCGCGGCGGGCAGCGTCGAGGACAGCTCTATCGTGCCCTCGCTGAAGGGCAGCACCAGCAGCGCCTGCGAGCGGTTGAGCGGAGCATCGTCCAGCGATAATGCGGCGAAATGCCCCTCGAACCGGGCGATGTCGGCGCCGGCGATGCGCACGTTCCCCTGGGCCTCAACGGCGAGCGGCGCCCCGGACTTGTCCTGCCACAAAAGACCCGCAAGTCCCGGCGCGAGTTCCAATTCGGGCGCGCCCTGGGCCTGCGGCAACTGCACTGTCATCGCCGCCTTGTCGGTGTTCTCGAAGACGTGGACCGCCCCGCCCTCCTCGGTCGCCAGGGAGAAGCATTGCAGCTCCGGGCGATCGGGTGTGACCGCCTCGGTCGAGACCCCCGCCCACTTGAGGAACCGTGCGTATATGTCACGCTGCGGGACGGCGTCGGCGTTCTCAAGCTCCAGCGGGTCGGCGACGAAGAACACGCCCCCCTTCTCGACCTTGTTGGCCACAATGACCGGCGACAGGTCGAGGTCCTCGGCCAGCGCTTCCGCCCCGGCTGCTTTCAGCGTGATCCCCGGATGCCCGTCGAAGCTGTGGATGTCCAGGGCGTTCGTCAGCGTCAGGATCTTCACCGGCGCTTTGGCCTTGCCGGGAGTGTCGAACGCCATGTTCGGGTAGTTCTCGCCGACGAGCTCGACCCCGCAGAGGGTCTTGAGCCGGTCGGTCTTCGTGCGCTGAAAGCTGGGGTCATAGGAGATGTCCCCCGACACATATAGCTTGCCGCCGCGAGAGACGAAGCCCTGCAGCGCCTCGAAGGTCGCGTCGCTCATTGCATAGGGGATCGGGTAGACGATGACCTGTGCCGAGTCGGGCAGCTTGGGAAGTGACCGCTCGGAAATGACGCCGAAGTTGACCCGTAGCCCGATGAGCAGGTCAATACTCCGGCGGACGCCCCTAATGACGACATCACGCCGCGCGCCGGTGCGGTTCAGGTCCGGCTCGAGGACGAACACGGTCGGCGGGTCGTATTTGGGGTGCATACACGAGAACAGGATCGCCATGTTCCGCATGGTTGACCGCGCCAGGCGAGGCACGAAGTCCGAGCGCACGAGCCCGCAGGGGAAGATGCCCTCCATCGGGTCGCGCCAGTGCCAGGAGGCCATGAAGGCTCCGCCCATCCCGAAGGTGTGATGGCCCATCCACAGGAACCGGCGGGCGAACGTCTCGGGGTCCTCGCCCATGTTGCCGTTGTCGAACGATGGGTGGCATTTCGCGCCGCATTCGCCGATGGTCAGCGGCTTGCCCATCCAGCGCTGGTCGATCTCCTTGATCTCCGCGGGAAGCACCGACAGATCGCCGTAGTAGTGGCGGTCGGTGAAATCCTGGTCCAGCGAGTTGTTGATCGGGTCCCAGTCCGAACCGCGCCAGCCGAAGCCTTGCATGAACCCGACGGAGATCGGCATATCCGGGGCGCCTGCCTTGAACTGCTCGCGCAGCTTGCGCGCCCACTCGCCCTGGCGGTCCATTGCAAAGTTCAGGACATCGAAGGCCCGCATGTCGCCCCAGGTATCCGACGGCGGGTTGGATGGCACGTTCGGCATCGGTTTCTCGGGCGGCGACAGCGGCCACGCGGCCTTCAACGCCGCGTCGGTCCCGTACTTCGCCTTCAGGTATTCGTTGAACCGCGCTCGCTGCTGATCGTTGTTGTCGATGACGAAGTACGGTTCATTTGAGATGTCAACCACCAGGCCGGGCACTTTCCGGTACCGCTCGCCGATCTCCCGCGCCCATTTCTCTTGCTTGGCCTGCTCATCGTTGTCCATCGAGTTGAACAGATTGGGCGTGTGGAAGAGCACGATCTTGTGCCTTTGGGCGAGGTACACCCAGGCATCGGAGGTGCGCTTGGCGCGCTCGTCCCCCCAGGGCAGGAAGCAGCGGGAGAAGTGCAGGCCGTTATCCTGCATCGTGGAGTAATCTTGCAGCATCTTCAGCGGAGACCGCGCCGAGACAGACCCCATCTGTCCCCACCAGTTCTGGTTTCCCATCAGGAACGTCGGCTTGCCACCTAACTTGAAGTACGTGTCCTCCATTTTGATGGGCAGCCCGGCTTTCGCCACCGCATCGTTCCAGATGATGACCGCGTTGTCCTCACGGTCGAGTTCGGCGATCCCGTCCAGCAGCGTCGTGCGGATGAAGTAGATATCGTCGGGGTTCGTCGGCGGAGTCCACGAGGTCTCCAGGTGCTGCGTGTCGCCCGGCTTGACCTCCACCGGGAACGTCTTTGCGAACAGCGGCTGCTTCACCCCGTTCCGGCGGACCTCCAGGAGCACCCTCGCGCGCCGGGGCTCCGGCCCGAAATTGCTCACTTCCGACAGAAGCTTGATTGCTTCGCCGGGCTGGTAGCAGGCGTATTCGGCCTCCGTGCCGTGCAGGTACAGCTTCCGCGTGACCGCCTCGGCAATCTGCGGCAATGCCGCGAGCATCTGCGGATGCTTCGCATCGAACAGATCGACGCTATCCGCCCCGAAAATCGCCCAGCTTGAGCCCTGGAAGTAGCCGGTGAAGTTGTGCACGATGGAGCCAACCGGCCCGCGCTGACGGGTGAAGCGGTCGAAGGACATGACGAGCGGAACGATGCGCGCGCGATCCGGGCCGAAGCCGTGACCGTTAAGTCCCAGCATCGCCGTCGCCGCGAAGCCTTCGAGCGACCCGTTCAGGCGGATGTCGGTGGGGATGATCTTCTGCGTCGGCAGCGATTTGACGAAGGCCACCTGCTCCAAAGTGTTGGCTGGGTCGAAAACGCCGATCTGGTCCGCCGCAGGGAACAGGGCGTCGTGGATTGGGCCGATGCGGGTGTTGATCTGCACTGCAGTCATGCGTTCGGCACGCAGCGGATCGTCCTCGACCCGGATGTCGGCGATGCAGAAGCTGTAGTTGCCGCCCGCCGGGGCGATGTCCTCGGCGATGCCGATCTGCATCACGGTGGCGTTCTCAGGCCGGAAGTGATCCGTCGGTCCGCCCCGCCCCATCGAGGGGTTGTCCTGCCAGTAGGTCAGCATCGTGTGCGGAATCCGGTACTCCTTCCACTCCGGGGTGAGGTCGATCACCGTCTTCCAGCGCGAGGCGTCCGCCTCCTGCCACTCGATGGCGAGTTTGCGCGTGTTCGCATCGCCCTTCGCTCGCAGCACCGTAACCGACCAGTCCGCCGGCAGCTTACTGCGGTCCACGCGCGGCGAGGTAACGCAATCCCACCGCTGCAGGTCCGTCGTTGTCGCCTTCAGGTACCGCCAGTCGCCCTCGCGCTCCAGCGTCATCTTCGGGTTCCCGGGCCGGTAGGAGGTCTGCCCCCAGCCCTTCAGCGCGTCGTCACCGTCGAAGCTGAACACCGGGGCCCGGTGTGTGCCCGGCGGGTTGGGCAGGCGGGTCTGGTCATACCACTTGCCGCCGACCGAGATCATCGGGGCATCGAACGCGTAACCGCCGGTTGAGAAGAAGCTGCCGCCGCTGGCCAGGAAGCCGCGCAGGGCGGCGGCCGCTTTGGCCGGGAAAGAGGCTCCGTAGGGCAGCACCAGCAGGTCGAAGTGGTCGGTGGATAGGATCGAGGGGTTCGCAAGCTCGTCGGCGCGGAGGTACTGAGGCGCGAACCCCGCCTTGCGCAGCGTCTCGGCCAGCAGAACCGGCGAGGATGCCTTGCCGACCGCCGGGATCGTGTCGTTGAGCACTGCCACGTCGCGCCCGACGTGACGGGTGAGATGACTGGCCTGCGCAAAGGCCGCGGCCGCCGTCATCTGGGCCTGCTGTTCTGCAACCGTGTCGAGGTCGGCCTGCGAGGGCCGATAGTCCGTGGCTTTCTCACCCGCCTCCAACTGCACATCATCGAACCACGCGGTGCCGTGCCCGTGGACGACCGCGATGATCCGCATGACTGTCGCATGATCCGGCACGGTGCCGGTCGTTGTCAGCCGCTTCCAGTCGTTGTCTCCGGTGAGCTTCCCGTCGCTATCGTAGTAGGAGATGCGCGCTCCGGCGGAGTCGAAGTAGCCGATGGAGATATAGGCCCCGGCACCATCGTGAATGCCACTCGTGCGCACGTATATCGACAGCGTGAACTTGTCGCCCACCCGCCGGACGCCGCAGTCCTGGCTCGCCTGGTACCAATTCACCGGGGCGTCTTGTGGCACGAAGATGCGCAGCGAGGCCTGACCAGTGCGCGCGACGGTGATGTCGCGCGTAGTCGCCCCGCCGGGCGCCGGTACAGCGGCTTCCCAGTCTTGCGGCGGCCCCCCGCCCTTCGGCCCGAACTCGAAGGAGGAGTTCGGGACAAGGTTAGGCGAGCCGGACTGAGCGAATGCGGCTCCAACGGTCGCTGCAAGAACAGCGGTCAATGCGAAGCAGAGGTTGTTGACAAGGAGTGATCGGCGGGGATGCGGCATCATGGCACCTCGGTGGTCAAGTGTAGGGTACTATTCTACACGAGGGGGCAAGAGGACCTGTCGCGGGCTTGGGCAAGGCTCTTCCTCAATGTGTATGGGTAGTGACCTCGAACTGGTCTTGGCGAGGGGGGTAGCCGACTGCTTGGGGTAAGCCGTTGCCGTTGCGTCCGCAGGACGCCCGGCGCAAAGCGCCCCTCAGCCGGATGCTTCAGCGTCCGGTTCAAGGCCGGTAGTTAGGGCCGTTTCCGTCCGCAGGACGGGTGGCGGCGCAGCCGCCCAAGCCGTCGCGGCGTGCGAAACAATAGGG
>CAYWBK010000369.1:0-3021 GCA_964455745.1 uncultured Armatimonadia bacterium
CGGCATTGAACCACGGAGACACAGAGGGCACAGAGAACGACTGGGCATGCCCCACGATAGGCGTTAAGGGACGTTCTCTGTGTCTCTGTGGTCCATCGCCGTCCATCTCCCCGCAGGGCATCTCATTGCCGAACAAGGCCGCACAACCGGCATGGTAATACTACCTACAATTGAAAGACGCACCCCTGAGGCCCGACGCCCCGCATCTGCAGGCGACTTCTCCTGCAGCAAGCCACCCTGCTTACCACCGGGCCGTCTTCATCCATCACACTTTCTTACCAGATAGCGTAGGAACTTTTGCGCTTTTGGCTGGTGTTTTACCCCCTACACGGGTAGCCACGGCGGGCGTTGCAGGTACGCCGGAACCGCGGGGCGGAAGAGGTTTCTGTTTGGGCCAGCAGGTGTCGCTTAACAACATCATCGACGTGTTCAGTTGCTGTGTTCTAAACTGGACCGCCCTGACGACGATGTTGCCGGCTTTTCTCTTGGCTGGGGCTATCACCGCATTTATCCCCGCGCCGATCCTGCTCAAGTACCTGGGCTCTCGCAAGCACCGCGTCCTGGCATACATAGTGGCTGCGTCCTCGGGGGCCTTCCTCCCCGTGTGTTCGTGCAACGTGGTGCCGCTGTTCCTGAGTATCTACCGCCGGGGGGCCGGGATCGGCCCGGCGTTCACCTTCCTGTATGCGGCCCCCGCCATTCACATCGTCAGCATCGTGTTCACCTACCAGGTGATCGGCTGGCGACTGGGGCTGTGGCGCGTCATCGGGGTCCCCGCAATCGCCCTCGTGGTCGGTCCGACGATGGGGTTCATCTTCCGGCGCGAGGAGCAGGCGCGGATGGAGCAACTGCGTGAGACTCATGCTCTCGCGACGGACGGTGTCGGAAACAGCCGGCGTCTCATCGCGCTCTTCGGCCTGCTGTTTGCGGCAATCGTCCTGGGCTCGTGGAACATCAAGAAGCTGCTGCCGGGTGCGGAGATCAATCCCCAATATGCGACGCTCTGGACCTATAAGCTCATCGCCACCGGCATACTCGCCGTAGCCATTGCGATTGCCGTCTGGCGTATGTACGACGGTGATGAGATCCGGGGATGGCTGCGCGAGACCTTCCTGTACCTGAAGATGGTCATCCCGCTGCTGATCCCGGCGATCCTCATCATCGGTTTCGTCGCGACGGCGATCGATATCAAGCTAGTTTCGCACCTGTTCCGCTCGCCGGGAGCCGACGCCGGGGCCCTGGCCGCCAACCTGCCGATCCTTCGGGCCAGCGGCTTCTCGGCGCTCATGTATTTCCCGGTGCTGGCGGAGGTGGCGTTCACCAAGGCGTTCCTGAAGGAGGGCATGATCGACGTCGCCCCGGCATTGGCCGTGCTCCTGACCGGAGCCGGGATCAGCCTGCCCGGCGGGGTTCTCATCAGCCGCGGCATCGGTGTCAAGAAGACGGTGATCTACTTCGCGCTGATCATTACGAGCGTAACGCTCTTCTGTTCGATCTTCAACAGCCGCTTCGGTCAATACATCTGCGACTGTATGCTGATGCACTGACAATCTGGGAGGCCTTTAGCAATGAAACGCTGCTTCGCACTGATCGCTGCATTCGTCATCGTCGTCGCTCTCGCCGCCGGCTGCGGCACGAAGGACACTACGAGCACGCAGACGCCCGTCGCGGCGACGCCGGCCAAAGCCGCTCCGGCGGGACAGACGAACATCGCAATCGACGTCCCCTGCGGGATGCTCATCCCCTTCAAGACCGTCATCGCGGAGTACAAGAAGACGCACCGGGACGTCGCGTTCACCGAAAAGTACGACAACGCCGGCGTTCTCGTGAAGGACATCGTCAACAACGGCGCCAAATGCGACCTGTTCGTCTCGCCCGGCTCCACCGAACTGAACACCCTCGCAAGCAAGGGCAAAGCCGACGCAGCGACCAAGAAGGCTGTCGGCAAGTACGAACTGGTCGTGATCGTCCCGCACGGCAACCCGCAGAATATCCAGAAACCCGAGGACTTGCTGAAACTCAAGACCCTCAGCATCCCCGACCCGGACATCAATTCGGTGGGGGCCTTCGGCAAGCAGGCGCTCACCAAGCTCGGCCTGTGGGACAAGCTCCAGGACAAGTTCGTGCGCCCCTTCCCCGAGCACGCCATCGATTCGCACACGATGGTCGCCAACGGCAAGTCCCAGGCGGGCATCTCGTACAAGAATTGTCCGCTGGAGACCAACCCGGAGAAACTCGACAAGAGCAAGGTCGCGGTCGCTTTCTCCATCGACCCGACGACGTATGACGCGGCCGAGTGCCTCGTCGCGATTATGAGCGATAGCCCGGTCCGAACGCAGGCCCAGGCTTTCATAGACTACCTGCTTACCCCGGATGCCCAGAAGATCCTGGTGGATAAGGGACTTACCGGGATCGGCAGCTAGACCCAACGCGCCAGCTATGGAGGCGAGACGAAGATGCGCAAATGGCTGATCCTACCGACTTTCCTGACCCTTGCGGGGATGGTCGTGCTGTATGGCTGCGCTCAGAAGACGCAGAGCAGCTCCGCCGCCAGCCAACCGGCTGGTGTCCAGAAAGGCGCGCCCGGCGCTGCTGACGCCAAGGACGCCTCGATGGACGAGCACGCCAAGCCGTCCGATCCTGCGCTGTCGAAGCCCGGCGAGAAAGGCCCTGCCGATGCGAAGGTGTTCATCCGCGCCTTCTACCCCGGCAACGAGAAGCACAAGGTGATCCGGGACTACGTGTTGGCGATCCCCGACAAGTACCCGGGGAAAGTCCGCGCTCGCTTCGTGCCCTTCGACACGGACGAGGGGTTCAAGGAGTGGCAGCAGGCGGGCCTGACTTGCGGATCGGTCCTCATCGACGATAAGCAGACTTTCACCGTGAAGAAGAAGGACGGCAAGAGCGAAGAGGTCACGTTCAAAATGTTCTGGGGCGGTGAGTGGACGCAGGAAGACCTCGATGCCGCAGTCGCCGACGAGGTGGCCGCCCGGTACCCGAAATAGATCGACGCGCGCAAGT
>CAYWBK010000369.1:3031-6622 GCA_964455745.1 uncultured Armatimonadia bacterium
GATGACGAACGGAGCGAGGTCCCATGCGCAGATATCCGGCACTGTTGGCAGGCGCTGCACTCATCACCGCGATTATGGCTACTGCCGGCTGCAAGAAGCCCGGGGGCGACCCGGCTGCGTCCGGGCAGGCGCAGTCGGGGACGCTGCTGGTCGCCGTCCCTTGCGGCCTTGCCGGCCCTTACGGCGAGCTGAAGACGGCCTTTCAGGCCAGTCATCCCGGCGTAACCATCACACAGGACCTGGTCAACATCGCGCCTCTTACCAAGGCCATCGCCGATAATCAGAAGACCCCCGATGCTTTCATCTCAATAGGCGACAAGGAAGTCAAGTTCCTGCAGTCCAGGCAACGCATAGACGGCGAGCCGGTTAGCTACGGCTACCAGAAAATCGCCATGATCGTGCGGAAGGACAACCCCTGCAACATCGAGAGCCTCGATGACCTGGCGACCGACAAGGTCAAGACCATCGCCATCGCCACCGACAACAACTCCGTCGGCTTCTACGCCAAGCAAGCCCTGCAGCGCTCGGGTGTGTGGGACAAGATCCAAAGCAAGCTCTACATGAGCGAAGAACCTGCCGACATGAAGATGGAGGTCTCCTCGGGGAAGGCCGACTGTGCCTTCATCTATGGCACCTGTCAGCAGGAGACGCACAAGATCGGCGATGACCCGCAAGACCTTCCCGGCAAGGTGCAGCCGCTGGGGGCGTTGCCGCCCGATAGCTACGACAAGTTCCTCGGCCAGGTCGTCGTGGTGAAAAACGCCGCCAACCCGGCCCTGGGCCGCGCTTTCGCCGACTTCATGAAGACCCCCGAAGCGCAGAAGATCTGGCGTAAGTGGGGCTTTGGGCCGCTGGATAACAAGAACACGACCGCATTGTATGTCTATTGCGGGGCCGGCCTGCGACCGGCGATGGACGCCGTTCAACAGGCCTTCGAGGATGCCAACCCCGACTTGCGGCTGGAGATCGGGTACGCCGGCTCGGGGTGTTTGCTCAGCCAGCTCACCTTCGCCAAGCGCGGGGACCTGTACCTGCCCGGAGAGGACTTCTACGTCCAACAGGCAAAGGACCGCGGCTTCATCACCGACAGCAAGCTGGTGGGCCAGCTTGTGCCGACGATCATGGTGCAGAAAGGCAACCCCAAGGGCATCAAGTCACTGGAGGACCTCGCCAAACCGGGGCTGAAGGTCGGGATTGGCGAGCCGGATGCCGTTGCGGTCGGGCGCTGCGCGCTGGCGATGCTCAAGCAAGCCGGACTCGAGCAGAAGGTTGAGCCTAATGTCAAGGTTCGGGTGGCGAACGTGATCGAGCTGGGCAACGACATCAAGCTGCAGTCCCTCGATGCCGCCATCGTCTGGACCATTACTGCCGCGCAGTTCCCGAAAGATGCAGACACGGTCGAGATTCCGGCGAACCTGCGCAAGCCATCGACCGTGCCGGTCGGCCTGTTGAGCTTCTCCAAGGCGCCGGATAAGGCACGCAAAGTCGTCGACTTCATGGCCTCGGAGCAGGGCCAGGAGATCCTGAAGGAACACGGGATGGCGCCGGCCCCGGCCGCATGATGCACAAGCAGAGAGTGTCGCGGGGAGATCGCGTTTTCCGAGGAGGCGTCTACTCCGGCCTGGCCGTCCTTGTGGGCAGCCTTGCTCTGGTGTTGGCGTCGGTCGTCCTGTACGTTGACTGGGCGACCTTCTCGCGGACCATCCTGTCGGATGAGATTCGGGCGGCCATCAGGCTGACCGCCATCACCTCCACAATCACTACTGCGCTGGCCGTCGTACTGGCTGTTCCCGCCGGGTACGCCCTCAGTCGCTTCCGCATCCCGGGCGCGGCGATCATCGACACGATCATCGACCTGCCGATCATCCTGCCCGACCTCGTAGCGGGGATCGCGCTCCTCGTCTTCTTCACCCAGACCGCTCTCGGCCAGTATATCGACCAGCACATCATCCCCTTCGTTTTCACTCTGCAGGGAATCATCCTCGCGCAGTTCTTCCCGGCGGTCACGCTGGCTGTGCGGTCGATGAAGGGCGCTTTCGATGCCGTGGACCCGCGCCTCGAGAAGGTTGCGCGCACGCTTGGCTGCGACGAGCGCGTCGCCTTTGCGCGGGTGACGTTCCCGCTCGCGAGGGGCGGCCTCATTGCCGGAACGGTACTTACCTGGGCGCGGGCAGCCGGCCTCTTCGGCCCGATCATCATGTTCTGCGGGGCCACGAGGTACAAGACCGAAGTCCTCTCCATCGCCATCTTCCTCAACATGTCCTCCGGACGCATCGAAGTCGCGCTGGCTGTGACGGTCATTCTGATGCTGCTGGGTGTCGTGACGCTGACCCTGTTCAAGCGTCTCGGCGGTCGCGGCTATATATGGTAGCATCCCCGGTAGGCCCCAAACCCTCGCACAGAACCCTATGCCGCGTTCGGGCGTCATCGATATGCGACGGACGCTGTCCCCTGCAGACATGGCAGGGGGGCGTGTTAGGGTTATTCTGAGCCGAGAAGGCAGGATGCCACTGTGGCGAATAGCACTTGCGCGATGTCAAAGGATATAGATCTCGCCCTTCGCAAGGGCGTCAGACGAGCGCTGAAGATCGTGATCTTCGTGATCTTCATGGAAACGATCGCCAACCTGTTTCGGTTGTGGTTGCCGCCTCGCTTGCATCATATCATTGCCGACAGTCTTGACGTAGCCGCGATCATCGCGGTCATTATCATGTACCGCCAGGTCGTGGATTACGTGCGGACCATCTCGGCTGCCTACCGCGAGTTGCGGACATCGGAGAGGATGCGTCGAGACATGACCTCGATGCTCATTCACGACCTGCGGACGCCGCTATCGTCGGCGTTGGCGGCGCTGCAGGTCGTTGGCCATGGGCTTCCCGATGAGTGCTTGAAGCCCGAACAGGAGCAGCTTCTCGATCTCGCCGTCGATGCCCAGAAACGCCTGGAAGCGATGCTCGGGAATCTGCTTGAGATCGCGCGCGCTGAAGAGGGCAAGCTTGTTCTGGAGCGCACCGAAACCGATCTTGGCAGCCTGGCGCAGGGGGCGATACGGGAGTTCGCGCCACAGGCAAGCTTGCGCGGCGTGACCGTCAAAGCGGTCGTGGACCCACTGTCCGCCTCGGTAGACGGACCCAAGATGCGTCGCGTTGTAGAGAACTTGATCAGCAACGCTCTGCGCTTGACCCCCTCGGGCGGGAAGATCGAGGTCGGTCTCAAAGCGGCGCCGAAGGAACAGGCGCTCCTGTACGTCGCCGACACCGGGCCGGGCGTCAAGCTCGAAGACCGCGAACGCATCTTCGATCGGTTCGCGCAGGCTGCATCCCCGGACACGGGAAGTGTGGCAGTCGGCCTCGGGCTGACCTTCTGCAAGTACGTTGTCGAAGCTCACGGAGGGCGCATCTGGGTTGAGGATGCCCCGGATGGCGGGGCCCTGTTCAAAATAACACTGCCGCTCGGTATGGATGCCGAGTCGATAGCTTTCGCAGAGGCGCACCAGGCCTCCGTCGCTTGACGAACACGGGCTTTCGAGGGAGTCATCATGCCGGTTTCCGGCACTCTGAAACGATGAAAAGGCGACGGCCCTACCCCGTC
>CAYWBK010000370.1:0-6573 GCA_964455745.1 uncultured Armatimonadia bacterium
TTAGCCCCTCCTTGAACGGCAATCAGCCTTACCTTCGCCTCGATGTCCCCCTGCGCAAAAAACGATGCTCCTGCTGGGCGGAGGGTCCGCCCGCTGATTGTAGGTAGGACTGCCGCACACGTGGTGACAAGGAATGGCGAAGGGCTAGGATGGATGGGACTTGGGAGATTGCGGCATAGCGGATAGTTTCATAGCAGCATAGCCCCGACGGCCTGACAGCTCATCCAGCCGTCAGGGCCAGGGCCTGTCCTTTAGCCGTTGGATACGGCCTGACTCCCGCGAATACCTATCATTATTACGCCGCTTTGACAACAGGCAGACGAAGCTCTCGGAATCTTGTCAGAGGCTGACCGTATCCCAAGATGACGGGCGAACGGCTTGAACCACGGAGACACAGAGGGCACAGAGAACGGCTGGGAAACGGCCGCGCCGGCCCCACGATAGGCTCAAGGACGTTGCCGTTCTCTGTGTCCTCTGTGTCTCTGTGGTCAATCGCCGTCCATTTCTAGGCAGGGCATCTCATTGCCACGCAGGGCCGCACAAGCGGCGTGGTAATACTACCTACAATCGAAAGACGCACCCCTGAGCGGGCCGAGGCACGGGGGTGTCTGAGCCGCGCAGCGGCTGCAGACGGGGACCCCGTGTGCCGTTCCGACGACACCCCTGTGGCTGACGCCGACTTACCCGCCGGTGGCGATCACTCCGCCGCCGAGGACCACATCGCCCCGGTAGAACACTGCGCTCTGGCCCGGAGCCGCAACCTGGTCGGTCTCGCCGATCCGGCACTCGACGACCGAGGGCGTCAGCACCTCGACCGTGCCGGTGACGGGCTTCGTCCGGTAGCGAACCTCAATGTCAGCGCGAAGGCTCTCGCCGACCTCCGGCGAAGCGATGGAGACCCAGTTCACCTCGCGGACGCTGAAAGCCCTGCGGACGGCATGCTCGCGCGTCCCGACGATCAGGGCAGTGCGTTCGGTATCCTTGCGGATGACGTACAGCGGCTCGCCGGCGGCTACGCCCAGGCCTTTCCGCTGCCCCACCGTGTAGGCCGGGAGGCCCCGGTGGCGGCCAAGCTCGCGGCCGTCGAGATCGAGGATCGGGCCGGGCTGCATCGCCTCAGGGCCGAACAGGGCGCGATAGTCGCCGCCGGGAACGAAGCAGATGTCCTGGCTCTCGGCAGTCTCGGCGGTGGGAAGCCCGGCCTCGGCGGCGAGCGAGCGCACCTGCGCCTTCGTCAGTCCGCCGAGCGGCAGGAGGGTATGCGCCAGCTCGTCCTGGCTCAGCATGTACAGGGCATAAGACTGGTCCTTGCCCCGGTCCACGCCACGCCGAAGGGCAATGCGGCCTGTGTCCGCCGGCTCGACGATAGCGTAATGGCCGGTGGCGATGGCTTCGCAGCCAATCCCCCGGGCACGACGAAGCATCGCGCCCCACTTGATGAGTTCATTGCACCGCAGGCAGGGATTTGGCGTGAGGCCGAGACGGTACTGATGGATGAAATGCTCGATGACATCGCGGCGAAACTCGTCGGTCATGTTCAGCACGTAGTGCCGGATGCCGATGACCTCGCAAACCTGCCGCGCGCGCTCAACCGACTCCCACGAGCAGCACAGGCCGTCCGCAGGCGGGCCAGGCGCTGTAGAGACGGGTCGATGACCCGTCTCGGCCGTGTGCGTCTCGGAGACGGGCGGGCCTTCTCTCGTAGAGACGGGTCGATGACCCGTCTCAGCTTCCCAGGCATCGGAGACGGCCCGACGACCCGTCTCGGTTTCGCAGGCATCGGAGACGGCCCGCCGGGCCGTCTCTACCGGCGGCGTCTCCTTTTCCGCGAACAGCTTCATCGTCGCGCCGACGACGTCGTAGCCCGCGCGTCGGAGCAACAGGGCCGCGACGGAGGAGTCGACGCCGCCGCTCATGCCGACCATGACGCGCGCGTTCATCGCCGCTGCCTCGGGGCTCTCTTGCTGCAGCGAGTTGAATCCACAATCCACGAACTGTCCGCCTTCCTCATTTCAACCAATAATCCACCGCCTTGTCCACAGCGCTGAAGGTGATCCGGTCTCCCTCGCGGGTGAATGGCGCCTCGCCGAGGGGCTTGCCAGCTTCGTCGGTGGCGACGATCTTGCTCACTGCTCGTCCCGCGCGGAGAGTGACCTTCGTCGTCTTGTCGATGGCGATCAGTCGCGGGCCGGCGGGGTCGTGCGGGAGGAAAACCACCTCGCCGTCGGTGGCGATGTCCCCGAAGTCTTGCCACTTGCCGCCGGCCTCGGCGAAGACGTAGTCCGGGCAGCGGGCGAAGCTCACCCGGCGGCCGTCGGTCTGGGTGCTGTAGGTGAGGAAGTCGGTCCCTCGCGAGGCTGCCCAGGCGTGGCGGGTGAGCGCCAGGTCAAGCGGCGCGCCCGCCGGCTGCCAGGTCTCGGTGGGGTTCACATTTACGAACACGACCAACCCGTTGCGGTAGGCCACGCGCACCTGCCCGCGAGCGTTGGCCTCGACCGGGAGGGCTTCGGAGGCGGTCAGGAAGCGGGTGCCGTCCCAGTAGGAGATCGACTGCACCGGGACTTGGATGTACTCTTGCATGAGCGCACGGATCATATAATAGTACCGACACGCCTGGGGGACCTCGACCGCGGGGAAGAACCCTGCGTGGCCGTATGCGATGGTCTGGGCCATGCAGTGATACTCGTCATCGCCCCAGTAGGCCCACGGCTGCATCGAGACATCCGCCGACAGAGGGTGCATCTTGCGCAGGTCGAAGTCGAGCAACAGCGGCCGGCTGGCGGCGTCGGGCAGGCCCATTTGGCCGTAGCTGCCGTCGATCAGGCCGGCGTAGAAGCAATGATGCGTGCCCTCCGAGACCGCCGGCCCCTTATAGGACTCCCGCTGGGTCATCAGCACTCGTCCATAGGCCTCGAAGGTGGTGCGGAACTTGCCTGCGCCGGGATTGCCCGCCTGGTAATCCACGTTCCCCCACGGCGGAATGCACGTGTGGACATCGCAGTAGGTGGCGTTGACACCGAACTTGGCGGCCTGGGCGGGGGCGTACCGCGCGGCCATTTCGGCAGCCTTCAAGGGGCGGATGCCGAAGCAGGGCGGCCAGACGCGCTGCCACTCGCCGCTTGGCAGGCGTGTGACGTTCTCTTCAGACCACGACTTGCCCAGAGGAGAGTAGTCCGTGTAGTTATTGTACGGGCCGGTGAAGTAGCCCAGATCGCGGATGCCCTTATAGTACCGCAGCACAGTCGCATCGCCGCCGGCGTCCGGGGGGCCATCGAGGGTCATCGTGTATTCCTGCGGGCCCTGGCCGACATCGGCCCCCTCGGTCCAGGAATCCTCGTGCTGGGTGACCACCAGCTTGTCGATCCCGTAGCGCCGGTAGCGGCGGAACTGCTCGAGCCAGACCTCGAAGCGGTTCGGGGTCGTGCCGCCGAGATGGGTGTACATGTAACTGCGGACGATGCTGGTGAGGGGCGTCGGCGGGTTGGGGATGTTGGGAAGGACCTCCTCGAAGGTGCGGGATACGGTGAGGAAGCCGCGTTCGTACAGCGGGTTGCGCTGGCCGTCGGTTTTGGCGATGTAGCTCGCGCCGCCGTTGTAGCTGACCTCATTGGCCGACAGGCGGCTTGCGCCGCCGTAGAACTGCGAAGCCTCGGTGACATACCAGTCGAGCACGTTGCTGGCGTACCGCCCGCGGTCGTACAGGATGCCTGCGCCGCCCGCCCCGCCGACCGAGTAGTACGGAACCATGATGAGCTTGCCGTCGGTCAGGCCGGTGGCATGGCCAAGCGACAGACTGCTGACCACGGGCTGGGCGCAGCGCCACTCGTGGATGACCGTCTTCCCCCGGAAACGCAGCATCAGGTCATACTCGACCGCCTTGCCGGCTGCAGACAGCCGCCAGCGGGTCTTGATCGCGTCACCGTCCTGCGTCGCGGAGACGAGCTTGCGGTCGACGCGCTCGTCGGCGGGGCCGTAGGTATCGCCGGCCAGGTCGAGCGTCGGGCCGGCCGCGGCAGCGGGAGTGAAGCGCCCGCCATCGAAGGACACCGTGAGGTCCGACAGCGTCCCCGTGCGGGGGCGATACTCCCAGGCGATCTCGTCGCCGGGGGAGGCGGCTCGGCAGCGCCAGGCATCGCCGACGCGCGTCAGATGGAGCTGCACCGGCTTCTCACAGGTCGGAAGGATCGTGTCCGGCGTCGTCGGGAACGGGAGTTTCGCCGGGATCGGCTTGTATTGGGGGATTTGCGGCGGCTCCTCATAAAAGCCGATAGAGTCGAAGTAGAGCACCCTCGGCGCGGTATTGCCACAATTACGGACCTCGATGCCGGTGAAGACGGCTGGGGCGACGATCTTGCCGCTCGCGTCTCCGCCCCAGAACAGGTGCCCGTCGTCGGTGTGGGCGTCGGGCAGGATGCGCTTGTGCAACAGCCCCCAGAACTTCCAGTTCACCCGCCCCACGATCAGCCGGTGTTCCTGGCCTGTGGCATCGCGGAGGGTCACGGCGATCTCGGGCTGGGGCGTGGTGGGATCGGGCACCCAGTCCCAGTTGTTGCCGAAGACCCACATCTGCAGGGCGTTGAACCGGGCCGGGAGGGGTATCGGCGTCTTCGGGCGCAGGGCCACCCAGCCGCTGCCGTCGGCGCTGCGGTAGGTGAGCTTCGCAGCGTACTTCTCGAACAGTGGCTCCTCCTCGGAGCGCACGAAATCGGTCTGCAATCCGCCGTACTGGTAAGCCTCCCAGTCGGAGACATCGGCGAAGCGGACCTGAGCCGGATGGGCGCGGTCCCGGTCGACGAAGCCGCGTATCTTCGGGCGGATGTGGTCGGGAGCGCTGTCATTGGAGGCGGGCTTGATGGTCGGTGTGATGGCGGTCACGTCGGTGGCCTCCACGTCGTCGATGTAGACGGTATAGGGCTGCGCAAGACGCGGCTCGGATTCTTGCTGGGCGACGAAAAGGAGCTTCGAAATACGGGCGTAGTCGAGCTTCCCGTTAGCGTCCACGGACCACGCCGGCTGCTTCGCCTCCGAGAACGGCGGCAACTCGACCTGCACCCACTCGTCGCGCGAGTAGACCTCGGGCGGGATGTCCAACATCCAGTGCGAGTCCCCGCCGCCCTTGCGCCCCCCGGCCTCGACGATGATAAGCCCGCCGTGAGGTTTCTGGGCAAGCTTGCTGCCGTGCATCCAGAACCGCAACCGGGTATCGGGGCCGAAGCGCAGATCGGACGTGTCCGTCTGCCAGGTGGCGCGGACCATGACGTCGGTCTGGCGGGTCAGGGTGACGGCGAGCGAGTGCCGCCCGGAGTGCGCCTGGTCGGTGGTCACACGGACGCTGAAAGGCGACCAGGCCTCCGGCGACCAGAGGCGGCCGCGCCCCTCGAAATCATCGAGCAGCGTCCACTGCCCCTGCTGGGCCCAGGCGGCGCAGGCGAGAAGGATGCAGAAGATGAAGACCGATAGACGCATGGGAGACCTCCCGAGGTGGCAGGTGAGGCGGATTCACGCACGGAATTATAGTGCAAATCGCGGAACGCGTCTGCCCCGATCATTTCGCGCCACGGAGTCTTCGCCACGCCGGCCCGAATCGGGGAGGACATGGCCCGCAATGCCGCTCGGTCTCGCCGCGGGTCAACGACGCACCTTGATGACAAAGCGGACTGCCACCCCGGCTTCTTGCAGGCCGGACAAGTGTGCAACACGCCGAACTGCGCGCCCCCGCTTGATCGGAAGAGATGACCCAATCTTGAGCGACCGCCCACTGTCTCTTACTGCCGTCATCTGCACCATGAATGAGGAACTCACGATTGCGGAGGTCATCGAGGGCGTCAGACCCTATGTAGACAAGGTCCTCGTGATGGACGGCAACTCGAATGACCGCACGCGAGAGATCGCCCAGTATCTGGGGGCTCGTGTCGTTACCGACAGCGGGAAAGGTAAGGGCGCGGCGATCAGGCAGGCCATCGAGGAAGTCGATACGGAGGCCATCGTGCTCATCGATGCCGACGGCTCCCACGACCCCGCCGACATCCCCCGGCTGTATGCTCCGGTGGCTGCGGGTGAGGCGGACATGGTCGTGGGGGACCGCATGGCCGGCGGCAGCGACGAGTTGGCGGGCACTTTGAGCCGAGTGCTGCGGCTGTTCGGGTCACACGTGATCACCCTCTGCATCAACTATCGCTTCGGCGTGTGCCTGAACGACGTGCAGAACGGCTTCCGGGTCATACAGACGGATGTGGCCCGGGCGCTGAAGCTGCGCGAGAACGGCTTCACCATCGAAGAAGAGATGGTGATGAAGGCGCTCAAGAAGAAGTATCGAGTGGTGAACGTCGCCAGCCACGAATACCACCGCAAGTTCGGCATTTCGCGCATCAGGATCAGCAAAGTGTGGTTCCGCTTCGGCTGGGTCGTCATCAAGCACATGTTCTGATCGTGTCGCCGTTTGGCGCGTGCGGCTTCGGCATCTCAACCTGCCGATTCACCCCGTCTGAGGCAAGAGGACTGCGACATCACGATCGAGAGCGTTAAGCGCGCGGCGGAGAAGGTGCGGACGAAGTAGAGGGGAGCGGCTGGGCG
>CAYWBK010000371.1:0-6547 GCA_964455745.1 uncultured Armatimonadia bacterium
GCCGCCGGGTCACGGCTGAATGCCTTTGCGCTGGACGGGACGGCGGTAGACCTTCCCCCCGGCGGTCGCATAGAGCGTCTGGAAGTCCGCGCCGCCGAAGGCGATGCTCTGCGCCCTGCCGCCGGGCGGGTTGGCGATGATGAAAGCGGTGCGGCCCTCCTGATCGCCCAACTGGATGCCGAGGGTGGTCGCAACATACAGGAAGGAGTTCGCGTCCACCGCCACGCCGGAAGCCCCGATACTCGAGGTCTCGTCCGTAATCTCCAGGCGGTAGAAAGCCTCCGGGTTAGTGAGGGAGCCGTCGGGCTGAACCTGCAGCGACCACGCCCAGCGCCCGCTGCGATCGGCCACGCTGAGCAGCGACTCGCCGGGCATCAGCCGGAGGCCGCTGGGCGAGGGGATCCCCTCGAAGGCGACTCGCTTGTTGCCCTTGGCGTCCACGTATGACACGCGTCTTTGCGCCGGTTCGGTGAAGTACACCCCGCCTTGCTTGTCCACTGCCAGATCGAGCGCTTTCACGCCGGTTGCGAGGACGGTCTCCGCGCCGTCGGCGGCGAAGGCCACCACCCGCTCGCCTGCGCCATCGCACGCATATAGCCGCCCGTCCGGGCCGAAGGCCATGCCGCTGATCGTGCCCGCGTTCTCCTTGAACGGGGTCGCCTTGCCGTCCGCGCCGAGCTTCACGATGCGCTTGCTCGTCGGGTCGGAGACATACACGTTCCCCTGCTTGTCCACCGCCAGCGCCTGCGTGGAAGTCAGGCCTTCGCCGACCGCCTCCCAGCCCTTGTCCGGCACAACGATGTTCGTCGCCCAGTCTCGGCTGTCGGGCGGCTTCGGCGCGGTGATCGGCTTGGGCCAGTCGCGCCACAGCCAGCGCAGCGCGTCGGGGAGGATCGAGCCGCCCTGGATGTCGTTGTGGCCCTCCTCGCCGAGGACGACCTTGTAGTCATAGCCCATGTACTCGAACGCCCCCGCCATCGCCTGGTTCTGGACGTACCAACTCCCGGCGTAGGTGTTCATGTCCTTCTTGCCGCTTTGGATGAACACGCGGATCGGCTTCGTCTCGGTCTTGCGCACGATGGAGGGGTACGCATCCCCGCCGCGCAGGTTGGAGAAGCTGCCGACGAAGCTCAGCACGCGCCGGAAAGCGTCGGGTCGGAACCATGCGGCGGTGAAGGAACAGATGCCGCCGGAGCTGCCGCCGCAGATCGCGCGGTCGTTGGGGTCCTGCGACAGGTTGTACTGTTTGCCGACCTCGGGCAGGATTTCCTCGATGAGGAACCTCGCATAGCGGTCGCTCACGGCGTCATACTCGAAGCTGCGGTTGGGCCGGCCGGGGAGGTCCTTCGCCGGGGGCGGCAGGAAGCCAGGGTTGATGAAGATGCCGATGGTCACAGGCATCTCCTGGCGGGCGATGAGGTTGTCGAACACGACGGGAATGCGCCAGCGGCTTTGATCGCTGGCATATCCGCCGCCGTCTTGGAAGATCATCACGCAGGCGGGCTTTTCGGCCTTGTACTGCGCGGGCACGTAGACCCAGTAATCGCGCACGGTGCCGGGGAAGATCTTGCTGGTCCAGGTGGCGTGCGTGACCATCCCGCGCGGGACATCTTGGACCTGGGAGTCGGGGCCGAGGGGGTATTGCTCGGCGACGGCGGCGAGGGCGGTCAGGAGGACCAGACCCAATGGGATGCCAACGAACAATGAGAAAAGCCTGTCAGACATGAACGGCTCCTTTCGGTGTCGCGAGGGAAAACACATATTACCCCGATATACAGCGCTCCGTCAGTCGTGGGCCCTTGGGTTGAGGCCTGTAAGGCCACGCGCACCAACGGCCCATACGTTCTGGGGCATGGCAGAAAGATCGCCGTGCGATCTTGGCCCCAGGCCCTCGCATTCCCAAAGGTCTTTGACGTTGAGAATCGCAGGGGTTTGGGGGATGCAATCCCCCAAGGTGTCAAGGCCGTCACTTCCCCGCTGGCGCTGTCCGGCCTTTCAGGTACTTGTCGAAGAACTCGTTCTGCGTCCATGTAACGGTCGGGTCGCCGATGCCGTGTCCGGTCCAGGGTCGGATGAGAAGCGTCGCGGGGACGCCCGCCTTGGTCAGCGCGGCATACAGCAGTCGCGCTTGCGCCAGCGGCACCAGCTTGTCGTGGTCCCCGTGCACGATCAGGAAAGGCGGGTCGTCCGGGGTCACGTAGGTGAGCGGGCTGGCCCGCATCGCCTTGTCGCGGTTCTCCTGCACCGGGCCGCCGATGAGGCGCGAAGGGCCGCTGTCCTTCCCGGCCTGCGCGGGGTCGGCGAGGAAGTCCACGGGGCCGGCCCAGTCGCTCACGGCCTGCACGCGGCTGGAAAACTGCAAGTTGCCCTCATCGCCCTCGAGGTCCTTCACATCGCCCGAGGTGCCCAGCAATGCCACCAGGTGCCCTCCGGCGGAGTGCCCCCACGCGCCGAAGTGATTCACATCGAGGCCATACTGATCGGCGTGGGCGCGCAGCCACCGGATCGCCGCCTTGCAGTCATAGATCTGGGCCGGGAAGATGGCCTCCTGGCTGAGGCGGTACTCCACGCTCGCCACGGCGTACCCTCGGAATACGAATCCGATAAGCGCCGCATCCTTCCGGCTTCCCGCCATCCAGCCGCCGCCGTGAACGCACACGATGACAGGCAGCCGCCCCTCGGGCTTCTCCGGGAGGTAGAGGTCGAGTTGCAAGGACTTGTCGCCGACGCGGGCGTACTCGAGGTCCGGGAAGGCCCGGATGCCCGGGATCGCCTTGGGCTGGGCCTGGGCTGCGGCTGCGAAGATGAGACCGCACAGAGCGATCAGAAGAAGTCGGTGCGGCATAGGTGTCCTCCATCAGTATTGCATTTCCGCGTGGCGCGGTCGTTCGCGTGGCGCGGGCGTCTCGCCCGCGATGCCGTTTCGCCGCCTCGCCTAACGGCAACGGCTTTGGCAGGCGAGACGCCTGCCCCACGCGCAACCGTCCGCCTGACTCATGCGTCTCGTCTGCCTGCCCCGCGCGCCTTCACTGCCCCGGCATTGGATGCGTCCACAGGTATTTCAGGGTGCCCATGATCGCGGGGAAAGCCACCGGCGCGCCGACCGGCATCCCTCCCACTTGCCACAACAGCCCCTTCCCGACGCGTGACGCCGACAGGTACGGCCTGTCCCCGACCTGCGCCAGGACGATCGCCGCCGACTTCGCCTCCACCCACCGGTTTGCGTCGCCCCGCTCCTGGCCGAGCGCGTCCGCCCACGCCGCCCCCAGCATCTCGCGCCCGATGGGCGTCACCTTCAGCAGAGCGGGGTCGGAATCGGGGCTGATCGTTGCCTTGCCGCCGAAGGCCGCAAAGCCGTCGGGACCGAAGTTGCTGCGCGTCCAGCCGACGATCTGCCCGTTCTCTCGTTTCGGCCAGCAGGGGTACCAGAAGGGATAGCCGGCGGTTTCCCACCACATCCCGCCTTGGTCCAGGTACGCCTTGATGCGCGTCAACATCGGCTTGGCCTCGGTCTCGTCGCTGACCATGAACGACTCCGCCAGCGGGTTCACGATCGCGAAATAGTCGCCCGCTCGCTCGGTCAGCGCCTGGGTCAGCTCCTCCGGCGTGCGCAGGGGCACGATTGCCAGGTATGCGCAGCGCACCAGCGCAGTCTCCCCCAGCGCCTCGCGCAGGTCGTCGGGGGAGATCGCCAGCGGCGCGCCATTGGCGGGTTCAGGCGAGATGACGCCGATCCGGTACGGCGGATGCGACTTCTTCGCCGCCGAGCCGGGCAGCGGGTTTGCCACCTCGGCCATCATTGTCCAGAGATGCTCGCAGACGGCAACTGCCCCCGGGACGATCAGTTTCGGGCTGGGCACAAACCCACCGACCCGGAACAGCCAGCCGTAACCGGCGCGATGGCCGGTCAGGTACGTCTTATCGCCCGCCGTTGCCAGCACGACCGACGCGCAACGGGCGGTCGAAGCGCGTTGGGTCGGCGCTTTCTCGCCGGCGATGGCATCCGCCAGGTCCGCTCCCAGCCACTCGCGGCCGGAATCGGTCACCGTGGCGTTGACCGGCGGCGGGTCGTCGCGCCAGTCCTGCGCCTCGAGCCGGAACAGCTCCCCACTCTGGCCGCCGATGCCGCCGACTTCCCATCCGCCACCCTTTTTCGCCCAGTACGGATGGCACAGCGGCCAGCCGCCGGTCTCCCACCAGATGCCGCCCTGCCCGACATACGAGCGGATACGGGTGAGCATCGGGCCGCCGTCATCCGGTCCGGCGCACAGGAAGGCCTCTCCGTCCGGGTTGACGATGGCGAAAAACTCCGCCGCGCGCCTGATCGTCGCCTCGGCGAGAGCCTCCGGCGTGCGCAGCAATTCGACGGCGAGGCCGTCCTTGCGCACGAGGTCCGACTGCGCGAAGGCCTCGCGCCAGGCATCGGCCGAGACGGTGACGAACATGGCGGGCGGATGCTCTGCGGCGATGACGCCGATCAGCTTGGCAGCCGGGTGTTCCGCCGCCTGTGCCGCCGCACCGATAAACATGAGCGTGACCGCCATCGTCAGAAGCCCCAGGCAGGGCCTGTGTTGGCTTCTGCAGATAAAGCGGAGCGGGTTGATTTGGATGCCTGTCACGGGCATGTGCGATTCCTCTCTTTGCGAAGGCTGGCGTGAGTGAGCGCCACCCACAAAGCCCGATCCGATGTCACCGACCTCACCTTGTGCCATCACGGATGAATGCCGGCTCAACCGCCTGAGAATCGCGCGCTAACGTCAGGCGCGATACTGAAGCTTTGGGGGCAGCGGCCTTCCTTCCAGAAGTGCGCGAAACTGCGCGTGAGGCTCATAGACTATGGGTTCAAGCGGCGGCGATACAGGCCATGAGCAAACAGGGCAGGCCAGGAGGACTGACCCGGCGCACGCGCGGCTGGAACCGGAACATCGGCAGCACCTCCTCGGCGAGGATGTTGCGAAGCCTTCTCCGGGCGTAGCTTCGGCACCTGCCGTCTCGGGGGAGGAATGCCTCGACCCCAGAGCGCCGCACAACCGCAAGACGCCCGCGTTCAAGTGATGCGGTTCGCCCGTGCGGAAGGCTCTTCCTCAATGTGTATGGGTAGCGGCGCTTAGGTGGGCTTGGCTATCGTCGCCAGGTGACACCCGGACGTTGTACAAGACGAGCCGTTGCCGTCAGCCCCGAAAGGAGTCCCGCCAATTGACTGACTGACGTTGGCATGTGTTTGGCGATACTCCTTCAGACCATGTGGCAGCGCGATTTATCGCGCGGAGCACGTCGCATAGTTACCAACGCTTCGACTTCGACGGAGTGCTTGCTTACAACCGACGGCGCAATGGGCGGAGGGCAGTTCGGCCCGCATTTGGCGCGATAAATCGCGCTGCCACATGGTCTGAGGAAACAGTCGATAGACAGGTACTGACGCTCGCGGTCAGCCAGGCAATAGGCGGCCCGCCCCCTTTGGGGGCTTGACGGCATTCACTCGTTCATCGAGATTAGCTCACAGGGCTTCCGTCAAGCTACCCACACACATTGAGGAAGAACCCGTGTGGAAGGTGTTAGGCGACAGATCGCGAAACACATTGAAGGCGGCTCAGGCAAGTTTGGAGCCTCGGAGGGGCCGGTCATTGCCTGCAATGGAGAGGAGTGGCGATGCGCAAGGCAGCTTTGATGATGATCCTGTTGGCCGCGGCGATAGGTGTCGGCGCAGACGCCCAGGACGCCAAGCCGTGGGAGCGCCAGGGGACCAAGGCCGGTGAGGAGATCGTCGGCCCGGACGGTGGGAAAATGATCTGGGTTCCCGCAGGCGGCTTCGACATGGGGTCCGAGGATTGCGCGGTGCTCGTGCATACGGTGCAAATCAGCAAGGGCTTCTGGCTGGGCAAGTGCACGGTGACGAATGCGCAGTATCGGCAGTATTGCCAGGCATCGAAGACCGAGTTCCCGACGCAGAGCGATCAGGGCGACGATCACCCGGTTATTTATGTGAGCTGGGATGACGCCAAGAAGTACTGTCACCGCTTTGGCCTGCAATTGCCGACTGAGGCGCAGTGGGAATACGCGGCGCGGGGGCCTGAGGGGCGCAAGTATCCCTGGGGCGACAACTGGGACAAGTCCAAGTGCTGCAATGACGCGAACAAAGGGCCCAAGGGGCAAACCTTCCCTGTCGGCAGCTTCCCCCAGGGGGCATCCTGGTGTGGAGCGCTGGACATGGCGGGCAACGTATGGCAGTGGTGCAGCGACTGGTACGACGGCGAGTACTACGCCCGCTCACCCGCGGGTGACCCGCCGGGACCGGACACCGGCCTGGACCGCGTCCTGCGGGGCGGCGGGTGGACCTGCGATGCGGATCATTGCCGCTCGGCGTTTCGCTACGACTTCGACCCGGAACACGGTTACGTCACCGTCGGTTTCCGTTGCGCGAAGATTCCGTAGAGTTTGGTGTGAGTTGCGGCACTCGATCCGGGCTGCGGGGGGATATGACGGTTTCCATAAGAGGTAATTGCAGAAGTCGCTGCGTCGTCTGTAGGAGCGGTCTCCAGACCGCGAT
>CAYWBK010000372.1:0-6520 GCA_964455745.1 uncultured Armatimonadia bacterium
GAACCACGGAGACACAGAGGGCACAGAGAACGGCTGGGAAACGGCCGGCCTGCCCTACGATAGGCGTCAAGGGACGTTGCCGTTCTCTGTGTCCTCTGTGTCTCTGTGGTCAATGGCCGTCCATTCCTCGGCAGGGCACCTCATTGCCAAGCAGAGCCGCACAACCGGCGTAGTAATATTACCTATAACTGAAAGACGGACCCTCAATCGGTCCTCACGGTTGACGCTTCAGCGCCCAAGCTGATATACTTCTCAGCGCTTCCCTCGGCTTTCTTTGTGGCCTCTTCGCGGATGAGCGGAACGGGAACCATACTGACTGCACGCCGTATAACCGGCTGGAGTTACCCCAGACGATGGAACCTGTAGCCCTGCGCTTCGACGCCCGCGACTACCTGCGAGTTTTCCTCAAGCGCAAGTGGTTCATCACCGTCATCGCCATCGCTGCGATGCTCTTAGGGGGCGTTTACGGGGTACTCGCCCCGAAGCAATATCGCGCCTCCGCACTTATCCTCGTTCGCGAACAGCCCAAGGGCGTTTTCTGGATCACCGGGAGCAATCCACGGCCTGATGACACTGTCGAGGTCGCCCTCGAAACACAAGCGGCAATCGCCACCAGCATCGACACCGCCGAGCGGACCGCGAAGCGCCTTCACAGCCGCGAGGGCGTGGCTCGTCTGAACGCGGAGCCGACGGACATTGTCGGCAGCCTCCACGCCACCGTGATGCCCCCCGACCGGATCCGCATCGAGGCATCGCACATCAACAAGGACCGGGCCATCGCCTACGCCGGCGAGACCGCAGTCACCTTCTGCGAGACCAGCGGCGACATAAGGCGCAGCGACGAGAGTCGCGCCCGCGCCTTCCTCGAGCAACAGCTCGAGAAGACGCGCGACGACATCCTGGAGCTTGCCCGGCACGCGAACCAGTTCGCCGGCGTCACCGGGTTCCTGTCCCCGGTAAGCAGCATCGAAAAGCTGCAGGATGTCCTGAATGGTTACCGCAACCAACTCGCCGTCGCCGAAGGCGAGGGGGCGGCCGCCGAGCGCGATTTGACCGCCATCCGGCAGCAGATGGACACGGCGCAGCCGTTCTACAAGCAATCGCTGCCGACCGTAAATCCGACCGTTGACGGCTTGCGCAAGGAACTCGCCTCAAACGAAATCGCCCTGACGGAACTGCGGGCTCGATATACTGAAGATCACCCTGCCATCACCGACGCGAAGGCGCGTATCAGCCAGATACAAGACGAGATCAAAGCGCAACCGGCCTACGTCGAGATGCCGACCGTCATGGCGAGCACCGCACTCGATCAGCTTCGCACCCGGTTGCAGGACGCCCAGTCGCGACTTGCCACCGCCCAGGGGCGGGTAGCGGTGCTGCGCGGCACGGTCGCTCGCGCGGAGGCCCAATTGGCCTACGTCGCGAGCAGACAGTTCCAGCTCACCCAGTACCAGGACGCGATGGAGTTGGCCAAGGCGACCGAGAAGCGCATGGTGGAGGACCTCCAGACCAAGCGCCTCAGCGAGGCCATGAAGCAGGGCAACGCAATCATCATCGACCACCCCGTCGATGCGACGGTCACGGGAGCGCCCGTGGGGCGTTCTTTGCTGTTCGGCGGCGTTTTGGGGCTTTTCGCCGGACTGGTGCTTGCGCTGGCCCTGGAGATGCTGGACGACACCATCAGAACTCCCGAGGACCTGACCCGGGAGACGCAAGTCGCGTTCCTTGGGCTGGTGCCCATGCTGGACACGGGCACTCCGGAGCTTATCACGATTGCGGCTCCGAAAAGCCCGCCGGCCGAGGCCTATCGCACCCTGCGCTCGAACATCAACTTCTCACTGATCGACGAGCCGGCAAAGACGTTCCTCGTCACCAGCGCGGGGGCAGGCGAGGGCAAGAGCGTCACCGCGGCCAACCTTGCCGTCGTCTTCGCCCAGTCCGGGCAGTCGGTCATCCTCGTCGACGCGGACCTGCGCCGGGCGACGCAACACAAGTTCTTCAGCCGTGAGGCGACGCGAGGCGTCACCAACGTCCTCGTCGGAGACATGCCTGTCGAGGATGCCCTGCAGGACACGGACGTGGACGGCCTTCGCTTGCTCGCCTCCGGGCCGCTGCCGCCGAATCCGGCCGAGCTTCTCGACTCGAGACGCATGACGGACCTCATCAAGCGCCTCGCAGACATGGCCGATACCGTGATCTTCGACTCTCCGCCCGCGGTGGTGGTATCGGATGCGGCGATCATCTCGTCGAAAATCGACCGCACAATCCTCGTCGCTGAGACCGGCCAGGTCACCAGGTCCGCATTCGCCGAGATGGTCAGGCTCATCCAGCACGCGAGGGGCAGGATCCTCGGCGGAATCCTCAACAAGCAGCGACTTTCCTCCGGGGACTACTACTACTACTATTACTATTACGACTACGCATCCGACCGCCCGGGCCCGAGGGAGTCTGCGCCGAGCAGGTAGCTTCCCCCGGTCTGCACTTTGAAGCCCGGCGCTGCATGGCCGGGCTTCTTTGGCTACAGGGAGTTGCAGTAACATGGAGAACCTCACCGAACGCGTTGCGACGCTCGTCGAGGCGCTGCCGTACATCCGCAAGTGGGCCGGAAAGATCGTCGTCATCAAATACGGCGGCCACGCCATGGCGGATGATGAACTCAAACGCCAGGTCGCCATCGACTGCGTGTTGCTGCACTACGTCGGGATCAGGCCGGTCGTTGTCCATGGCGGCGGCCCGAAGATTGACGAAGTCATGGACCGGATCGGCAAGAAAAGCGAGCGCGTCGCCGGCCTGCGGGTGACCGACGGTGAGACGATGGAGATCGCGCAGATGGTCCTCGTCGGCACGATCCAGCAGGAACTCGTCTCGCTCATCAACGCCAGCGGCGGGCGTGCCGTGGGGCTGTCGGGCAAGGATGCGAACCTGATCGTCGCCTGCAAAAAGGAGATGGGCGACATCGACCTCGGGTATGTCGGCGATGTCGTTTCCGTCGACCGCCGGGTAATCGACACACTACTGGACGCCGGGTACATCGTCGTCATCTCGTCCATCGGAGTCGGCGGCGGCGGGCAGAGCTACAACATCAATGCCGATACCGTTGCCGGCGATCTTGCGGCCGCGCTCGGGGCGGAGAAACTACTGGTCCTAAGTGACGTGCCCGGCATCCTCGATGATGTCAACGATCCGGAGAGCCTCATCAGCCGCCTGAGCCTCGGCGAATCGGAAGCCCTGATGACCACCGATAAGATCGGGAAAGGCATGATCCCCAAAGTCGAGGCCTGTGTGCGAGCGGTGAGCGGCGGGGTTCCCCGGGCGCATCTCATCGACGGTCGCATTCCGCATTCGATCATCATGGAGTTGTTCACCGACGCGGGGATCGGGACGATGATCGAGGCGGGGGCCGGTGACTGACGGGGCGCTGCGGCAAAGGGAGCGCGCAGGGCTTCCCATCTGTGATCGCTCCATCGGGGAAAGGGATTCTGACCACGAAGACGCGAAAGCACGAAACGGCTACATCGACGGCGTGTTGCCGTTCCTCGTGACTTGGTGTCTTCGTGGTAATGCCTCATCTACGCAGGCTCAGGGCGCAGGGACAAACGCACACAGGCCGCCCTGCTCTCCGAAGCCGAACCGCACAACTTCACCTTCAGGTGTGACTACTATGACTACCGAAGAGATCATGTCATTGACCGACGCATACGTGATGAAGACCTACGGACGCCTGCCGATGGCGTTCGTGAAGGGTCAAGGCGCGCTGCTGTGGGACGCCGAGGGCACGGAGTACCTGGACTTCCTCGCAGGGATTGCCGTCTGCGGCACCGGCCACTGCCACCCGAAGGTGGCGGAGGCCATTGCGCGCCAGGCTGCGACCCTGATCCACACCAGCAACCTCTATCACATCGAGCCACAGGGCCTGCTGGCGAAGAGACTGTGCGAGATCAGCTTCGCCGACAAGGCTTTCTTCTGCAACAGCGGGGCCGAGGCGAACGAGGCCGCGATCAAGCTCGCCCGCAAGTGGTCGCTGCTCAAGCGAGGTCCCGGACGCTGCGGCATCGTCGCGGCGGCCCACTCGTTCCACGGGCGCACGCTGGCGACTGTCACCGCGACCGGGCAGGCGAAGTACAATGCGAACTTCGCTCCCTTGCCGGCGGGCTTCTCGCACGTGCCCTTCGATGACATCGACGCCCTCGCTGCGGCCTGTGACGACAACATCTGCGCGGTGATGCTGGAACCGATCCAAGCCGAGGGCGGCGTGAATGTGCCCGCGCCGGGGTATTTCGCGAAAGTGCGCGAGCTTTGCGACGCTCGGGGGATGCTGCTGATCGTCGATGAAGTCCAGACGGGCATGGGACGCACCGGCAAATGGTTCGGGTATGAGCACGAGGGCATCGAGCCCGACATCATGTCGCTGGCGAAGTGCCTGGGCGGGGGCTTTCCCATCGGGGCCTGTCTCGCGACGGACACCGTGGCCGCAGCCTTCGAGCCGGGCGACCACGCCTCCACCTTCGGCGGCAACTTCCTTGCCTGCGCGGCGGGGCTTGCGGCCATCGAGGCCATCGAAACCGAGGGGATGCTCGACAACTGCGCGCGGATGGGGGCGTATCTGCGGTCGCGGATCGAGGAGTTGGCGCAAGGCGTGGCGGCATTCGATCACGTGCGAGGCCGGGGGCTTCTGATGGCGATCGTATTCAAGGGGATCGAGCCGAAAGCAGTCCAGCAGCGCTGCTTCGACGCCGGCCTAATCGTCAACGCGATGGGGACCGACCGCCTGCGGATCACCCCGCCGCTTCTGGTCACCGAGGAGCAATGCAACCGCGCAGCGGAGACGATCGTCGCGGCGATTAGGGCGGGGTAGCGGCGACGGCTCCCGGAGGCGTGCCGGGGCCAATACCGCCTACGGCTTGTCGCCGACCCTTACCCATTGCACATGCCCGTCGCAGTAAGCGAATTCATTACCGCCGTTGTGTCGGCCCTCGGGGACGAGCGTGTCCAACGGGTCCGTCGCGCTCGGCTTGTCGGAGTTTGACTCGAAGAACAGCACGGTCTTGCCCGGCTCCAGGATGTCCGCGAGCGCCTTGCCCGCGACCTTGGCGTTGAGCGCATAAGCGCCCGGCAGGCCCGCTTCGTTCGTGCAATGGAAGACGGCGTCGTCCTTCACGTAGGCCTTCAGCTCATCCGCCCACTTGTTCGCCGTCGGGAGCGTGTCGTTGTGGTCCTTCGCGAACTGCAGCGCCGCCGCCGCCAGTGCCCGGAGGTGGTTCTGGCAGGTCTGTGCGCTCATCTGCCCGCGCGCCTCCAGCGGCATCGGGGCGGCCTCCTCGGGGTTCGCCCCGGCCTTTACCCATCTCACATGTCCATCGGCGTAGGCGAAGTTACTGCCCCCATTGTGCCTGCCTTTGGGCGGAACGCTGGTCATCGCGTCGGCAGTGTTCGGCTTGCCGGTGGCGGAGTCGAAGAAGAGCACCGTGGTCGCAGGCTCCGCGATGTCGGCCAGCGACTTCCCCGCGATTTTGGCGTTGATCGCATACCCGCATGGCAACTCGGGTGTCTCGGGGTCCACGAAGACTTTGTCGTTCTTGATGTACGGCTTCAGTTCATCGGTCCACTTGTCTGCCGAGGGCAGCATCTCGTCGTGGTCCTGTGCGAACATCATCGCGGCGAGCCCCAACTGCCTGAGGTTCGATAGGCATACGGTGCCGTTCGGTCCCGCGGCCCCTCCGTCATCGCCGCCGCCGTCCATGCCACCTTGATGAAGAAAGAACAGGGGTCTACCGGTTGTCGCCTTGCTCGTTTCATCGAGGTCAAGCTTCCAGGCGCCGTCAGGCTGTTTGAGCAGGACGAACTTCAGCGACATGGTCGCCTGGTATTCCACCGGCACGACGGCCCTGTCGCCCTTCACGTCCGCTTTGCCGGCGACATAGTCACCCATGCCGAAGATGGGCACAAGGATGAACTGGCGGACGAAGGTCCTGCCGTCCATCCCGCCGGGCCCCTTGGCGAACTCCTGGAACATCGCCTTCAACATTGCCTGGTTATCCGGGGTCAAAGCGAGAAGGGGCAAAGCCGCGTCTCCGTCCAGAGCCTTGAGAGCCTGCCCGTATGCCGCCGCGACGGCCGCCGGGTCTTTCATGTCAACCGGGGCGGCAGGCTTAGGGGCACCCGCCGGCGGTGGGGGTGGGGGCGCGCCGCCTTGTCCCCAGGCTGCGACCGTAAGCATCAAGAGCGCGATCAGCAAAATGGCTAGCTTGCGCATGTCGTCTCTCCTCGGATAGGCCCTGACGCGGCCGGCTGCATCCTTAACCCTTCACCTTCGGGGCCGGGTATTCCTGCTGGTGCTTGGCTCTTCCTCAATGTGTGTGGGTGCTTGACAGTGGCTGAACAGACCACCTCGGCACGTGGTCGTTATCCGTGCCGTCGCGTCCGCAGGACGCCCGGCCCCGCCGCAGGCGGGGACCCTCAGCCGGGCGCTTCAGCGTCCGGGATTCCCGCCGCATGAAAGCCTCCCCGTCCGCAGGACGGG
>CAYWBK010000373.1:0-6510 GCA_964455745.1 uncultured Armatimonadia bacterium
GGGGGTAGGAAGCCGTCGCCGTCCATCTTGTCGCACTGGAGGGATACCGTTGTCACTGCAGCTTGATGAGGTCCTTGCCTCACTGGGGATACCCGATGCCCGGGAGCATTTCGAGCCGTTCTGGGAGGAATCTGAAGCCTGCTTCCCCGGCGAGACGCTTTCCTTCCTCACACTGGAGCGCTTCCTGTACCACCGCGAGTACACCGGCCTGCCACGCGAGCTGGATGCGATGATGGATGAGACCGCGCGGATCGTGCGCAAGCATCCCGCGCTGACGCACTTCGCCTGGCACTGCTACCAGCTTCTCTACAAGCATATCAGCGACTACGATGGCTGGCGCATCCGGCAGTGGCCCGACCCCATCGCGCCGCTCGGCGAGCTGACCGGCGTTTTCTACATATTGGTCGCCCTCAACGTCGTGCCCGAAACGCAGGCGGTCCACGAGCGCCTCGGCATCCCCGAGGAGATCACCCACCACAGCCTCCATCGCATCAACGAGATCGTCAACCGCCACCGCTCTCTTCACGGTGGCCGGTTCGGGATGTCGATGGGGTCGCTGTATTGGCAGCGGCACTATGTCGAGGGCATCCTATACGGCCTCGGGCGCATGGAGTACATGATCGGTTCGTTCCACGGCGGCCTGCAGGCATATCGCCACCGTGAGACCGGCGAGGTCATCGCGCTGTCAGCGGACGGCGTTCGCTTCCGCGATGACGGCTACATCGACGCGAACCCGGAGTCCGAGGCGGCGAAGGCGGGCTGGACCGCGCGTTTCACGGCCACCGATGCCGGGGTCACCGGCTGCCCGATCTCGCCTGCAGGCCGCGGTCTGCGCTGCGAAGTCACGCTGCCCCTCGACACGTGGCAGCTTGCGCTGAAGCCCGGCGACGGGGTTCTCGACATGCACATCCCCGCCGGCGGCGGCATGACGCCCGAGCGCGTGCAGGCTTCGATGGCCCAGGCGCTGGAGTTCTTCCCGCGCCACTTCCCGGACAGGCCCTTCGTCGGCTTCGGGTGCGCGTCGTGGATACTGAACCCGCAACTGGCCGAGTTCTATTCTCCTGACAGCAACATGGTGCTCTGGCAGCGCGAGCTATATCTTTTCCCGTACCCCTGCGGAGATCGCTCGGGGCTGTACTTCGTGTTCGGCAAAGACGACATCGACCCCGACACCGCGCCGCGAGACACCAGCCTGCGCCGGGCGATCCTGGATCGCATCGCCTCCGGCGGACGACTCATCGTCAGCGGGATGTTCATGCTCACCGAGGACTTCCAGCGCTACGGCGAGCAGTTCTACCGGTCGCACTTCCCACCGAAGGGCCTTGCCGTCTGCGATTAGCGTTACGACGCCACTTTGACCACCGACGGGCGAAACGCTCGGAGTTTTGTCAGAGGCTGACCGTATCCCAAGATGAAGCGCGAACGGCGTTGAACCACGGAGACACAGAGGGCACAGAGAACGGCTGGGAAACGGCCGGCCTGCCCCACGATAGGCGTTAAATGACGTTGCCGTTCTCTGTGTCTCTGTGGTCAATTGCCGTCCCTTTCCCCGCATCGCATCTCATTGCCGAACAGGGCCGCGCAACCGGCGTAGTAACACTAATGCCGAGAACGGAGCAATCGAATGTCTGACCTCCACATCCGCTCTGCCGCCTCCGCCGATCTCGACCGCATCTGCGACATCGCCGTCACCGCCTGGGAGCCCGTCTATGACGAGTTCCGCCGGCGCGCCGGGGACGCGACCTTCGCGATCATGTTCCCGCAGGCCAATCAGTGCAAAGACGCGCAGATACGCGCCGTCTTCGATTCGCATCCCGACAGCTTCATCGTGACCGAGTGCGACGGCGCAGTCGCGGGGTTCGCGACTTTCTTCGTGGTGGGGGAGAGACTGGGCGAGGTCGGCAACAACGCCGTTCATCCCGACTTCCAGGGCCGGGGCATAGGCGCGGCGCAGATGGAGGAAGTCCTCAAGCGCCTCAAGCAAGCCGGCTGCGAGGTGGTCAAGGTGTTCACCGGCCTCGATCCCTCACACGCCCCTGCCCGCCGCATGTATGAGAAGGCCGGCTTCCGTCAGTGGTGGGAGAGTGTGACTTACATCCGGGAACTGTAGGTGGCGATATGCTCAGGCTTCCAGTGTCTGCCGCGGAGCCTGTTGATGACGGGGCGCCCTTACGCCTCGCGCTTCGCCTGGAGTTCTTCACCGCCGGCTGGAACACGCTGGAGGCTGCGGTGGCCGTCGTCGCCGGAATCGCAGCCGGAAGCGTGGCACTCGTCGGCTTCGGGCTGGACAGCATCATCGAGACGATGTCGGCGGGCATCCTGATCTGGCGGCTCAGAGTGTCTGAAGAGCGCAGCGAGGCCGCTGAGCGGCGGGCACTCAAGGCCGTCGGCATCACTTTCTTCCTTCTCGCGGCCTACATCCTGTACGAGTCGGGCAGCAAGCTGCTCCTGCGCGAGCCGCCTCGCGAGAGCATCCCGGGGATTGTCCTCGCCTTGGTTGCGCTCGTCGTGATGCTCTGGCTCAGGGCGGCCAAACGACGCGCTGCCGCGCGGATCGGCTCGGCGGCGCTCGCCGCAGACGCAGCCGAGTCCGGCGTGTGTGCCTGGCTATCCGGCGCGCTGCTCATCGGCCTGGGGCTGAATGCGCTGTTCGGGTGGTGGTGGGCTGATCCCGTGGCCGCGCTCGCGATGCTGCCCATCGTCATCCGCGAGGGGCTCGAGGCGATCCGGGGAGAGGAATGCGGCTGCTGCGGGGAAGGGTAGTGAAAGGGGCCAACACCGCTCGCGGCGGCGTTACGGAACGCGCCTGAGGAAGGTCGCACGCATAAACAACGCCCCGCTGGCGCGGCGGATGCGGTGACCGGCATGCGTCGGTCTACCTCGGCTGGACGAACAGGCGGATGGCCGTGCGCTCGCTGCCGTCGACGTCGATGTCGACGAACGCCGGGTAGCATACCAGGTCAATGCCGCCCGGAGCGAGAAAGCCGCGCGCGATGGCGATCGACTTGATGGCCTGATTCAGCGCCCCGGCCCCGATGGTCTGAATCTCCGCCTTGCCTGCTTCGCGGATCGTGCCTGCAAGTGCCCCGGCTACTTTGTTCGGATCCGACTGTGAACCCACTCTGAGCACGCTCACGGCTGCGGCCCCCTCCTTGAGTGCGCGATAGGCCGAGATGAGCCTGCGCCCCAGGCTCTCCGGCATTCGCGATCCCCGTGCCATGCCGGAGCCGGACGAAGCTCTCGGGTGCAGTTGGGGTCTCGCGTTCGCGCTGACTGTTGCGATTGCTGTGGTGGTTTCGGCGAAAGGCTGCTATCTGGCTGCTTGAGTTACTCGCTCAACATGGGTCGCTGCAGGCGGACGATGCTGTCCGCGCGCCCTGTAGATGGGTCACACGAGATCGCGACCCCGGACAGAAGTGTCGGCCCGTCTTTCGGCACCTCGAACCTGGCGGGCAGGCCGGTCAGAAACTTGCGGATGATGATGTCGGCGTCGGCCCCGATCACGGTCTCGGTCGGGCCGGTCATGCCCACGTCGCTGATGAACGCCGTACCGCCTGACAAGATTTTCTCGTCAGCGGTCTGCACGTGCGTGTGGGTGCCGACGACCGCCGTCACTCGACCGTCCAGGTACCTCGCGAGCGCGATCTTCTCCGATGTGGCCTCGGCGTGGAAATCGACGACGATCAGCCGCGTCTCCTCCCGCAATTGGGCCACGATCTGGTCGGCAAGACGAAACGGGCAGTCCACCAGATCCATGAACACTCGCCCGAGGAGGTTCACGACCCCGATCTTCACGCCCTCGCGGGTCTCGAAGAGCCGCGCTCCGATCCCCGGCGCGCCCGGTGGGTAGTTCGCCGGTCGCAGGAGGCGATACTCGTTCGCGACCAGCTCCTGTGCGCCCTTCTGGGCCCACACATGGTTGCCGGTCGTCAGACAATCCGCGCCCGCGGTCAGCAATTCCGCGACCGTCGATGCCGTAACGCCGAACCCGGCGGCCGCATTCTCCGCATTGACGATGACGAACTGCGCGTCGAACTCCGACTTCAGCCCCGGCAGCAGGCGGGTGGCAGCGTTGCGTCCGGGTCGTCCCACGATGTCGCCGATGAAAAGGATGTTCAATCTTGCGCTCCACACGCGATCAGGTCAGCACGCCGCGCGTGCAGAAGTATAAGTTATCGGGGCAGATTTGGCAATTCGCAAAGAGACAATTAGGGTCCGCCCGCTGATTGTAGGATTGTAGGTAGGACTGCCGCAAGCGCGGCGTCAGGGAACGGAGCAGGCAGGAGCATCGTTCTTAGTCAGGGGCCTTCAAAGGGTCGAGGCCGGGCCGTCTGAGGAGGGGCCGGACTACGGGACCGCTGGCTCTGCCAGCGGTACAAGTATCCGGTCCGGCCGTTCACCCCTGCGCGGACGGCTGGGGCCTTGAACGGCAATCAGCCTTACCTTCGCCTCGATGTCCCCCTGCGTAAAAACGATGCTCCTGACGGAACAGGACACAGGATTGATAAGACTTGGGGGATTACGGCATGACGGATAGTTTCGTAGCAGCATAGCCCCGACGGCCTGTCCGCAGGCTGTTGAATGCGGCCTGACTACCGCCGATTACCTACCATTACTACGCCGCTTTGACAACCGGCAGACGAAGCGCTCGGAATGTTGTCAGAGGCTGACCGTCAAGATGAAAGGCGAACGGCGTTGAACCACAGAGACACAGAGGGCACAGAGAACGGCTGGGAAACGGCCGGCCTGCCCCACGATAGGCGTTAAGGGACGTTGCCGTTCTCTGTGTTCTCTGTGTCTCTGTGGTCCATCGCCGTCCCTTTCTCCGCATCGCATCTCATTGCCGAACAGGGCCGCGCAACCGGCGTAGTAATACTACCTACAATTGAAAGACGCACCCAGAGACAATGGAAACGGCGACCTAACTCCCGGCCCCTCTCCGAACTGCACGGAGTGCGGCACGGCGGCGAGAGGAGAGGACAACGACACTGCGCTGTGCTCCCCCTCTCCATTTCATGGAGGGAGGGCGGCGGGTGAGGTACGCTTTCGGAGCGGGGACACAGAGCCGGCAGCCCTACTGCAGCGCCGCCCTGATCCGCCGCACGCCCTCCTTCACGTTGTCGAGGCTGCACGCGAAACTGAGGCGGATATAGCCCTCCGCGCCGAAGCTGGCCCCATCCACCAGGCTGACGAGCGCCTCCTCCAGCAGATAGTTGGCCATGTCCAGGGAGCTTTCGATCTTGCGCCCGCCGATCGTTCGCCCCAGATGAGCCGAAATGTCAGGGAAGACATAGAAGGCCCCGCCGGGGTTCGCGCACTTGAGCCCCTCGGTCTCGCGCAGCGCCTGCACGATGTACCCGCGCCGTTCCTCGAAGGCCTTGCGCATTTCGCCGACTGATTCCTGCGGGCCGGTTAGCGCCTCGATGGCCGCCCACTGGGAAACCGAGCCCGCATTGCTCGTCTCCTGGCTTTGCAGGTTGCCCGCAGCCTTCGCGAATTCTGGCGGCGCGATGAGCCAGCCGATGCGCCAGCCGGTCATGGCGTATGTCTTCGCCACACCGTCGGCGATGATCGTGCGCTGTTTCGCATCCCCGCCGAACATCGCCGGGCTGACATGCCTGCGGCCATCGTATAACAAGTGTTTGTAGATTTCATCCGAGATGATCGTCAGGTCGCGCTCGATGGCAATCCGCGCGAGGCTCTCCATCGTCGCCTCGGTGAAGACCGCGCCCGATGGGTTCGAGGGGCTGTTGACCAGGATGCCGACGGTCCTGTCGGTGACAGCCGCTCGCACCTGGTCGAGGTCGGGCTGGAATTCATTGTCTCCGCTGGTCGGGATGACAACCGGGACGCCGTCGCACAGGCGGATCTGGTCCGGGTAGCTGACCCAGTATGGCGCGAAGATGATGATCTCGTCGCCGGGGTTGAGCAGCGTGCGCCAGATGTTCATCAGCGCGTGTTTGCCGCCGTTGGAGACGCACACCTGGCTTGCCTCGTAGGATAGTCCGGTGTCGCGGACCTGGGCCTCGATGATGGCCTTCTTGAGTTCCGGGATGCCCGACGCGGGAGTGTATTTCGTCTTCCCCTCGTCGATCGCGCGTTTCGCCGCGGCGCGGATGTTCTCCGGCGTCGGGAAATCCGGCTCTCCGACCGCGAAGGACAGGATGTCTTGGCCGGCGGCCCTCATGGCCTTTGCGCGCGCCGACATGGCCATGGTGGCGGACGGCGGAATCGAAGCTACTCGGTTTGAAATCCTCATCATCATCAACCTCGTTCGGGTCCGACCGGTTAGAAGCCGGCCGCAGGCGGGACGCACGTCGTGAGCGGGATTGTAAGGGATAGCGAGGAGCACGTCAAACCCGCGGTCACGCGCCCGCTACCGCTCGAGACGCTCAGCCTCGTGACGGGATTTCGCCTCATCGCGGATGCGTTCGATCTGCGCCGGATCGACCGGAATCCAGTACTGACATTTGCCTTCCGCGCAGTTGCCGAACTCGGTGATCCGCTCGA
>CAYWBK010000374.1:0-6493 GCA_964455745.1 uncultured Armatimonadia bacterium
CGATTGGATTATATGTGAACCCCCGGCGGGGCGTCAAGCGCGGGGGTGACGGTGGGGTGCGTCTTTCAATTGTAGGTAGTATTACCATGCCAGTTGCGCGGCCCTGCTCGGCACTGAGATGCCCTGCGGGGAGATGGACGGCGATTGACCACCGAGACACAGAGGGCACAGAGAACGACAAGCGGCCCGCCCGCCCCGCGATAGGCGTTAAGGGACGTTGCCGTTCTCTGTGCCCTCTGTGTCTCTGTGGTTCAACGCCGTTCGCCTTTCATCTTGACGGTCAGCCTCTGACAGGATCTCGAGCGCTTCATTTGCCGGTTGTCAAAGCGGCATGGTAGTGTGATGGTAGGTAATCGGCGGGTGGACCCGCGACGGTGGTATTGCCGGAACCGGCGAAAGGGCCATTGGGACCGCCGCTCGCGGACTCGTCCGGCGCTATAGCGAGTCACATTGTGGCGTTACTCGTGGGTGCAAGCGCAATCCGAACAGGGGCGCAAGGCTATGTATCGCCAGCACTATGACGACGGGATACACCTCGTAGAAGTCGCGCCATTCGCCCATGTTGCCGAAGAACAGCGCAAGGGACGCGAGAGGCACCGCCATCCACAGACCATCGCGTAGAAGTGGGGGCTTCTCCGCGAGCCTGTCGCAAAGAAGCCATGCGATCGCCAGCGCCCCAAGAATAGCGCAGAAAGAGTAATGCAAGTACGCGACGTTGAAGTCCAGCAGGTGAAACTCGATGCCCCCGCCGGGGTTGTGTCGGAACACCCAGCGGATCCAGCCCTGGATCAGCAAGTAGCCGACAACCTGCACGCCAATCAGCGCCCGATACTTGCCCCCTAACCGTCCCCGATAGTAGACCGCGAAGACAAGCGTCAGGAGGATGGTCGTCTCCTTGTTGGCGCAGGACAGCAGGAAGATGACGATATAGGCAAACCAGCGCTCCCGCGCCATCAAGACCAAGCCGAGGGTAAACAGGAACAACGTGGCCGGGTCGTACAGGTACACGTAGTTGTAGGCCGGAGGCAGGCACAGCAGCGCAATAAGCCCTGTTGCGTCGATGAGAAGCGGGGAGGCGTCGTAGAAGTGAGCGAAAAGCCGCCTCGCTGCGAATGCGTACCCAACGAAACACAGATACATCAGCAGGAGCACAACAGCCTTCTTCTCGGCTCTGTCCGCCGATGCTCCGGGGCCGGCCGAAGACTGGGGGAGCGGCCCTCTTGCACGGATTGCGTTCAGGTCCCGTTGTGCCCAGGCCGGCGTCGCAGCCACGATCAGGCGAGCGGCGGTTGGGAGGAGCGTGCGGTACACATAAGGTCGATAAGCGGCGCCATCAACCATGTCCAGGGCAAGGACCTTGTAGTTGTAGTTATCGCCTATCACGCTGTGAGTCGAGCACAGGATGATCGCAGCCATGAGCAAATAGACTATGGTTCGCGCCACGGCGTAAAGCGACCTCACATCAGCCTCCTTTGCGATCCGTTCGCTCCGCGTTTCGGGCAACACCGGGCATCGGCCCACGGGACCCGACGATAGACGCCGAAATGCGGCAGGTGCGGCATCCGCCTTCCTCCCTCCGGAGCGACACCGTCTCGTTCAGAAAAGGACTCCGCAGATTGTATCGTAATAGATTCGTCGAAAACGCGGGTGGAACCTGTCGGGCTCTTTGTCGGTGTGTGTGGATGATGGTCTCGAACTGGTCTTGGCAAGGGCTGCACGCGATCACGCCTGTGATCCCTCCTGTTGTCACACCGTGTCGGCAAAGAGCTCGCCCGTCTGCGATCACAGGAAAACTTCCAACTGGCACAAATCGGGGGAAGGATGAGTATGATCCTGTGGCGAATAAAGGATCAGGTGGTAGTCAATGTGCTGGAAAGGGAGGGCCCAAATGACACGACGCGGCTTTACGCTCATCGAACTCCTGGTCGTCATCGCAATCATCGCCATTCTTGCGGCGATCCTCTTCCCCGTCTTTGCCAGAGCCCGTGAAAAGGCGCGGCAGACCAGTTGCCTTTCGAATCTCAAGCAGCTCGGACTCGGACTTCTGATGTATTCGCAAGATTACGACGAGCAGCTTGCCCCAACTTACATGTGGCTGCAACCGCCCGCCAACTGGCCCCTGATCTCGTGGCGGCCCATGGTCTATCCCTATATCAAGAATGCCCAGATATTCGTCTGCCCGTCCGACTCCGGGGAAGGAAATGACCCCAGCGGCTTCCAGGTCGGACCGACCAGCTATGCCTCCAACCAGGAGGTCATGCCGGCCGGCCGCGGGCCGGTCGACTGCGGGACCGCCAAGATCACCATGCCGGCACAGACCATCATGGTGTTCGACGCTTGGCAGGCCGCTCGTTGGTGCGCGTGGTACAACTCGGATCCCAGCCCCAACGGCTGGAATTGCCAGGCCCGTCCGGCGGGGCTGATCGTACCGTCGGGGGGAGGAACCCCGACGGACGAAAGCCGACATAACGGCGGGTTCAACGCGACCCTCTGTGACGGCCACGCCAAGTGGTTCAGAGGTGGCACAGCGGACTGGGACTTCGCCAACTACTGGCAGAAGACGAGATAGTGTCGTCCGTCGGAAACACGCCTGAGCATCGGCGCGTCCTCACTGAAATGTTCGAGTATCTCTTCCGATAGGAGAAGAGAGCCGCGCAGGCTCCCTTGGATATTTCACCACGAAACATCAGGAGGTGTTGAGATGAGACACAAGGCTCGTGGCTTTACGCTAATCGAACTGCTGGTCGTGATTGCCATCATCGCTATTCTCGCGGCGATCCTCTTCCCCGTTTTCGCCAGAGCGCGCGAGAAGGCACGCACGGCGAGTTGCGCAAGCAATCTCAAGCAGATCGCGCTGGGTGCGCTGATGTACGGTCAGGACTACGACGAGTGGGCGATCGGCTGGAACCAGGGAGGAAACTGCACTTCCGGCGATGCGGTCGGCGGCTGGCCGGAGCATGTCATCTACCCCTACATCAAGAACGCCCAGGTGTTCCTCTGCCCCGACCTCATTTTCGGCGGCAACCCTCAGTGCGGGAACTTTGCGCCGTGGGCGCGGGCGATGAACCTGCCGAGTAGCTACGGCTGGAACTGCGTCGGTCTCGGCAACGGCAGGGGCACCAGTATGGGACAACTGATCCGCCCGGCGGAGCTGTACTGGGTCGCCGACGGCGGCAACCCGTGGCGCGCCTGGATGCGAAGCCCGCTGGGCTGCGGTGCAGGCTACGTCAGCGACGCCACCGAGCCGCACAACGAGGGTCGCAATGTCGCGTTCTGCGACGGCCACGTTAAGTGGGTCAAGAGTAGTAGGCTCTACGCTCCCGATCAGAACACCTACGGCAAGTATCTGCCGTGGGCGAATGCAGACGCCGTCGCCCCCGGGTATTAGCCGATAGGGGCGGCAACTGCCGCGCGCAACACGCGAGCCGGGATGTGCCCTTATGGGGCCTGTCCCGGCGTGAGCGTGCGGGGGTACACCGCAAGGGGAGCGCACCGTACGGTAAAGGGGCCCGGTCTGTCCTCTTATCGCGGGAAAACTCCCGTGTGGTACAAGTTGGGAGATGTCGAGTATGATCCTGTGGCGAACAAGGGATGCAACAGCCAATCCACGCACCGGAAAGGAAGGCTCCAGATGACACGACGAGGCTTCACCCTGATCGAACTGCTGGTCGTGATCGCCATCATCGCAATTCTTGCGGCGATCCTGTTCCCGGTCTTCGCGCGGGCTAGAGAAAAGGCACGACAGACGAGTTGCCTGTCGAACATGAAGCAACTCGATCTCGGCTCTCTCATGTATGCGCAAGACTATGATGAGGTACTTCCCGGCCCGCAGTTGTCAGGCATCTCGTGTAACGCGCCGCATAACGGAATGATGTGGCAGGGCGGTATCTTCCCCTATGTGAAGAGCGCCCAGTTGTTCGTGTGCCCCAGCAAGGCGGGGAATTGGGGAATGTGTGGCAATGCATCGCCTGCGGCGCAGGCCCTGGTGCCGGACTGCAACTATGGCATCAACTGCAAAGCCGTTGGCGGCGCCGGCGTCAAGATGGCCACGATTCAGATGCCGGCCTCGATGTTCTACATTGGCGAGGGGCTTAACAGCGGCAACTGGTTCCGGCCTTTCGAGAACGCCAATTGCGACGGACCGGCGCCGAACAACGTCTGGACCCAGTCGCTTTGTGATATCCACAACGGCGGGCTGAACGTCGCCTTCGCAGACGGACACGCCAAGTGGATTCAGTGGTCGAAGGTCGTCGGTCAAGACAAGAACCTGGCCGGAGGCTACCTGCCCTGGTGGAACGGCAGCACCAGCTACCCGGGCTACTAGCGCTTCCGCGCCGCAGCCGACACAGGCACAACCACGAGCCGGGATGGGGCCTATGGGGCCTGTCCCGGCGTGAGCGTGCGGGGGTACACCGCAAGGGGAGCGCACCGTACGGTAAAGGGGCCCGGTCTGTCCTCTTATCGCGGGAAAACTCCCGTGTGGTACAAGTTGGGAGATGTCGAGTATGATCCTGTGGCGAACAAGGGATGCAACAGCCAATCCACGCACCGGAAAGGAAGGCTCCAGATGACACGACGAGGCTTTACACTGATTGAGCTTCTGGTCGTGATCGCCATCATCGCAATTCTCGCGGCGATCCTCTTTCCCGTTTTCGCTCGCGCGAGGGAGAAAGCACGGCAGACAAGCTGCATGTCGAACGTGAAACAATTGTGTCTGGGGATGCTGATGTACGCACAGGACTATGACGATCACCTGACGAGGTGCCGCGAGGGCTCGGGAGCGGCGTGGCAGTGGCCGCTGACGACTTGCTGGCCGTGGTGGGCCGAGATCCAGCCGTACATCAAGAACACGCAGATGCTGAACTGCCCGTCCTACGCCGGTCAGGGCAGCTACAATGCAACCGGCGAGTTCGGGGGGCTGGGGTACGGGCTGAACCTCTGGATAGCACAGCAGAGCCCAGGTATTTCGATGGGCAGTATCGCCAAGCCGGCGGAGACGGCGCTGCTGATGGACATCAACAACGACATTGTGTGTTGGCTGCCGAGCACGCTCGATGGTAACGGCAATCCGTGCAACGGGAATGCGCCGTCGCGGCACAACGGAGGGTTGAACATCGGATGGTGCGATGGGCACGCGAAGTGGATGCAGCAAAGCGCGCTGGTCGCCGGGGAGAACGGGAACGTGGACTGGTATTTCATCTACGCAGACAAGTAGCCCGCCTGACGGGATAGGGCGCGAGTCACGACGGCTGCCGGGCTTCGGCTCGGCGGCCGTTTTCATTGGAGCGGGGCCGAGTGGGGGGCGGACCGATCCTGTGGCACACCGTCGCTTCGCACTCGAAACCGCCCGTCGTTCGCTTCCCTTCGGCGTCGAAAAGGTCCGCGATCTGCCGCAGGGCCAAGCCCTGCCGGCGAAGCTCCGTCGCCCGATCCTGCAGGTCCGTATCAACGCACGCACCGTACCGGCAAAGGAACCCGGTCCGTCTACTATCGCAGAGAGACCTCCAACTGGCACAAGTTGGGGGAAGGATAAGTATGATCCTGTGGCGAATAACGAGAGGAATATATAGCCCGTGCATCGGAAAGGAAGATTCCAGATGACACGACGTGGTTTCACACTCATCGAATTGTTGGTCGTCATTGCCATCATCGCAATTCTTGCGGCGATCCTCTTCCCCGTTTTCGCCAGAGCTCGCGAAAAAGCCCGGCAGGCGAGCTGTCTGAGCAACACGAAGCAACTGGGCCTGAGCTTCATGATGTACACTCAGGACTACGACGAGAGGACTCCTGCGGACTACCAGATCACCGGCATGCCAACCAACGTGTGCTATTGGCGCTTCCTGCTCGAGCCGTACATCAAGAACTGGCAGGTATTCAACTGCCCGTCCGGGCTTACGGTCCAGGATGCGTCCGACCCCAATACCCAGTACGTGAACAACTATGGGTTCAACGGTTACATCGTGAACATTAGTCTGGCCCAGATGAGCGCCCCGGCGAGCTGTGCCGCCATGGGCGATTCCCGCCACTGGTTCGGAAGCCAGGGCGGGGGTGGCAGTTTCGCCTATCCCAACATGGGCATAAATGGGGTCGCCTGTTGCAGCTATGCCACCAACCCGCCGAATGGTACCCGGCACACCGGTGGGTCGAATATCGCGTTCTGCGATGGACATGCAAAGTGGCTGTCAGCTTCCACGATTATGGGTGACATCGCGACCTCCCCCAACGCTTTCATAAATCCTTAGCCCTCTCACCGAATGAAACTCCACGATCCAGCCTCGCGCCAAGGCATTGCGACAGTTACCCCATGATGGCTTCTTAGTATTACTACGCCGATTGTGTGGCCCTGCTCGGCAATGAGATGCCCTGCCGAGAAAGGGACAACGACAAACCACAGAGACACAGAGAACACAGAGAACGGCAACGTCCTTTAACGCCTATTGATATGCACCCCATTTCCCGGACAATGGGAAAGGGACAGTTCGGCAGGTACGCG
>CAYWBK010000375.1:0-6470 GCA_964455745.1 uncultured Armatimonadia bacterium
CGCCCACGGCGGCCACGTCCTCTCCGCAAGCGGAGAGGGGAGAACCGCAGCAGTTTCCTGCTGCGCGGGAATCGCCGTTTGCCTCTCCCCTCCCGGAACGGGAGGGGTGTCCCCGCGCAGCGGGGACGGGGTAGGGCCGTCGCCTTTTCATCGTCTCAGAGTGCCGGAACCCGGCATGAGAGCTGTCTCGAAACTCGACGCGTGGAGAGGGTATCTCCTCTTGCCTTTCCTGTGGACGCGCGGTTCACCGCGCGCTTCGCGCCATAAATGGCGCGGCCACATGATGCGAGAGGGTGGTGGGGTTGGAAACAAGAGACGCGATCATTTCCGTCAATCGCCGTTAGCCGTTCCCCTCCCGGCACGGGAGGGGTGGCCGTCCCGCGTTGTGGGCGGGGCGAGACGGGGTAGGGCCGTTCAGGGGGCCGAGCGGGGCGATGGCAAGCGCGAAGACACAGACAAGCCGGGGACCGGAGCACAGTTCGCGACGGAGACAGGGGTCGACACAGATGAGCAGACCAGCATTCGTCATCCCACTCGTGGCTCTTCTCGTTGTCACGGCTGTGGCCGCGGCAGCAGGGGATGTTCGCGTCTACTATGGTCCCGTTGACATCGGCCAGCCGTTCATGACTGATACCGCCAGCCTGCAGTGGAACTGCGCAAACTTCCATTCGCGGTACGTCTGCCCGCAGTGCGGCTACTCTCAGGATAACCCGGGCACCTGCCCTAATCCCTGGGGGGTTCACGGCGGCGGCGTGGCGTTGCAGCCGGCGCTGTCCCCGACCCAGCGGTTGCTCAGCCTCTCACCCATCGACACCGGCAACCTGACCGTCGGCGACTTTTGTTACCGCGATCTGAACAACAATCCGCATGGGCGGTTCTATGTGGGCCGCTCTCTCCATCCCAGCACTCACACGGCGTACTCGCAACCTTTGAACATCAGCACCGACGCTTGGGGGTCGGTTCTGCGGGTAGCCGCTGCCAGCCTGACCGGGCTGAACTGCATCACCGGATCGACCGCTACTGGCGACAGCGCTCGCTTCCAAGTGCTTGAGCCAGGAGCAAGCTATCCGATCGCGCGGGCCACGCTCAGCACGGATAGCATCGACACCAACCATCCGGCGCGGGGCATCATGACCCCCACGGGCGGCGACTGCGCCAACGACACTACGCGCATCAACCCGAACATCACGGGGGTCCTTCAGGATGCGTGGAAGGTTCACCTCAACCCGAGCCTGGTGTCGGACGGCGACACCTGGACCATCCTCCAGGCCGAGGAGTACTGTGACCGGACCGCCACCGGAAATCCGACCTACCGTGTTGTCATCATGGTCTACAGCCAGACGTACGGATGGGATTTCTACCTGGATACCGATCAGACCGGCGACAGCGCGGCGAGCCCTACAGACATGGCGACCCAGCCCTACTGGAACATCGTCACGAATAGCGGGGCCGCGCGCATCGAGTGTCCGCGGATGATGCAAAACACCCCGCAGGCGGGCGACTTCTTCACCAGGCGGATCACCTTTACCGTTATCGCCAACGGCTGCCTCCTGCCGAAGCCGGTGGACATGCTGCCGCCGATCTCTTCGTCCGCTGACACGCCCGGGCTTTGGGGGACATGGACGGAGGCCGGCCAGTTCCTCGTGCCACCCTCTCCGCCGACTTGGGACGTGACCAACACTCCGGTCACTACATTCCTTAACAGCACCTTATTCACGGCCCCGACCAGCGCGCAGAATTGGGGGAGCATCTGGTCGGCGAGGCCGGCGTTCAGCATTGACAACAACGGCCGTGTGTTCGCCGACTATAAATCCCCGCTGCAGCTACTGCCGGACACGGTGGGGGGTAAGTTGCCGCCGTCGAATCCGCCGACACCGGCGTCGTGGCTGGTCTGGGGAGCCGGCGACGCGAACGCCAACGGCGTTTACGTCTGGACGGTGAATACCAACGCGAACGAGCCGGTCTACACGAACCCGAACTCATACTCGCTGTGGTGGAACGGCGCCAACTGGTGTATCACGAATGGCCCGGCCGGTGGCGCGGCGGAGTATCAGGGGGCCAACGCGACGACAGACCTTCCGGGCGGCACATGGACTGTGGCTGGGGGCACTACTCCCGCGCCGGTCGTCCAGGGGGCGGCCACGCCGATGCCGATTTTGGCGGACCGAGTCGGTCGCGGCACGATTTCGGTGCAATGGCGGCACGCAAACAACGCCACAACAGACGCCCGCAACGGGGCGGGCCAACTGACGCAGGTTACCGGGTGCTACTACTATCGCACCGGCGCTGAGTGGCAGTACGACACCGCCGCCCCCGTGAGCAACGCAAACATCGCGAAGGCCGCCGCAGGGACGACCACTAACACCTTCGCCTGGCCTCCCTCCCACCTGCAGTCCTCGTTCATGTCCAGCCGCGTGAAAGTGCCGCTGACGGGTGATACCTGGCAGCACGGGGACGGGACCGTGCCTTCGCCGGCCACGACGGAGATCGCGAACAGCGCCTATCCACGAGCCGTCATCGGCACGGTCGCCGCCGGCGGCGGGAACGTCACCAGCCCGGAGTTCGTCCCCGGGGCGACGACCACGGCTCGCCCGCTTGCCGTCACCAATCTGATGGACGGGTCGGGCACGCTGCTGCGCTGCCCTCGCGAGAACGGCGGCTGTGGCACGATCTTCAACGGAACGCTCACGACCTGCCCGTTCGACGGCGTCACACTAGTGCCGGTCACGCCCGGCCTCGGATCGACGGGGCTGTTCGGCGGAGCGGTGCAGTCGGCCGGACTGTGTCATGGGGCCCTCACCGCGCTGGCGATGATCCCCGGCGCCATCGAGGCCTCACGGACACAGCGTTACTCAATCCCCGATTCGTGCGTCAGATACGGTCCCGAGGACCTGTTCCCGATCGCAGGCTCGGACGGGGCAGGGAACGTCGCCTATTACTCGCGAACGCTCCTCCCGCCCCCGCCTGCCGGCAGCGCAAGCTCGTTGACCCAGTTGGCCTTGCAAGTCGACATCCCGCGCTTCCAGTCCCCGTCGATCCCCATGGGAACGCACGTGTGGGACAACGCTTATGCCAGCGACCAGGGGTATAGCGGCGGTCAGGTCCTGTGGAACGACATGGCGACCAGCGTGCAGGGCGGGTTCGTGTATACCGGGCCATCTCCGGGGCCGGAATTCAACAGCCTCCCGGTCGGCGCTGTGCTCGATCAACTGCCGTCGGGCTACTCGTGGCCCGGCACGACCGGAGTGACCCGGTTCGCCGGCAACGGGGCGTGGGACGCATACTACCGCTGCCCCGACTGCGGCAAGTTCCATGCGGCGGTGTACAACGCCGGCGTGCCATCTTCGCCCGGGATCTGCGCCTCCTACAAGCTGGTCGGCGGAGCCTATACGGCAGTCACCTGTCCGGGCCATTACTACTGCCCCACGTGCGGGAACGCTTTCACCGTGCAGGAAGCCACCTATAGCAACACACTCTTCGGGACGACGCTCGGAAAATGCCCGTTCTGCGGCGCAAACATGACCCTGGTGGGGCCGAACGCCACCCCTGCGACCGCGAATATCCGTGAGAGCGACCTCGAGGGCGAGGAGTATGACAATTTCGACCTGCAGGTCTCGGTAGCGCGCAAAGTCGAGATGGTTACGACGCAGTCAACCGTTGATCTTGGCCGCGTCAGCCCCGGGATCATCGAGAACGACCCCGACACCACGGTCGGGGCTCCGCCGGCGGGGATGAAGCCCTTCGGGTCGAGCATTTCCGTCATGGTTCCATACTCGGTCGGCAACGACGGCAACATCCGCACCCCGGCTCTGCTCTCGCCCGGCGGGATCGGCGACCCGCTTCTCATGCGAGCGGATTTCGACGCGAGCCGCTACACTCGCGAGCGCCTGGTCGGGCTGATGGGTATCTCCGCCGGAGCGACAGGCGGCTTGCTGTTCCCGTACCAGTCCGACCAGAACACGCTGGTAGGTTCGGCAAACTTAACGATGCCCTCCCAGATTCCCGGCGAACCCGATGCGGCGGCCGAATGGATCGCCTGGCGCGCGGGCAGCCAGGCCAAGCCGGTGCTCATGGGCGAGCCGGTGGGAAACTGCCGAGGAAGCCTGCTCACTTTCATGGATACGTTGGCCAACGGTAGCGCGACGGACGGCTACCTCAAATTCTGGCAGCGGTCCAGCGGCACCGACACCAACACCTCGGTCGCGGTCTTCGACCCGGAAAACGACATCCCGCTCGAGCCGACCTCCATCTATGACGTGCAGACGCGCGTCACCGAGAGCCGGATGCCGCAGAACGACTACTACTCAGCCGACGCCGCCCCGACGGCGCGGTTTGATAAAGGCACCAATGGCACTTACCCGACCAACCTGCAGGTGATCTGGCAGACGAACCGCGCATCACTTTCGACGCCTACCTCCCAGGTGACGCGAGACGCCGCGGCTCCGCCCTCGACCAGCGGAACCGGCATCGCGCAAGTGAACTGGCCGCTGAACCTGGTGTACGCGAACGCGGGTTCGTATCCCCCCGGCTCGGACGCCAACGATCCATACTGGTACGGGTACGCGTGGCAGACCACTAGTGGCAATATCCTCGACGCACGGGCGATCACGAGCACCTCGATCGACGTCGACCCCAAGTCGGCGGGCACGGTCAACGGAAGCCCGTTCACCTTCAGTGACGCCAACGGCAACGCCTGGATCGTCTGGCATCAGCGTCTCAACCATGCGGGGGGAACCCAGTCCACGTTCCAGTTCGGGACGACGACCAGCAATACCTGGGCCGGCGCGGCCACCCGCCAGATCTTCTCGACGGGCCTGCCCAAGGAGCATATCAAGGGCTTCGTGGACGCCACAGGGCTGCACTGGTATTTCTGGGATAGCGGGACCGGCGATCAGCGCGACGTCTGGTATCGGTGGCGATTCGACCCCTCTGCCAGCGTCACGGACAGCAATGAAGCTCCTCTTCCCGTCTACAACGCGATCGGTCGCGACGTGCGCAACGACGTTGTCACCGACTCCAGCGGCAACTCGATCAAGAAGCCGTCGCACAGCCCGTTCGCCTACACGAAGTCGCCGTGGGCGGTGCCCATGGGCACAACCGCCGCGCCTGTGGTCAGCGTGTTCTTCTCCGGCTACGCGCGCTCTTCGCAAAGCGCCGATATCTGCTGGACGCAATTCAACGCGAATGACGTGGCCAATCCGGGCGGGTGGCAGACCAACAACTGGGGCAAACTGCCGTTCACGCGCGTCCAGAACAACACCAGCCTGCCCACCATCGGCGGCGGCGTTTCGCCGGGCGAGGAGCTCAAAGGCGACGGCCTGCGGCAAGTCTTCAACTCGCGGCATCTCGACTGGCAAATTCACGACGACGGCAAGGGCAACGACTTCGGGCGCAATTCCGCTTCAGCCGCCTCCGACCCCAAGTTCTACATGGGCATCGTGACCGACACCGGCGGCGATGGCTTACCGCCCGTCGTGAGCATGTACGGGGTGAGCTGGACCGGCACGCAGGACACATACAATCGGGTTCGGGGCACGTACACTGTTGTCCCGGTTTTCACCGCCCTCAATGGCGCGCCGACCTTCCCGGCGGGCACTACCAGCGGCGCGAGCCTTGCCGACCCGAACGCAAAGGTGGCGGGACAGACCCTTCCGGTGAACCTGGAGATCGATCCGGCGGCCGGGACGGTGCGTTTCACCGCGCCGCTGTTCAACATCGACAACCCGAGCGACCCGCGCTGCGTCTTCCACCCGGTCGCCGGAGACGCCAATTGGAGTAATATCGTCGACGTGCTCGTGTATGCCGACTATACGCCTTACGTCTACCGGATCACGCACGCTGGCGGGGACGACGACAGCCCGAGCGTGTTCTGGGACAACGCAGACGGAGTGTCGCAAAGACTCGTCGTGTTCTGGCGGCGCAACTTCAGCGCCTCGCAGAGTCCGAACAACGGGCGCAGCTCGATCATGTACAAGATCTGGAGCCCGAGCGTCTCGCTTCACTATCCGCCGGTGTCCAGCCTCCAGGTTGATGGGGGCACTTGGCCGGGCGCCTCGCAGGACGATCCCAACGGCATTGTGGTCTTCGCCCCGAGCCAAATCGGAACGCTGCACACCTTCAACTACACCGGGCCGGATGGACAAGCGCACGTCGAGACTCACCAGGTGATGGGGTGGAGCGCCGACACTCCGGTGCCGATCAACTCCGTGACCGCCGAGGGCCCGCTGACGGTCGTGCCCGAATACTACACCTACAAAGTCGGCAGTAACAGCTTCAACACGACCCGCTACTGGCTGTTTTGGTCCAGCCCGCGCCCGGTGTACGATCTACGGGCTGCAGGGAACAACGGCGAGGCCATACACCAATCCTCGGACGCCTACAGCGCAGTCGTTGTGCCGCAGATCGATAACCTGACGCGCGAGATCGAGGCGGGCAGCGTCAATAACAGCCCGACGTAGCGCGTCGGGAGG
>CAYWBK010000376.1:0-6458 GCA_964455745.1 uncultured Armatimonadia bacterium
GCCCTTCGGGCCTTTTGGGGCAACGGCCCGTGATTCGCACGCTAGATGTGGGTAAGGCATAGCCACATAGTGGAGAGGGGAGAACGGCAAACGTCCCTGTCTCATCTGTCTGAGCGCAGTGCACGGGAGACCGCAGTGCTGAGAGCCGTTGCCCTCGCGCCGGGGGCGATGACGTAGATCGGCTGATTGTCGATAGTCACCTTCAGCCTCCCCGCGTTCGCGGCGGCGAGCGGGTTCCCCATCGTGTCCAGCGCCCGTGTCCCGGCCGGCAGCCCCGCCAGTGTCGCCTCGCAGGGCGACCCCTTCGCCTTTGTCCACACAACCACCACCGCCTCGTTGTCCCGCTGCAGGTAACAAGCCGTGACGCCGCCGGGGTATTCGCGCACGCCTGCGCCTCGGCAGGGGTCAAGGAGCGTCCCCGCGATGGCGTAGACCACCCCGTGCGGGCGGAGCGAGCGGTCGTATTCGTAGATCGACATGGAGTTCATGCGCGGACACATCGCCGGCTCGACGTTCGTCCAGTAGTAGAAGTAGCGGTCGGCGCCCGAGGCGATAGCCAGCACGAAGAGCTTCAGTGACTGCGCCACCGCGTCGGAGACCGGCGTGCGGCCGATCCAGCGAATGTAGTCATTGTCCGCCTTGTCGCAGATATGCTGGTAGAACGTGTCAGCGGTGACGCCGGTCTCGGTGTTCCAGCGCGGCATCAGCTCGCCCTCGCGGGTCGCCCAGGTGTTCACGAGGTCGTATTGCGGTTTTGCGAGGCAGCCGTAGCCGTGGTAAGAGAAGATGTCGACGCCGGTCAAGCCGCCCGCCGCGATAACCTTCGGCGTCCAGTCCGGCGCGTAGGGCGTCGTGCAGGGGGCGAGGAGATGGCAAGCGGGATCGGCGGCCCTGGCGGCGCGAGCGGCGGCTTTCGCCAGATCGGCATACTGCTCCGCCGTACCTCCCCAAAAGCCGCTTCCGTATGGCTCGTTCCATATCTCCCAGTATTTGATGCGGTTCTTGTAGTGCATCACCGTCGTGCGCACGTAGTCCTCGAACTCCGCGGTGTCGCGGAACGGGCCGGTGCCACAGTCCCAGGCCTCAGTGCCTTTCTGCGCGGTCGTCGCCCATTCGGGCACGCGCAGGAACTCACCCAGGATCTCCAATCCCGCGCTTCGGACCCGCACGACCTCCTCGTCGGCGAAGTGCCACTCGCCCTTTTTCGGTTCGACCGTGGCCCAGTGCGTGATGGTCGAGCAGTCGTGGATGCGCGTCCACCTGTAGCCGAGGCGTCTCGCGATCGTCATCTGCCAGTCCGATGCAGTCGAGAAGTGCCCACCGACGATGGACCGTGCGGGCGAAACGTCCGACGGGCAGGGGATGATGCTGAAGACCAAAGACGCCAGCGGCGCTGCGGCTCCCTCGGCGAGCACGTCCGCCCGGAACGCGCCTAATCGGTGGACAGGGAGGCGCACGTCGCAACTCGCTGCCGCGTTCACAGGTAAGCGGATGGTGACGGGCACAGCGCAGACCAGCCGCTCCAGATAGTCGCGAACCTCGATCCGCACGGCGCGGTTCGCGGGGTCGCCGGAGCGGAAGGCATCAAGCTTCACAACCGCGTCTTCCCCTGGCGCGAAAACGTTTGCCAGGGCGCGGGTCGAGAGCGCGGCCTCAAGTGGAGCGGCAGGGGCGAAAGCCTCACCCTTCGGGGACAGCGACATTGCGTCGAGCCAGAGGTCTCCGGGGCGGTCAGCCTTGCCGGTGATGCTGATGTAGTATGCGCCGACGTACGAGCACGGCACGAGGCCCCGATTCGAGTAGCGCCGCAGTGTGCTGTCGGGCTTCACGGACAGGTGGATGAGGTCTTCGGGCTGGCCGATTCGGTCGGCGGACAGAAGCGCTGCGTCGAGGGAGATCGGGCCGCCGGTGGCCCGTGCCGAGAGGGCCAGCGTGAATGGGAGATTGTCGCCGAAGAAGGGGATGCACGGCGTGATGAGGCTAAAGGTCTCGCCGGACTTGAGCTTCGCGTGGAGGCTGCGCTGTCCATGAGCGGCGAACTGCGCGACAGGCTCGAACTGCGCCCCGTTGTTGTCCCAGGTGCGCGCGGTGTCCAGTTCGAAGCTTCCGTTGGGAATGACGTTGCCTCCGGGGGCAGGGCCTCGGATGGATGTCGCGTCGATGATCTCGACCAGCGCATCGTCAACCCAAACGGTGCCCGTCCCTTCAGCATCGAACCAGATGTACAAGCCGGCGTTATCGTCGGAGGCCGGCACGAAGCCCTCGAACTCAAGCAACTGCCACTCGCGCGTGGGCTCGATGCTACCTGCGAGGTATTGGCGATACGGCTCGGGACTTTGCCGCAGGCACACGCCGACGGACGGGACGTTCCCCTCGGCGCGCACCCACAGTCGCACGTGGTATCGCTTCTTTGCCTCGATCTTCAGGGGCCAAAGGAACTGGGAAGAGCCGTTTGCGCCGCGAACCGAGGCGATCTTCTGGCAGGTCAGGCCGGAATGGGGGTTAGTCTCGTCGAGGCTGTAAGTCGACTTGGTGTCGCCCCACGTGTTGTCGCGCCAGCCGTGGGCGAGGCCGTTGTCGGCCGGCGGTTCGAAGCCAGGGTTGGCGATGAGGTTCTCGGCGAAGGCCGGGGTGGCGAGCACGAATGCCAGAAGGGCGAGGTGACGCATTATGGACCTCTTTCTCGGACGATAGCGCCCTCCGGACTTGCGCGCGATTCGTAGACCTACCCGTCCTCGGGCCTGACACGGATCAGATCGATCTCGCTCTCACGCGCGAAGGCCACCGCATCACCCTTCGGAGACCACGTCAGGCCGGATGGCCCGTCCGTGAAGGGCCCGATGATCTTGACATCGTCAAGTCGCTGGCTGGATAGCGAATGGAAAACGACGAACCCTCGCGCTTCGGTCTTTGTCAGGCGGAGAGCGCCGACCGCGATGAGCGACGCGTCCGGCGACCAGCATAGCTGGAGCCCGGGGTCGTAGCCGAATGCAGGGAGCCGCAGGACCTCAGTGGACTGCCCGGTGTCCACGTCGACACTGAGCAATACCAGCGGCATATCAGGCGGCTCTATCGGCCGCGCTCCGCCCGCTACGACCAGCAGGCGCGTGCCGTCCGGCGACCAGGGGTGTCCGCCGATGTCAGAGGTTGGCGCTGGCACGGCGATACGCGTGATTGAGTAGTAGGGGGGCCTCGCAACGACGACCTCTGGCTTGCCATCGGGTGACTCGTCGATCCAGGCCAGCTCGGCTCGGGAAGACCAGTATGCCCCCAAGCAGCCCATCTTCGGACGCGCCACCACACGTGAAGCGTGAGTCACGGGATCGATGAGGCAGATGCTCATCGGGCCTACGGAGGAGTCATAAATGAGTCGGTCATCACTCCCGCAGACAGCTATGGGCCGACCTTGGGGCGGGTGGGAAGCCGTCAGCAGGCTCACCGTCCTGCCAGAGCGATAGAGCAGCTCATCCCGCCCTGTGCTGATATCGCGGTACGCAAGAGCACCGGTGTTGTACGAACCGGGGTCCAGGAGTATGTGCTGACCGTCGGGGGTGAACTGCGGGCGCGGAGTGGCCACGCACTGACCCAGGCGTCTGGCTGAGCCGCTGGCCACGTCCAGCACGTACAGATGCTTCGGGTCCCGCCACGCTGGCGTCTGCGGCCCTGGAATGGGCGCAAGTGTCGCCAACAGGTGCGAGCCGTCGGAACTCCACTGCGGACGGCTATTCCAGTGGAAGCCCTCGGGCGCGCGGAGTAGCGGCGTCGGACGATCTGCCACGCGCCTGAGCGGGCTGCTGCAGCCGGTGAACGCGACAGCCAGCCCGCACAAGGCAACCGTCGTTGCTAGACCCCGATACACCGTCAGTCCGCCACTGCGCACAGTGGAACCTCCCTTAGGCAGGTGACCGGGCTATCCCTCCGGCACCACAAACGCCGCGCGGGCGGCGTGGATGCCGAACTCGCCCTTGCCGTCGTGGTTACGGAAATAGGACATCGTGTACTCCCCGGCGGCGGGCAACACTAGCTGATACGTGCGGACAGCGCCGCCCCAGTCTCCCTCTTCCTCCTTCTGCAGCAAGACCTTGCCGTCGGGGCCGGTCACGGCGAAAGTCACCGGCGGGCCGTAAGCGCCGAAGGCGGTGTAGATCGTGTGGCGCTTGCCGGCGCGGTCAGGCGGAATCGTGAACTTCCAGTCGATGCCGATGCGCCCGGTCTGGGTCGTGCCCCCTGTTTCGAGGGCATTGTACTTCTCCCCGAGGGGATTCCACAGGTTCGCGTGCGTGATGCCATAGCCGCCGCCGGTTGCGAGGACCATGCAGGCCTTGTTGTCCGCCGGGATCTTACGCATCAGGTAGCGCACGTTGGCGAGATCGGCCAAGCGAGCGCGGGCGACCTTGAGAAGCCCGTTCGCGACCATCTGCTCGCGTGCTTGGTACTCGGCGAGGAGTCTCGCAGGCAGGTTCGGGTCGGAAGACACCAGGATCATCTCGGCGATGTCGAGCTTCGGGAGCTGGATGGTCGTGCCATCGGAGCCAAGTTGGTATTTCAGGGGCTCGAATGCGCCGTCGCGCACGATCCAGGCCCCCTTGACAGGGAGCCACGAGAGCTTTGCGAGGCGGATGCGAACGTCTTCGATGGGCTTGGAGAGGAAGTTGTCGCGCGTCTCCTGGTAGCCGTCGTTTGCGGCGACGATGATGGCGGAGTCAGGGCCGGCGATCAGGCCGCGAAGCCAGAGTTTGCGGTCCCCGACTCCCGTGCGTGGCGCAGGCGTCTCGCCTGCGGACCGGCTGTCGGCGGGCGAGACGCCCGCCCCACGAGGCATCGGACAGGACTCTGCGATCAGCGGGGCGATCAGCGAGACCTCGCGGCTGGCGATGCCGATCTCGTTCCAGACGTCGGGGTGCTGATCGGAGCCCTCGTTGGAGCCATCGGAGGCGTGGATGTAGTTGTACAGCCCGCGCGAGCCGCAGCCGATGGCATACAGCATCATCAGGCGCACTTCCTGCGGGAATTCGGCGCGTGGAAACTTGCGTTTGGCCTCCTTCTCGGGGTCGGTCATCTTCTCGTACACGCCCTGGTAGGTGAAGAACATCGGGTGGGGGGCGATGCCCAGCCACGCGGTCTCGACGGCCTCGATGACATGCCGCGCGCCCTCGCCGCTGGAGACAGGGTAGCAGTCGTGGTTCGTCACATCGGCAAGCTGGCCATAGACATAGTAGTTCGCGGGCTTGTAGGTCTGGTCGATGGTAAGGAAGATCAGGTTGCGCGGGTCGGCCCGGCGGCACATCTCCGCCCGACGCTCCATCTCCGGGGCCATATAGCCGATGCGCTCCGACAGCGGCCAGCCTTCGGCGTTGTAGTCCGAGCAATCCGGCTCGTCCTGCAGGCAGTAAGCGAAGAGGCCCTCGTGCCTGGCCGCATAGGCGGGCGGGCGATTGGCCCCGGTGATGAACACTCCCCTCATGCCGAGCATCCGCTGGAAATCGAGTTCTTCCTTGCTGCTGACGCTGAAGTTGTTGTAGCCGTTGAGGCCGTTGCGCGCGTAGTCCTCGACGGTTCCGTAGCCGTACGACCCGACCGGGACGAAGCCGTCATACACGCGCTGGACACAGGCCGATGCCCCGCCGCTGCGGCCGGCCATCTTGAAGACGTGATATGAGCCGTACTTCAAGGGACTCTTCAGGCGCACGACGGCGGGACAGACGCCGCACTCGAATGTGGGGGAGAGGAGGCGCGAGTTTGCCGTGACCTCCTCGCCGTCGATGAAGACGCGGGCTGCGGTGTGAGGCTTGCTCTCGAGCTTCGCGGCAACGAGGAAAACCTCGTCCATCGTGTGGTTGAAGCCGACGCAGACGAGGCGCACGGGGTCGGGAGTGGGGGAGACCTCAACCGTAACGGCGGGCGACCCGGCGAAGGCGACGGAGACCTTCACGGGCTTCGTGACCGGGAGGCGTGGGCGGATGAGGACCTCGGCCTCGCCTCGCGCGGGGATCGGGTTCGGCAGGCAGCGCCACCAGAGCATCGCGCGTTGCTCGCGGAGCTGCTCGACCGACGAGCCGTCGACGGTGATGCCCGTTGCGGTGAGCGGTTGATCGCCCGTGTTGCGGATGAAGACCTTGATGTTGCCGGTGGGCTTGTACTCGCGAGTCGAGAAGTCCTGAAGGCCCGGCGCACCGTCGGCGAAGTGGTATTGGGTGGGCAGGTCGGGCAGGAACGCGGCGAAATCGAGCTGAGGGCCGGCGTGGACGGCGGTCGTCGCGAGGGCAACAGCAAGCCAAAGGCGCAGACGCATGAAGAGCCTCCTGCGGGTGGGATCGGTGGCGGGTATTCGACGCGGGAGGGGGGAAGGCCTTGTGGGGGAGGAACGGCGCCTCACCCCCGGCCCCCATAGGTGCTAAGTTAGGGCCAGACGCCGTTCAAGGAGGGGCCGGACTACGAGAGCGCCAGCCGTTAGGCGC